>JBBIJJ010000113.1:0-10974 GCA_037446035.1 Burkholderiales bacterium
CGGGTGGCGCGAGACCCACCGAGCACCGCGACAGCGAGCGCCCAGGCGCCCTCTGTCGCGCGGCCATATCGCGTGGAACACCGCATGCCGCAACGACTTCAGCCACATCAAGCGTGCGCCTTGTGAGAAATCCGGGCCCGGGTCGGCCGCAGTTGCGGCGATGTCCTGAATAGCGCGGCGCGGCGCGCACAACTCGGACCATCGCCGCGGCCGGCGCGCGGCAGCATGGCGCGATCCGGGGTCACCATCGCCCGCGCTGCCCCGGCCGTGTCCGGATTCCTCGGCGCGGGCACGCCGAACGAGTCCGATGCAAGCGCTCCTGCCGCAATTCGCCGGCCGCGTGCTCCTCGTCGAGGACAACCCGGTCAACGCCGTCGTCGCCCGCACGACCCTCGAAGGACTCGGCGTGGACGTCGAAGTGGCCTGCGACGGCTTCGAGGCGCTCGAGCGGCTACGTGCCGAAGTCTTCGACCTCGTGCTGATGGACATCCACATGCCGCGCATGGACGGCTACACGGCCGCGCGCACCTGGCGCACCGAGGAGGCGAACGCCCGCCGCCCGCGCGTGCCCATCGTCGCCCTCACCGCCAATTCGCTGCCGGACGACCGCAAGAAGAGCCTCGCCGTCGGCATGGACGAGCACGTGTCGAAGCCCTACACGAACGCCGATCTGGCGTCGATCATGCTGCGCTATCTGCCGCTGGCTTCGTAGCGGATTCAGGGGCGGCCCGCCCGAGCGCGTCACTGCCGCAGCAGCCGCTCCTCGGCCAGTTCGAGCGCCTCGGGCACGCCCCGCAACACGACGACGTCGCCTTCGCGCAGGACCGTCTCGGGGACGGGGTCGTCCCCGCGAATGCCGCGCCGGCGAATGGCGGTGACCTCGGCACCGACCTCGTCGAGCTTCAGTTCGCCGAGCATGCGGCCGACCGCGGCCGCGCCGGCCTCGATCGGCACCGAGTGCAGCCGCTCGTGCGCCTCTTCCTCGAACTCCTCGCGCTCGTCGCTGCCGTGGAAGTAGCCGCGCAACAGCCGGTAGCGCGAGTCGCGCGCTTCGCGCACGCGCTTGACAACCCGCTGCAGCGGCACCCCAAGCAATACCAGCGCGTGTGAGCCGAGCATCAGGCTGCCTTCGAAGATCTCGGGAACGACTTCGGTCGCTCCCGCGGCCAGCAGCTTGTCCAGTTCGGCGTCGTCGGCGGTGCGCACGATGATCGGCAACTGCGGGTTGATCTCGTGCGCGAAGTGGATCACCTTCAGCGCCGAGCGCGTATCGGCGTACGTGACCACCAGCGCGGCCGCGCGCGCCACGCCGACGGCCACCAGCGTCTCGCGGCGCGCGGCATCGCCGTAGACGACTGATTCGCCGGCCGCGGCGGCCTCGCGCACGCGGTCCGGATCCAGATCCAGCGCGACGTACGCGATGCCCTCCTGGTCGAGCATCTTCGCCAGATGCTGGCCGGTGCGGCCGAAACCGCAGATCACGACGTGCTTCTCCGTTGCGATCGAGCGCGCGGCGATCCGGTGCAGTTCGAGCGCGCGCTGCATCCACTCCGAGGCGACGAAGCGCATCGCGATGCGCCCGCTGTAGTGCATCAGGAAAGGTGTGATCAACATCGACAGCAGCATCGCGGCGAGCACGATCTGCATCAGATCGGCCGGCAACAGTCTCAGTCCGCCGGCCTGATTCAGCAGCACGAAGCCGAATTCGCCCGCAGTCGCCAGCGGCAGCGCGGCGCGGATCGCGGTCCCGGCCGTCGCACCGAAAGCGCGCGCCAGCACCCAGATCAGCGCGAACTTGAGACCGGTCGGCACCAGCAGCGCGAGCAGCACCCAGCCGGCCTGCGCGATCACCACGCCGACGTTCAGCAGCATGCCGATGGTCACGAAGAACAGCCCGAGCAGCACGTCGCGAAAGGGCTTGATGTCCTCCTCGACCTGGTGGCGGTATTCGGTCTCGGCGATCAGCATGCCGGCGACGAACGCGCCGAGCGCGAGCGACAGCCCCGCGAGCTCGGTCAGCCAGGCCAGACCGAGCGTCACCAGCAGCAGGTTCAGCGTGAACAGCTCGTGCGAGCGGCGCCTGGCGACGACATGCAGCCAGCGACGCATGACCCACTGTCCGCCGACCAGCAGCACCGCCAGCAGCGCCGCCGCCTTGACCAGCGCGAACCCGAGCGCGGGCGCGAGTCGGTCCGGCTGCTGCGCCAGTGCCGGAACGATCACCAGCAGCGGCACGACGGCCAGGTCCTGGAACAGCAGCACGCCGACGATGCGCCGGCCGTGTTCCGTCTCCAGTTCGAGCCGCTCCGCCAGCAGCTTCATCACGATGGCCGTCGATGACATCGCCAGCGCGCCGCCGAGCGCAAACGCGCCCGCCAGACTGATGTCGAATACATGCGCGAAGAAGCGATGGAAGACGAATCCCGCCGCCATCACCGCGGCGATCGTCAAGGTCACCTGCGTGAGCCCGAGCCCGAACACGATGCGACGCATCGCGCGCAGCTTCGGCAAGGAGAACTCCAGGCCGATCGAAAACATCAGGAACACGACGCCGAACTCGGCCAGATGGCGGGTCTGTTCGACATCGCGCACGATGCCCAGCGCGTGGGGACCGATCAGGATCCCGACCGCGAGGTAGCCCAGCATCGGCGGCAGGTTGGCCAACCGGAACGCGACGACGCCGAGCACCGAGGCGGTCAGCAGCAGCAGCGTCAGTTCGAGGGCGGAAGGCATGATGGCGCAGCCGGGTCGGCGAGGGTCCTCAGCGCAGGCGCCAGCGCTCGCCCGGGCCGAGCCCGCAGCCCGCAGCCCGCTGCCGCGGCGCCGACGATCGGGTGGCGGTCTGCGCTGCACGCCCCCGGAACGACCCGTGCGGTGGGTTGGAACCTCATCCTCAGCGCTGCTGACGTCCGTCGGTCATCAGGTCTTGTTAGATGCGGCGCCGGACCACAGCAAGAGCCATGCCAGGCGATCGCCGGCAAGAGTATCATCGCCGGCGCCTGTTTCGAACCCGCCTGTCATCGCGATGGCCACGATGGAGCGCGCCGCGTTGCCGCACAACCGCCCGAAAGTCCGCGATGCCGCGCAACGGCTCGCGCGCGAGGTCATCGCGATCGAGGCGCAATCGGTGGCCGCACTCGCGGAGCGCATCGACGGCAACTTCATGCGCGCGGTCGAACTGCTGCTCGGCTGTCGCGGGCGGGTGGTCGTCTGCGGCATCGGCAAGAGCGGGCATATCGCGCGCAAGATCGCGGCCACGCTCGCGTCGACCGGCACACCGGCGCTGTTCGTGCACGCGGCGGAGGCCGCGCACGGCGACCTCGGCATGGTCACGCGCGACGACGTGTTCGTCGCTCTGTCGTATTCGGGCGAATCGGTCGAGCTGCTGACCGTGGTGCCGATCGTCAAACGCGAGGGCACGCCGATGATCGCGATCACCGGCCGTGCGGATTCGTCGCTGGCGCGGCACGCCGACGCGCATCTGGACTGCCGCGTCGAGCGGGAGGCCTGCCCGCTGAACCTCGCGCCGACCTCGTCGACCACGGCGATGCTGGCGCTCGGCGATGCGCTGGCGATCGCCTGCCTGGACGCGCGCGGATTCGGTCCCGAGGACTTCGCGCGTTCGCACCCCGGCGGCGCGCTCGGCCGCAAGCTGCTGACCCGCGTCGCGGACATCATGCGCACCGGCGAGGCGGTGCCGAGCGTGCCGCTCGAGGCGAGCGTGATGGACGCGGTGCGTGAGATCACGCGCAAGAAAATCGGCATGACCGCGATCGTCGACGGCGCCGGGCGCGTGGCCGGCATCTTCACCGAAGGCGACCTGCGGCGGCTGCTCGAGCAGGCCGGCGACGTGCGGCCGTTGCGCATCGCCGACGTGATGACGCGCAACCCGCTGACCGTGCGCCCGGGCCAGCTCGCCGCCGAGGCGGCCGAGCTGCTCGACCGCACGCTGCGCAACCAGTTGCTGGTCGTCGAGGACGGCCGGCTCGTCGGCGCGTTGCACATGCACGATCTGACCGCGGCGAAGGTGCTCTAAAGCGATGGCGACCACGATGACCAGGACCGCCGCCGCGCGCGCCGCGCGCGTGCGCCTGATGATCCTCGACGTCGACGGCGTGCTGACCGACGGGCAACTGTACTTCGGCGGGCACGGCGAGGTGCTGAAGACCTTCAACGCGCGCGACGGCCACGGCATCCAGCTGCTGCGCGAAGCGGGTGTCGAGGTCGCGCTGCTGACCGCGCGCCGCTCCGAGATCGTCGCCGTGCGCGCGCGCGAACTGCGCATCGAGCGTGTGGTGCAGGGCGCGACCGACAAGCTCGCCGGCTTCGAGCAGCTGCTCGCCGCGACCTGCGTGTCGGCCGATCACTGCGGCTACATCGGCGACGACTGGCTCGATTTGCCGGTGCTCGCGCGCGCCGGATTCGCGGCGACCGTCGCCGACGCCGCCGACGAAGTCAAGGCGATCGCGCACTGGATCGCGCCGCATCCGGGCGGCCGCGGCGCGGTGCGCGCGCTGGCCGAGTTCGTCGTGCGCGCGCAGGGCAAGTTCGACGAGCTGCTCGCGCGGCACCGGGCCGGAGTCGCGGGTGCGTGACCGCGTGACGATGCTGATCGCGATCGTGCTTCTCGCTGCGGTCACCGCGACGAGCTTCTGGTACTCGCGCATGTTGCGCCGTCCGCCGGCGGCGCAGCCGGCTGCCCCCGGCACACCCGACTTCGTCGTCGAGCGGCTCGTACTGACGCAGTTCGACGATGCGGGCCGCGCCAAGCACAAGCTGTTCGCCGGGCGGTTGACGCACTTCGCCGAGAACGACGACATCGAGCTGGCCAGCCCGCGCCTGGTCAGCCTGCGCCCCGACCGCCCGCAGATCGAAGCGCGTGCGCAGCGCGCGCGCATCGAGAACGCCGGCGAGCGCGTGCACCTGCGCGGGTCGGTGCTGCTGACGCGCGCGGCCGACGGCGGTGCGCCGTTGCGACTCGCCACCGAATACCTGCTGGCGCTGCCGGATCAGGACCGCTACTGGACCGACCGCACGGTCGAGCTGGAGCGCGGCGCCGACCGCATGCGCGCCGACGGCCTCGAGCTGGACAACATCGCGCGCACCATACGGCTTGCCGGCAACGTGCGCACCGAACTCGCGCCGCCGGCGCCGCGCTGAGGAGCCGCCCGATGCGAAGGCCGCTTGCGTCGTTGATAGCCGTGCTGCTTTGGCTGGCGCCGGCCGCTGCCGCACAGGCCGAACGGGCCGACCGCGACAAGCCCACGCAGATCGTCGCCGACCGCTTCGTCGGCGACGATCTTAAGCAGACGGTCGTTTACACCGGTAGCGTGACGCTGACACGCGGCACGCTGCGCATCACCGGCGAGCGGATGGAACTGCGCGAGGATCCCGAGCGCTACCGCTCCGCGGTCGTCACCGCTGCGCCCGGCCAGCTTGCCAGCTTCCGCCAACGGCGCGACGCGACCACACCCGGCGTCGAGGAGTATGTCGAGGGCTATGCCGAGCGCATCGAGTACGACGAGCGCGCGGAAACGGTGAAGTTCATCGGCCGCGCGCAGTGGCGGCGGCTCGAAAACGGCGAGCCGCGCGACCAGCTCAGCGGCAGCCTGATCGTCTACGACAGCCGCAACTCGAAGTACTGGGCCGAGGGGGCAGCCGATCCCGCGCAGGGCGACGGTCGCGTGCGAACGATCATCGCGCCGCGCGGCCAGGCGCCGTCGCCGCCGCCGCCGCCGGCTCAATTGACCCCCGCGCCTGCCGCGCCGGCGCCGACCCGATGAACGACGTCGCGGCCCGCCCTGCCGTTGCGCCGCAGGTGCATCCCGGCGGCGCGCCGGCGCGTGCTCGCTTGCTGATCGAACATCTGCACAAGCGCTACGGCAGCCGCGTCGTCGTCAAGGACGTGTCGCTGACGGTCGATGCGGGCGAGGTCGTCGGCCTGCTTGGTCCCAACGGCGCAGGCAAGACCACCTGCTTCTACATGATTGTCGGGCTCGTGCCGATGGACGGCGGGCGCATCACCCTCGACGGCCGCTCGATCGCGCACCTACCGATCCACCGCCGCGCGCGTATGGGGCTGTCGTATCTGCCGCAGGAAGCCTCGGTGTTCCGCCGTTTGACCGTCGAGGACAACATCCGCGCCGTGCTCGAACTGCAGCGCGACGCGCACGGCCGGCCGCTGCCGGCGGAAGCGGTCGACGCGCGGCTCGACGAGTTGCTCGCCGACCTGCAGATCACGCATCTGCGGACCAACCCTGCGCAGAGCCTGTCGGGCGGCGAGCGGCGGCGCGTGGAGATCGCGCGCGCGCTCGCCGCGCGCCCCCGCTTCATCCTGCTCGACGAGCCGTTCGCGGGCGTGGATCCGATCGCGGTCATCGAGATCCAGCGCATCGTGCGCTTCCTCAAGGACCGCGGCATCGGCGTGCTGATCACCGACCACAACGTGCGCGAGACGCTCGGCATCTGCGACCACGCGTACATCATCAACGAGGGCGAAGTGCTCGCCGCCGGCCGCCCCGAGGAGATCGTCGAAAATGAAAACGTGCGGCGCGTCTACCTCGGCGAGCACTTCAGAATGTAGCGACCGGACCGATTCAGTTGCCATGAAGAATGCCTTGCAGCTCAGGCTTTCGCAGCATCTGGCGCTGACGCCGCAACTGCAGCAGTCGATCCGGCTGCTGCAGTTGTCCACGGTGGAACTGAACCAGGAGATCGAACAGGCGCTTGCCGACAATCCGCTGCTCGAGCGCGACGACGATCCGCTCGCCACGCCGTTGCGGGTCGCCGCCGACGGCGCGATCGTCTCCGGCGCGGCCGGTACGGTCGGCACGGATGCAGCGGGCGACCGCGGCGAGGACTTCGCACCGGCTGGCACCGATGCCGAGCCCCCCAACGGCAGCATTGCGGCCGACGGACTGCTCGACTGGGGCAGCGGCAGCCGCGCCGAACGCGACGACGACGACGAAGGCCCGCTGTCTTGGGCGTGCGCGCCGCCGACGCTCGCCGAGCATCTTCGCTCGCAACTGGCGGTGACGACGGCGTCGCCGCGCGACCGCGCGCTGGTCGAATTGCTGATCGAGGCGCTCGACGAGGACGGCTATCTCGCAACACCGCTGCCCGAGCTGCTCGAGCTGTGCCCACACGAAGCAGGCGTCGAGCTGGACGATCTGAGCGCGGCGCTGAAGCTGCTGCAGAGCTTCGATCCCGCCGGCGTCGGCGCGCGCAGTGCCGCCGAGTGCCTCGGAATCCAGCTCGACGCACTGGCGCGGCAGCCGGACCCGCCCGCAGCGCGCGGCACCCTGGAGCTCGCGAAACGGATCGTTAGCGAGCACTTGCCGCTGCTCGCAGCGAGAGACTACGCGAAATTGCGCAAGCTGCTCGACACCGATGACGACGCTCTGCGCGAGGCACATGCGCTGATCCGTAGACTCAATCCGCGTCCGGGCGTAGGCTTTGCCGCATCGGGGCCCGACTATGTCGTACCCGACATCTATGTCCGGCGGATCAGCAACCGGTGGGTCGCGCAACTGAATCCCGACGTGCTGCCGCGGCTGCGCGTGAACCAGTCCTACGCGGCGATCGTCAAACGCGAAAAGGGCGAGGAAGGACAGACGCCTTGGTCGGCCCGGTTGCAGGAAGCGCGCTGGCTGATCCGCAACATCCAGCAGCGGTTCGAGACGATTCTGCGAGTGGCGCAGGCGATCGTCGACCGCCAGCACAATTTCTTCACGCACGGCGAGATCGCGATGCGGCCGCTGGTGCTGCGCGAGATCGCCGACACGGTCGGGCTGCACGAGTCGACGATCTCGCGCGTGACCTCGAACAAGTACATGGCCACGCCCTTCGGCGTGTTCGAGCTCAAATACTTCTTCGGCAGCCACGTGGCGACCGAAACCGGCGGCGCGGCGTCATCCACGGCGATCCGCGCCTTGATCAAGCAGCTGATAGGAGCAGAAGACCCGAAGAACCCACTGTCCGATAGCAGACTCGCCGAGCTGCTGGGCGAACAAGGCATCGTGGTCGCGCGTCGCACGGTCGCGAAGTACCGCGAGTCGCTGAAGATCGCTCCGGTGGCGCTGCGCAAGGTGCTGTAGCGGCCCGCCGATCCTGCTTGGCGGCGCGTCGCTCGCGAATCGATACCCAGTCCAAGGAGGGTTGTGCATGAACCTCATCATCCAAGGTCATCATCTCGAAGTGACTCCGGCGCTGCGCGACTACGTTGGCGGCAAACTGGAACGGATCCGGCGGCACTTCGACCATGTGATCGAGGCTGACGTGCAGCTGTCGGTCGACAAGCTGCAACACAAGGCGGAGGTGACGCTGCGCGTGCGGGGCAACAGCATGCATGCCGAGGCGATCGACGGCGACATGTACGCCGCGATCGACAACCTGATGGACAAGCTCGACCGCCAGGTGCTGCGGCACAAGGATCGCGTCAAGAACCACGCGCGCGAACCGCTCAAGCACCAGGCCACCCACGGTCCGCAGTAGCGCGCCGCCGGCGACGCGTGCCGGCGACTCTGAAGCCGCGAAGGGCCCGTGAGCGCGGGCCCTTTTCTTTGCCCGTGCCGTGTCGCGTCGCCCGCCAGGAATCCGTAGCGTTCCGCATCTCCGCTGTTGTCTGACGGCAACATGCGGCCGACCATTGGCTGGGCCCTTGCCGCAGCCGTGATCGCCCCGCCGACCCGCGCGTATACTCCGCGCCTTCTTTCGGTCGGCCCGGCCCGCCGGCAGCGCGTTCTACATGCAAGGGAATGCGGCTCCGATCGGGGTGACCACGCACCGGGTTTGCGCGGGGGTCTACGCTGAATTGAGACCGTATCGGGCGTTTTCCTGCGGCATCGCCGGCCCTGACCGGGTCTAGGGTGACGGCTCGATGTCCCCGCGCGCCGTCTTTGCCCGCATTGCCATCGCGCTCCGATGAACCTGATTTCGCGACTGTTGCCTGTCTCCAACGTGCTGCTCGACCTGCATGCGTCGAGCAAGAAGCGCATCTTCGAGCAGGCTGGACTGCTGTTCGAGAACCACCAGGGCATCGCCCGCGCGACCGTCTTCGACAGCCTGTTCGCGCGCGAGCGGCTCGGTTCGACGGGTCTCGGCCAAGGGGTGGCAATTCCGCACGGGCGGATCAAAGGGCTGAAGGAGGCGGTTGCCGCTTTCGTCCGCCTGGCCGAGCCGGTGCCATTCGATGCCCCGGATGGCCGCCCCGTGCGCCTGCTGATCTTCCTGCTCGTGCCGGAACAGGCGACCCAGCAGCATCTGGACATCCTGTCGGAACTCGCGCAGATGCTGTCCGACAAGCCCTTCCGCGAACGTCTGCTAACCGTGTCCGATCCGGCGGCGCTGCACGCGATGCTCGCCACCTGGGAGCCGGTCCGACCCGCCGCGTAGGCCGCAGCGCGCGGCACGCGCGGGCCGTCGGTATGCTCGCGGCATGGTCACACTCCAGGACCTCGTCGAAGACAACCGCGAGACCCTCGCGCTCGAGTGGCTCGCCGGCCGCGATCGCGCCAGCAGCGCCCTGCCCGGAACCGGCGGCACCAGTGTGGCGACCTCCGACCTCGTCGGCCACCTCAACCTCATCCACCCGAACCGGCTGCACGTGTTGGGCGCGCCGGAAGTCCGGTACATCGCGCGCATGGACGCGGCGCGCATCGATCACTACGCCAACGAGCTGATCGCCGGCGCACCGCTCGGGCTGATCGCTGCCGAAGGGCTGGCGCCGCCGCCGGGCTTGCTCGCCGCCGCACAACGCGCCGGCCTTGCCGTGCTCGCGACCGCGCTGCCGGCTTCGCAGGTCATCGACGTGCTGCGCATCTATCTGGCCAGGGTGCTGGCCGCGCACTGCACGATGCACGGGGTGTTCATGGACGTGCTCGGCATCGGCGTGCTGATCGCAGGCGAGTCGGGGGTCGGCAAGAGCGAACTGGGGCTCGAACTGATCAGCCGCGGCCACGGGCTGGTCGCCGACGACGTGGTCGATTTCGCACGCGTGGCGCCCGACACGATCGAGGGCCGCTGCCCACCGCTGCTGGCCAACCTGCTGGAGGTCCGCGGCCTGGGCCTGCTCGACATCCGCGCGATCTTCGGCGAAACCGCCGTGCGCCGAAAGATGAAGCTGCGGCTGATCGTCGAACTGCGCCGGCGCAGCGCCGCCGAGGTGATGGAACGGCTGCCGCTGGCAGGTACCGCCGAGGACGTACTTGGACTTCCGATCCACAAGGTCGTGATTCCCGTTGCGGCGGGCCGCAACCTTGCGGTGCTGCTTGAAGCAGCGGTGCGCAACACGATCCTTAAGCTGCGCGGCATCGACACGATGGCCGAGTTCCAGGCGCGCCAGCGGCAGGCGATGGACGGCGGCTGACCCGCCGGCCAACCCGGGGCAACGCATTGCCGTTATCGTGTCGCTGGCGCGGCAGCCGCCGCGCCAGCGACACGGATACTTCACACGGAGGATAAGCCCGATGATCAAGAAGATTCTGCTTGCCGTCTGCCTCGCGCTTCCGCTGATCGCCCATGCGTCCGAGGACAAGAAGAAGCCGACACCGCAGCAGGCAAGAATGGCTGCCTGCAACAAGGAAGCCGGCGAAAAGAACCTCCAGGGCGACGAGCGCAAGAAATTCATGTCGGCCTGCCTGTCGGCCGCGAAGAAGTCGCAGCAGGAAAAAATGACCGCCTGCAACAAGCAGGCCGGCGAAAAAAACCTCAAGGGCGACGAGCGCAAGAAGTTCATGGCCGAGTGCCTGCGCGGCTGAGCGCACGGCACCCGATCGAGGGCGCGGGACTCCCGCGCCCTTTTTCGTTGCGCAGCCGCCTAGCCCGGACATTTCACGAGGGGCGCGGCGATTGCGCGGATGCATGCGGGATGCGGATTGCGCGAGACGGCCACAGCCAAGGCCCGCAGGCCTTGGGGGAAGGCGTTGAGCGCAAGCCCGCGCCCGCAGGCGCCGTGCAAACCCGCGCAGCCCCGGC
>JBBIJJ010000114.1:0-10779 GCA_037446035.1 Burkholderiales bacterium
CTGCAGCTTCCTCTCGGCCAGCCTTACCTGCCCGCGCTGCGTGCCGTGCCACAGCACGTCGCCGCCGGCGCGCCCGCGCAGCTTGGCGCCGGCGCGTTCCTGCGCCGACAGCACCAGCAGCTGCTCGCTGAGCCCGCGCGCGGCCTCGTTCATCAGCTCGTCGATGCTCGCCTGCGCGGTTTCCAGAAGCTCGAGCATCGGCAGCAGCGCCTGGCCGTTGCCGGCCAGCCAGTGCCGTACGGCGGCTTGGTCGTCGCGATGCGCGATCTTCAAGGTCGGCTTCTTACCAGCCGTCTTGGCCTTACAGTCCTTCATGGCGGTTTCCTTCTGGGTTGCGGGTTTCAGCTTCAGCAAGCTCGATTCTCGCGAACTCGCTGCGGAAACCGCCGCCTTCAAGTTCCAACGACGTCTGGGACATCGCCATCGTTCGCAGATGCGCCTGCTGATCGCGTCGTCGCCAGTGCATGTGCCCGACCAACCACTCATGGACGCGGGCCAGGAACTTCCGACAGCTCTTGGTGCTGGGCAGGCGAATCACAGCGAACCGTCCGCCGCGATCCACCCCGCACACGTGCTTGAAGCCGAGAAACTCGAAGCTCTGCGGCCTCTGGCCGAACTGCGCCCGCCGTTGCGCGGCAAAGCGCCCAAAGAGCAGTAGCCGAGCCTTGTCCTCGGACAGTTCCAGGTTGAATCGTGCAAAGCGCTCGCGCAACCGCTTCTGGAAGTCCTCTGCGTCCCGTTGGTACTGGAAGCTCACCACGAAATCATCGACGAAACGCACCAAATACGCTTCGCCCCGGCACCTCGGCCTGATCTTCTTCTGAAACCAGAGGTCCAGCGTGTAGTGCAGGTAGATGTTGGCCAGCACGCACGAGATCGGACCGCCCTGGGGCGTGCCTGCACTGGTCCCCGAAAAATGGACGCCACGAAGTTTGGTAGTTTGACTTCGTGGAGGTTAAGGATGAGAGCAGGAGGGCGGGGTCGGAAGTACACGGTCGAGTTCCTGTAGACGATGTGCAGGCCGAGAACGCCCGGCTGCGGCAGGAAAACGCCCGGCTGAAGCTGGAGAAGGAAATCCTGCGAAAGGCAGCGGCGTACTTCGCGAAGGAGTCGCTGTGAAGTACCCCTGGATCGAAGCGCACCGCGACTCCTGCCGTGTGACGCTGATGTGCCAGCTGCTCGGCGTGTCGCGCAGCGGCGTGCGCGCCGCGCGGGCCCGCCCCGCATCGGCGCGCGCGCAGGCGCAGCGCTATGCAGTCACGCCCGCGCACTGGCTGGCCGATGGCGGCTTCACCAAGCTACCGGCCATCGAGCAACTGGCCGAGCACGGCACCGCGGCCATCGTGCCGCCGCCCAACAGCCGCAACCCCGACATCGATCCGTACAAACTTAAGAGCAGCGACAGTGCGCACCTTGCCGCGTGGCGCCAGCGCGGGTCGAAGCTGACGAATCCCCGCACGCGGGGCGGACAGAAATTTCCGAGCTACCGACTGGCCGCCAAGCGCTCGCGCCAATACCCTTCAAAGGGCCGGCGCCGGTACTCTTCGTTGACGACGTAGTCGGCGAACCACATGAACTGCTGCGGGCCGTTGGTCGGCCCGTAGTGGCGCAGCAGCTCCTTGCCATCGAGCCCGATCACCATGAAGCTGGGCGTGCCGCGCACTTTCGCGATCTTCTGCGCGAAGTCCTTGCTGCGCATCCAGCGGCCGTTGACGTCGGCCATCTCGGCATCGCCGTTGTAGTCGATCTCGAGCACGCGGAAGTGGCGCCGGAAGTGCTCCTGCACCGACACCTGGTTGAGCACCGTGCGCTTCATCAGGATGCACGGCGTACAAGCCTCCGCGGAAAACGTCAGGAACAGCCCCCGCTTGCCCTCCTTGCGGGCCAAGGCGAGCTCCTCCTTCAGGTCGCCGAAGCTGGCCTGAAAAAAATACAGGTGAGGGTCACGCACCGGCTGCGCAGATGCTGCGGTCGCCGCGACCAGGCCGAGGACCAGCAGGATCGAACGCCATGGGCTCATGTCACCCTCCCGCAAAGCGCTTCCCGCTCGTGATGGTACGCCTTCAGGCTTTCACGCGGACCCGTGGCCGCGGGTCCAGCTTGACCGACTTGACGCGCCGCAGGTGGCCGGCGACCACATCGAATACCGGCGGTCCGTCGACGTCCATCATGCTGGCCCACCCGGTGGCCTTGTACTTGCGGTCGGCTTGCATCGGCTTGCCGCCGATGTGCAGGTCCGAGATCCGCGCGCCGGCCCGCGCGGCCGGGTCGATCGCGTAGGTGACGCCGCCGACGCGAACCATGTCTCCGCCCTGTCGGTAGTAGGGGTCGGGGTTGAACAGGTTGTCGGCGACGTCTTCCATGATCGTCTTGATCTCGGCCCCGGTTAATTCGCGCGACCACGTGTTCGGGTAGGTCAACGCGGTTTGGCTGTAGACGTGCTCCAGTGTGATCGGATCGCCCGGCAGGACCGTCACCCCCCAGCGGAAGCCCGGGGAGAACGCGACCTCGGCGTCGTAGTGCTTGAGCAGTGCGTCGAGAACGATCTCGTCGAAGGTGCCGTTGAAGTTGCCGCGCCGGTACAGCAGCGTGTCCGACACGGCAAGCTTCTCGCCGAGCCTGGCCTCGTACGGCGCGCGCACGCGCTTAATCAGCGCCTCCATCTCGGCGTCGGCCGGGATGTACTGCGACAGCACCGGGATCAGCTTGTAGCGGTAGCCGCGCACCCGGCGGTCGCGGATGTCCAGGTCGAGGCGCGACAGGAACTTGCCATGCGCGCCGGAATTGATGACCAGCGTGCTGCCCACCTTGATCGGCCGCGGGATGCCGTCGTGCGTATGGCCGCCGAGGATCACGTCAATGCCGCGCACCCGTTCCGCCAGCTTCAGGTCGACCGCCACGCCGTTGTGCGACAGCAGCACCACCGCGTCGACGCGCTGCTCGCCGCGCAGCGCGTCGACGTGCTTCTGCAACTGCTCGTCGCGGATGCCGAAGGTCAGGTCCGGAACGAACTTGCGC
Source organism: Burkholderiales bacterium (assembly GCA_037446035.1). Classification (GTDB taxonomy): domain Bacteria; phylum Pseudomonadota; class Gammaproteobacteria; order Burkholderiales; family Burkholderiaceae_F; genus DSNY01. The sequence continues at coordinate 3,019 of JBBIJJ010000114.1, forward strand.
GGATGCGAGATCGGCGTGTACGGAAACGCCTGCCCGATGATGCCCAGCCGCGCCCCGCCCAATTCGCGGATCACATAGGGTTTGAACACCTGCTCGCCCGGCGGGCCCCACGAGATGTCGATCACATTTTGCGCGACGAACTCGCCCTTGAACGTGCCGCGCTTGTCCTTGTCGCCGAAGATCTGTTTGACGCGATCGATGCCGAACGTGAATTCCCAGTGCGGGCTGAGTACGTCCACGCCGAGCTGGTTGATCGCCTGCACCATGTCCTCGGCCTCGGTCCACAGCGCGGTGGCGGATCCCTGCAGCGTGTCGCCGCCGTCGAGCAGCAGCGTGCGGCCCGGACGCTCGGCCCGCACCCGCTTGACCAGCGTCGCGACGTGCGCGTACCCGCCAAACTGGCCGTAGCGCCGCGCCAGTTCCGCAAAGCCCACGTGGGTCAGCGCGTACGCCTCGGCCGTGCCGGGCTTGATGCCATAGTGCTTAAGAAAGGCGTCGCCCGTCAGATAGGGTGGCTTGCCGCGCTCCGGCCCGACCCCGAGCAGCGTATCGGGCTCGCGGTAATACACCGGCAGCAGCGTCGCGTGGCTGTCGGTCATGTGCAGCAGCGTCACGTTGCCCAGCGGCTCGAACGAAAGCAGCTGCTCGGGGCCGAGTGCGGCCAACAGCCGATCCGGGTCGGTCGCGCCCAGACCGCCGGCGATGGCGATCAGTTTGAGCAGGTCGCGTCGGGTGACTTCCATCGTCCAATCCTCATGCGGCGCTCAGGTGATCCTGGGCCCCGTGCAAGTTCGTCCAAGTCCGGTCGCGCTGGCGCCGCGCAGGCGTCGGAACGGCACTCGCCTGCTGACGAGCGACGGGCCGAGCACTGCCTGCAGCCGCGGCCCGCCACGGGAACGCGGGCCGGCCGAGGCGGCCGAATCAGTGAGACAGCCGCGGGACCTGCATGCGGTCGCCGCGCTGGGTCTGCTTGGAGATCAGGAAGGTCTCCAAGTCCGCATACTCGGGCGCGTCGCCGGGCAGCATGTTGGTCAGCAGCGGCGTCATGCACCACTGCATCCGGATCCGAATGTCGATCAGCCGCTGCCATGCGGTCCGGAAGTACGGGTGGTTGACCATCGCGTCCTTGTCGACGTCGGCCAGGTAGCGGCCGCCGAGGAATTTCCGGCCGCCGCCGCGCTCGGTGTGGCACTGCGCGCACGCCTGCCCACGCTGGCCCACCCGGCGGTTGAACAGTTCCTCGCCGCGCTTGATCGCCGCCTGCACGTTCGGGTTCTTCAGATCGATCGCGTACGGCATGTCGTACGACTGCATCTTGACCAGGATCGACATCGACATGTTGGCATCGCCCTGCGACGGCAGTTCATGCCCGGTCGTCTCCGGCGTGTGCACGGCCAGGAAATCCTCGATCGACATCATTCGCCGGTGCTGCGGGAACCACTTCGGATAGCGGACCGCCACGCCCTCCATCGACTTGATCGTGCCGATCGTGCGCTTGGCATCCGGGGCGCCGAGCGCACCGTGACAGCCGGCGCACGACTGTCCCTTGGGACCGGCTTTGCTCCACAACGGCACGGCGATGCTCTCGGCCAGCGCCAGGCCCGGGTTGGCGGTGACGTCGAGCGCATCGCCGTACGCCGGCCGCACCACCTTGCGCGTGCGCGGATCCCAATCCGGGTCGTCCGTGACTTTCTCCGGCTGGCCCGGCGGGTTGCCTTTCAGCGACTGCAGGTAAGCCACCGCGTGGACGATCTCCTCCGGCGTCCACATGCCGTTGGCGCCGAACGGGGCCATCGGCGTGCCTTCACCGTAAACGACGCGCGGGTCGTAAATGATCTGATACAGGAACTCGTTGGAGATGCCGCGCGAACCGATGGCGCGCAGGTCCGGACCGACGCTGCCCGCCGGCCAGACGGTGACGTCCGGAATCACGTGACAGGCCGTGCAGGGGCCCTTGGCGCCGGCCTTCAGCAGGGCTCGCCCCTTCTCGGGATCGCCCACGATCCCGGTCGGCATCTGGCCTTTCTTCGGCGGGAAGTACGCCGGGCTGCCCGTCGCGTAGGTCGGCCACTGGCCGAAATACCGCGTGCCGAAGCCGCCGAACGGATAGCGCTGCTGGATCTTCTTGCCGTCGACTTCCTTGACGATGCCCTGCGAGTGCGCCGTCGCCCGCGACTTCCACTCCTGCGAGGTGACGGGCGGAACCACCGTCGCGCAGGCGCCGATCAGCGCCGCGCCGGTGACGATCAACATAGCTTTCTGCAGGCGCGACAGCCTGCCGAGTCCGAGCTTCATGCACTGTCTCCTTGTTTGGCTCCGCGCTCGACTCGCAGGCACGCGGCCGCTCGGACAGCGTGGCCCCGCACGTCGGCGGCGAGTCCGGCTTCTTTTGCCTAGAACTTGATTTCGGCCTGTCCAGTGTAGGTCTTGCCCTCCGTGTCGTGGAAGACGACCTTCACCACCCCCGGCGCATCGACCTTCACCGGGAAGACGAACAGCGGGTTCTGGCTGACTGCCTGCGTCGTCTCCGCTTCGAACACCGGCTTGCCGTTGTACGTCGCCTCGACCTTGTGGATGAAGTTGTACTTCTTCACCACCGGCTTGCCGCCCTGGTACTGCATGATCTCCATCGGATGGCTGACCAGCACGCGGACCGTCACCACCTCGCCCGCCTTGGCCTTCTCCGGCACCCGGATACGCACTTGCCCCGTTGACATCCTGTCGTCTCCCGTCGCTTCGTTCTGGTCGGTCCGATCGCGTCTAGCCGCCGCAGCCGCCGACGGTGACCTTCACCTGCTGCTTGGCCTCGTACAGCACGCCGTTGCTCATCTCGGCGATCACGCGCAGATCGGTCGTTTCGGCCAGCCGCACGTTGGTCGCCAGCGACGCCTTGCCGGCTTCCGGCGTCAACGTGAACGCGGCGTTCAGCGGCCGCCGGTTCTTGTCCGCGATCACATAGACTTTGCGCACGTAATTGTCGGGCGCCATCGGCAGGTTCGCATCGATCTTGATCGGGACGACGGCGCCGTTCTCGGCGATCAACGGTGCCTCGACCTTCAGGCGGTCACCCGCCGGTTGCAGCGGGCGACCGGCGAACAGCCGCTGCAGCGTGTCGGCGACCTTTTCGTCCGGCAGCGGCATGCCGAGGGTCTGTTGCGCAAGTACGCTGCCCGGCGCAAGCAGTCCGAGCGACAACGCGCCGGCGGCCAGACCCGCGGCGCCCAGTGCCTTCATCGCTCGACGCCGGCTGCGCGAGCTCGTATCCGACTTGCTCTGTTTCATTGCTGCCTCCTTGTCTCGGCCCTCGACCATACCTGTGTGATGTCAATCACCGTAAGACCATATGCGCCGGGCGGGAATGCCGTCCATGCCCCAATCGGCGTACATGGACGCAGCCGGGACGGGGAGTCACGAAATCCGGCCCGCAAAAACACAATACGTCACACTCGGGCGCCTTCCGCAGGCTGGGCTTGAAAACCTGCGCCGACGGTTGCAACGCGCCCGGCTGCCAGACGATATCTTGGTGTTTGTCCGGATTGCTCGATTCGTCGCGATCGCGCAAGCAGCGGCTTCATCCGGGATTCGCGAAACGATCGGCAGCGGTCCTCGCGACGCACACGGCGACCGCAATCAACCGACAGGGGAGCCATGGAACTCGACATTCACACGAAGGTGCTTGCGGCGGCGTTCATCGTCGCGACCGTGATGGGCGCGGTGATGGCGAAGACGAACTTCTGCACGATGGGCGCCGTGTCGGACTGGGTCAACATGAGCTCGCTCGGCCGGCTGCGCTCCTGGCTGCTGGCGGTCGCGGTGGCCGCGGGTGGCCTGCTGCTGCTGGAACTGGCAGCCGTGGTCCGGCTGCCGGAGAACACGCTGCCGCCGTATCGCACCCCGCAGTTCGCCTGGCTGCGCTACCTGCTCGGCGGATTCCTGTTCGGCGTCGGCATGACGCTGGGCGGGGGCTGCGGCACCAAGACGCTGGTGCGCGTCGGCGGCGGCAGCGTGCGTTCGCTGTTCGTGGCCGCAGTGATCGCGCTGGTTGCCTACCTCATGTTCACGACCGACCTCTTCAACATCGCGGTGATGAGCTGGCTCGAGCCGACCATCGTCAACCTCGCACCTTTCGGCATCAGCGGCCAGAACGTCGATGCGCTGGTGGGCGGACTCTTCGGTCTCGATCCGCGGATCGCCCGCGCTGCGGTCGGGCTGGCGATCGTCGCAGCGCTGCTGTGGTTCGTCTTCGGTTCCGCGGCGTTCCGGCGCAACCCGAACCTGGTGCTGGGCGGCGTCGTGGTTGGGGCCGCGGTCGCGCTGGGCTGGTACATCACCGGCGGGCCGCATGCGGAGGACTGGAAAGAGTACGCGATGTTCGCGGAGCAACGTCCGAGCCGGGTCGAGGTGCAGTCGCTGACCTTCGTGACGCCGATCGGCGACACGCTGCGCTACCTGCTGGCGCCTTCGCAGTTCAGCCAGCTGAACTTCGGTGTGATGACGGTGTTCGGCGTGATTCTCGGGTCGTTTTTGTACTCGGTGGCCACGCGCCGCTTCCACTTCGAGTGGTTCGCGTCCTGGCAGGACTTCGTCAGCCATCTGGCGGCCGGCGTACTGATGGGATTCGGCGGTTTCCTGGCGATGGGCTGCTCGATCGGCCAGGGCGTCAGCGGCGCGTCCACTCTGGCGCTCGGCTCGTTCATGGCGCTGGCCGCGATGATCGCCGGGGCGGCCGTGACGATCAAGATCCAGTACCGGCTGGTCGACTGAAGCCGGATCCCGGGCACAACCGGTTCACCGGCGCTTCGGGCCCCGGAAGCAGCGCCATGGTGGGCCGGATCCGCACGGGGGTCAGGATGCCGGCTGCGGCAAACGGCGCCGCCGCCGCCGCGGCGATCGACTCGTGCCTGGCCCCCGGCGGTCGCTTCGTCGCCTGGCAGCTTCGCGCGCAAGTCGCCGGCCACCTCGCGCCGCCTCTCGGCGTGCCGCTGGCGGCGTGCCGGCAGTGGCGCAACGTGCCGCCGATGCGCGTGTGCCGCCGGGTCAAGGCGGCGGTGCCGGACGCGGCTTGACGCCGATGGCACCCGCGGCGCCGCGCGAACAGTGGTCCGGCCGCACCGCGTTCGTGCTGGCCACCGTCGGCAGCGCGGTCGGACTGGGCAACATCTGGCGCTTTTCGTATGTCGCCGGCGAGAACGGCGGCGGCGCCTTCCTGCTCGCCTATCTGGCGGCGGTCGCCATCCTCGGGCTGCCGCTGATGCTCGCCGAAATGGCGCTCGGGCGCCGCGCGCGCGGCGACATCGTCTCGGCCTACGCCTTCGAGATGCGCTCGCCGCGCTGGGCCTGGGCGGGCTGGCTGGCGGCGGCCGCGTCGCTCGCCATCCTGAGCTACTACGCCGTGGTGGCAGGCTGGGCCGCCCGCTACTTTGCCGCCTTCGCTGCCGGCGACGCCGATCGCCTCGGGGCCGAGGCCGCCGCGGCGTTCACGCGCTTTCTCGCTTCGCCGCAGCCGGTCGCCTGGCAGTTCCTCGTGCTGGCGGTGGCGACCGCTGCGGTGATCGCCGGCGTGCGCCACGGCATCGAGCGGGTTGCGCGCGTGGTCATTCCCCTGCTGGCGCTGATCGTCATCGCGCTGGCCGTGCATGGCCTGACGCTCGACGCGGCGCGGCAGGGCCTGGCATTCCTGTTCGCGCCCCAGTTCGCCGCGCTGGCGCAGCCGCAGGTGTGGCTGGCGGCTTTCGGGCAGGCCTTCTTCTCGCTCGGCGTGGGCGTCGGTGTGCTCGCCACTTATGGCAGCTACGCGCCGCCCAGTGTCGGCCTGCCGCGATCGGCGCTGCTGGTGGCAGGCGTCGACACGTCGTTCGCGCTGCTGGCCGGCATCGCGATCTTCCCCGCCGTGTTCTCGTTCGGGCTGGATCCGGCGCAGGGGCCGGCGCTGGCCTTCGTCACCCTGCCGCAGGTGTTCGAGCTGATGCCGGCCGGCGATTGGGTCGGGCTTGCCTTCTTCGCCCTGCTGGCCTTCGCCGCGCTGTCGCCGACGATCTCGCTGATCGAGGTCCCGGTGGCAGTGCTGACGCAGGTGCGCGGCTGGTCGCGGCGGCGTGCGGCGCTGGCGGTGAGCACGGCAGCATTCGTGATCGGCCTGCCCTCGGCGCTGGCCGAGGGCGCGCTGGCCGCGCTGCGTCCGTTCGGCGTCGGTGTGCTGGAGGCGATCGACCGCGTAGCCTCCAATCTGCTGCTGCCGCTCGGCGGCCTGTGCGTGGCGCTGGCAGTGGGCTGGGCCTGGCCGCAGGCGCGTGCGATCGAGGCCGCAGGCCTGACGGCGGGCGCGGCAGCGCTCGTCTGGCGCTGGCTGCTGCGCATCGTCGCGCCGGCGGTGCTCATCGGTGTGTTCGCCGGCAGCGCACTGACCGGCTGCGCGTGGTTGGGCCGATGATGGCTTCGCGATCCGATTTGGTCGGCAGCACGACACGGCAGGATGCGTCCTGCGCATGGCGCGCGCGGAGCAACACGACGCCCACGGCAGGCGGCGCCTTCGAACGCGACCCGTGGGTCTGCCGCAACGGTGCGCCGGCGCGCCGGCCTGCGCGCGGCAGGCACGTCGAGCCGGTGGCGGCGTCGCGTCGCGGGCGAACACGGCGCGCGCCGCGTTGATATCGTGCCGCCGCGCAGGCGTCGCCGCGCCATGGTCGAACGTTCCCCCTTCCGCGGGTGGCCGCTGGCGGCGCTGGGGGCGCTCGTCGTCCTCGGGCTGGCGGCGCAGGCGCTCGACCTCGTCGACTGGCGCGACGCGCTGGCGCTGGCGCGCGGCCACGCCGAACAGTGGTGGATGGTGCCGGCGCTGGTGCTGCTGCAGGTGCTGCTGTTCACCTTCGGCCTGCCCGGCTCGGCGGTGCTGTGGCTGGTCGCGCCGCTGTATGCGCCGGCGGCGGCCGCGGCAATCCTGACCGCCGGCGGCTGCGCCGGCGCGCTGGCCGCCTATGCGTTCGCGCGCCGGCTCACCGGCGCCTCGCTGGCGCGACTGCAGGCGGCTCGCGGTTACCGCTTCCTGCAGCGCCAGAGCGACTTCCTGGCGCTATGCGCGCTGCGGTTGGCGCCAGGCTTTCCGCATTCGGTGCTCAACTACGCCGCCGGGGTGCTGCGCCTGCCGCTGGCCGCTTTCCTGGCCGCCGCGGCGCTGGGTTTCGCGGTGAAGACCTTCCTGTACAGCCGCGTGATCCACCGCGCGCTGGCCGCCGATCGGCCGGCCGATCTGCTCGCCGCCGATGCGCTGTGGCCGCTGCTCGCAGCCGCGCTGATCATGCTGGCCGCGCGCGCCGCGCTGCGCCGGCGCTGAACGAGTGATGAGTCGAGCACGCGGATTTGCATCAGGCGCTCCCGCCGCGAGATCGGTGGCGTCGACCGCAGTGCGAGAGCTCTCGTCCATAGTCCGCGGACAAATCGTGCTGCAACTCTCCGCGTCGGCGCTCTGCGGGGCGCAGCGAAATCACGCTTTGCCTTCAAGCTCCCGCTGCAGTTCCTCGACGCTGCCGATCAGCTTCGAGACCCGCTGGCCAAACGGCGTGAGCCGATACTCGAGGCGCGGCGGCACTTCGGGATACGCGTGGCGCGCGAGGATGCCGTAGCGCACGAGCTTGCGCAGCTGTTCGTTCAGCACCTCGGTCGACAGCCCCGGCAGCGCCTACTGCATCGCGCCGGGCCGCAGCACGCCCTGCCGGATCTGCGCGAGCACCGCGAGCGACCCTTTGCAGCCGACGATGTCCTCGA
>JBBIJJ010000115.1:0-10735 GCA_037446035.1 Burkholderiales bacterium
GGTAAACCGTCACCGCGCCGCCATGACCGGATGAACGCCGGGAGTGGCGGTCTTTTCCCGCCTATGCGCCGGCGGCCCCTGGACGACGATCATCGATGTGATCCGCCCATACGGAGGGCGCGGATCCGGCAACCGCGTTGCCGCACGCCTTGGCGCGCGTATCCCCGTGGCCACGACCGGGAGTTCAGATGCTCGACACGATCTTCAGGAACGGCAGTGAGCGCAAGCAAGCGCAGGCAGACCTGCGGACGCTGGTCGAGCAGGCGCGCGACGAACGCGCCCGGCTCGCCGCGATGCTGGAGCAGATCAACGGCACGGCGCCGGCGCTCGCGCGCACGAGCCGCACCCTCGACGACTTGCGCATCAAGGCCGACGAGGTCACGCGCCGTTGCGACAAGCTCGCCAAGACGGTGGGCACGTACGAGGAATGCACGCGGAGTTTCGAGCAGCTCGAGTCGCGCATGAGCGGGCTGCTGGCCCAGGTCGCCGAGGCCAGGCGCACCGCGGAAGCCATGACCGCCCCCGACGGCGGCGTGCAGCAGATGCGCCAGGCGGCCGACGAGATCGCCGCACGCTCGCGCGAGGCGCACGCCACGCTGGACGAACTGCAGCGCGAGGGCGAGCGGCTGGAGGCGCTGCGCGAGCGGCTACGCCAGGTGACCGCCGAAATGGGGCAGTCGGTCGGCGGCGCGATCGCGCTCAAGGGCGAACTCGAGGAGCTGCGCCGTGCGGAGTCCGAACTGCGACGCGAGATGCAGGCGATTCGCAAGCACGCGGGCGACGCCCGCGGCGACGCTGACGCCGCGCGCGGCGCGGTGGCCGAGATCGAGGGCAAGCTCGAATCGCTCGCCCAGTTGCAGGAGCTCGCCAAGAGCACCGAGCAACGGCTGACCGCGCTGAACGCGCTGGCCGAGCACGTTGCCCACAAGGGCAAGGCGCTGGAGGCGCAAAAACTCGCAGTCGAACGCGCCGTGCTCGAAGCGGCGCGCTTGAACGAAATGGTCTGGGCGATGGATGCGCAGATCGCCAAGCTTGCCGCCGGCGGTGACCAGATCCGGCGCGCCGAAGAAACCGTGGCGCGCATCGAGCAGTTGGCGCGGGCGACGTCGGCCGAGCTGGCTGCGGCCACCGCGGCGCGCGACGACTTCGTGCGCGAGTCGCAGCGGCTCGATGCCGAGAGCCGCGCGCTGGCGCAGTCCATGCACGCGACGCTGGAGCGTCTTGCGCTCGACAAGAAGGAAGTCGACGCCTTCGACGAGCGGCTCAAGGCGCTCGCCAAGGCAGTGGGCGAGACGGAAGCGCGGGTGCAGGGCGTGCTGGACAAGGACGGCGATCTGGCCGCGCTGCAGCGCGAGGCACAGACGCTGTCCAAGACGTTCGCGGCGCTGACCGCGAATGCGGAGGCGCTCGCAAACAGGCAGAGCCAGCTCGATTCGTTGTCCGACCAGTTGGCACAGGTCGAGGCACTCGGCAGGCGCACGGCCGCCCAGCACGAGAACCTGCTGCGCGCGCAGCAGGATCTGCAAGCGGTGCGCGGCGAACTGGCGGAGTTTCACCTTGCGCATGGCGAGGCCGCGGCGCTGCGCGACAAGCTGGCGCTGGACCGCGCCGCGCTGGAAGCGTTCGCCGAACGCACGGCCGAAATGCTCGCCCGCACCCCCGAACTGCAGGCGCGGCTGGACGAAGTGCTGGGCAAGCTGGCGCGGGTCGACCAGGGTGCGGAGGCGGCCGCCCGCCTCGGCGAACTCGCCGCCGCCCTCGACGCGCAGGTAAACCACGTCGGCGCGCGGTTGCAGTTCGTCGAGCAGCTCGAGGCCCGGGTCGACGGCCTGCGCACGGTCGCCGCCGACGTCGAGCAGAAGCTCGCCGCGCAACTGGCGCGCCGCGCCGAACTGGAGAGCCTGCAAAACCTGTGCGACACGGTCGCCGCGCAGGTGGCCGACGCGCAGTGCAAGCTCGACGGCGTAGCGACGCTGCAGGCGCGCGTTCTACCGCTCGGCGCGCAGGTGGCGACATTGCAGCAGACGCTCGAGCGAGCGCAGCAGATGGCCGATGCGATCCGTGTCGACGAAGCGGCGGTGCGCGAGCAGCGGGCGCAGTTGACCGGCCTCGTCGAGCAGAGCAAGACGCTCGCCGCCGCAACCGCCGAGCAGCTTGCCCAGGTCCGCGGCGTCAGCGACGAGCTGACCCGCGCGACCGAACTGAAAGAGCAGCTGTGGGCCGAGCTGGCGCGCGTGCGCGGCGCCCAGCGCGACGCCGTGTCGCAGACCGACGCGGCCGAGGAGCAGATCCGGCGCGCGCAGACGCTGGCCAGTGCGCTCGAGCAGCGCGTCGCACAGCTCGTCGCCAGCGGCGAAAAGGTCGCCGCGATCGAAAGCAGGCTCGGCGAGCTCGCCCGCACGAGCGAGGCGGTCGAGCGCATGATCCAGGCGCTCGCCGATCACGAGTCGGTGGTGCAAGCCGTCAAGGCCGAGGTCGACAACATCCGGCAGATCAGCGCCCGCAGCAGAGCCGACCTGCAATACGTGAGCGAGCACCGCGGTGTGGTGGCCGAACTGCGCACCAAGGTCGAGGACCTGGTCGGGCGGCTCGCGGACACTGACGACAAGATCGAGTCGATCGAGGCGCGCCGCAAGCTCGTGGAGGAAGTGCAGTCGCGCGCCGAGGGCATCACCCACATGCTCGGCGACATCCATGCGAACCTGCAACTGCTGAGCGAGCAGCGCGCCATGGTCGACGCTGTCGGTGAGCGGCTTGCACGGTTGGAGTTCACGGTGCAGGAAGCCAACGGCACGCTGCGCGCGCTGCAGCGCGAGCGCGAAGTGGCCGAGCGAATCGAGCACGGCATCAAGGCGCTGCGCGCGCGCGGCGGCGCGGACGAGGCGGGTTGACCCGGCGGCGGGTGCGAAGCCGCGGCGCGCGCGGCGAGCGATCGCGCCACCGACGGGGCGCTCGAACCCGCCGCTCGCGGCCGGGAACACGCCCCGGCGGCGACGAACGCGCCGGGCATCGACGGCCTCACGTCGCGCGGCGCCCGATCCGCGCGGCCGCCGCCTTGCTGCCCCAGATCCACACGTACTGCGCACCGGAAGCGAGCACGGTGGCCGCGACGAGCCAAATCAGCACGGGCAGCCAGGGTTCGCCGTCGAGGTAGCCGGCACCGGTGGCGAGCAGCGTGGCGAGCAGTGCGAACTCGAACACCGTGTTGAGCTTCGACAACCGGGTCGGCGCGATCTCGAGCTCGCCGACGAGCCAGTGATACGCGAGCGCGCCGCCCACGATCACCAGGTCGCGCGCGACGATCGCGGCGGCGAGCCACCACGGCAGCCACGCCTGCCAAGCGAGCAGCAGCGTCACCGCCAGCATCGCCAGCTTGTCGGCAAGCGGATCGGCGATCGCACCGAAGCGCGTGCGCAGGTTAAAACGGCGCGCGATCAGCCCGTCGACCAGATCGCTCGCCGCGGCCGCCATGAACAGCCACAGCGCGGATTCGTAGTCGCGCTGGTGCGTGAACCAGGCAATCCACGGCACCAGCAGGATGCGCGCGACGGTAATGGCGTTGGGGACGTTGAGCATGGGCGAATGATGCCGTGCGCACCGATCGGCGCAAGCGCGCGGAGGCGGACGGCTGCGGAAGGCGTGCCGCCGGATCCGCGCGCGCCCCCTCATCAGGCCTGGCCAGGCTCGCCCGCACCGCGGTATGCGCCCGGCTTCCCGGCAGGCTCCCGGCGAACGGTTCAGCGGCGGGCGGACGCCGACGGCGCCGCGACTACGCGCGTTGCACGTATTCCAGCATGCGCCGGCGCTCGCCGGCGTCCGGCAGCCGGCCACGCAGCGCGCCCATGTTCTCGACCATGTGCGCGGGACGGGTCGTCGCCGGAATTGCGCAGGTGACCGCCGGGTGCGCGACGATCCACTTCAGGCAGAACTGCGCCCAGTTGGCGCAGTCGAGCTCGCGCGCCCACGGCGGAAGCTTTCGCCGCTGCAGCCGGTCGAGCAGTGCGCCGCCGTCGAACGGGCGGTTGGCGATCACGGCGATCCCGCGCTCGGCTGCGAGCGGCAGCAACCGGCGCTCGGCACTGCGGTCGGCGAGGCTGTAGGTCAACTGCACGAAGTCGAACGGTTCGCGCTGCAGGATCGCCTCGAGTTCGTCGTGCGCGCGGCCGTGCGAGGTGGTGATGCCGATGTAGCGCACGCGCCCCTGCTCTTTCCATTCGCGCAGCGAGCTCATGTGGCCGCGCCAGTTCAGCAGGTTGTGGATCTGCTGCAGGTCGAAGCGCACCAGCCCCCACAGCCGCAGCGACTCGTCCATCTGCGCGCGGCCGACGCGATCGAACGCGGTCCACACCTTGGTTGCGGAGAAGAGCCTGCCCGCGTGCGGTACCTGCCGCAGCAGATCGCCGACGACGCGTTCGGCGCGGCCATACATCGGCGACGAGTCGATCATGCCCCCGCCGGCGGCGAAGAATTCCTCGAGCACGCGGCGGCGTTGCGCACGTTCGGCCGGTGCTTCGCCAACATCGAACGTGAGCCACGTGCCCATGCCGACCGCCGGGATGCGCTCGCCCGTGCGGGGAATCGCGCGCGTCAGCAGCGCCGTCTGCGCGCGCAGCGCGGGTGCTGTCAGCAGCGCGCAGGCGGCGACGAACGATCGGCGGTCCATGCTGCTTCGACGCGCTAGGCGCGCCGCAGGTTCACCAGCGCGATGCCGGCGCCGACCAGCGCGGCGGCGAGCGCAAACCGCGAGCTGAGCCGCTCGCCGAGGATCAGCACGCCGAACGCGACACCGAACAACGGTGCGAGGAAGGAGAACACCGCGAGCCGCGCCGCCAGATACCGCGTCAGCAGCCAGAACCACGCGAGGTAACTCGCGAACGCGACGACCACGCTCTGAAAAACGAGGCTCGCGAGCGTGACGCCGTCGAGCACGACGATGCCCGGCTCGCGCAGCGCAACCGATGCGAACGGCAGCAACAGCGCCGACACCGCGAGTTGATAGAAGTGCGTCCTGGTCGCGGCCGCCTGCGCGAGTTTCGTGGAGCGGATCAGCACGGTGGTCGCCGCCCACAGTGCAGCAGCGATCACGCCGCAAGCGTCGCCGAGCAGCGTGGCGCGACCCGGTGCGGAGAAGCCGTCGGCGAACGCGGTTGCCAGGCCGGCGAACGCCAGCAGCACGCCGGCCCATTGCACGGCGGCCAGCCGCTCGCCGGGAGCAATCCAGGCGAGCCCGAGCGCCGTGAGCACCGGTGCGAGGTAGATGAACACGACCATGCGCGAAGCCGCGGTGTGCCCGAGCCCGAAGTAGATGAAGAAGAACTCGCCGGCGAACAGCGCCCCGGCCACCAGGCCCGCCGCGAGGGTGCCGTCGCGTTGCGCCAGCGCGATGCCGCGCCAGCGCGCCCAGCCGACGAGCAGCGTGGTCGCGACGAGCGAGCGGATCGCTGCCTGCATGACCGGCGAGACGCCGTGCGCGGCGAGTTTGATCGCGACCTGCTGCAGACCCCACAACATCGTCAGCAGGACCATCAGGGCGTAGGCGTTGACTTCGAGCGGCTGGCGGGCGGTCATCGAGGGTACGTGCCAAGAGCCGCCGCGATGATTTCATAGAATCGCTGCCCGAAACGGCTACCCATTGCGCACCGATGAGCCCCGACCTGAAGCCCGGCATCCGCCACCGATTCGCCTACACGGTCACCGAGGCGAAGACCGTACCGCGGCTGTACCCCGAGTTCGCCGAGTTCCGCGAGATGCCCGAGGTTTTCGCGACCGGCTTCATGATCGGTCTGATCGAAGGCGCGTGCCAGCTCGCGATCAAGCCGTACCTGGACTGGCCGCGCGAGCAGTCGCTCGGCACGCACGTCGACTTCTCGCATCTGGCGGCCACGCCGCCCGGGCTGACGGTGACGGTCGACTGCGAAGTGATCGCGGTCGACGGCCGCCGCGTGACCTTTCGCGCGACCGCGCACGACGGCCACGACCTGATCTCCGAAGGCACGCACGTGCGCGTGGTCATCGACGCCGCGCGCTTTGCCGACCGCGTCGCCCGAAAAAAGCCGCCGCAGCGCCCTGCCGGGCAGTAACACTCGCGTCCCGCGGCGAGGACGGCCATGAGCTACCTGCTGCACAAGCAAAACGCCACATTCGTCCAGAGCGGCGTGTCGACCGGCTGCACGGCGGACGAAGGCCGCGCCTATGTCGGCTACGGGCAGGGCGAAGCGATCGCGGTGCGCTTCACACCGACGGCGGGATTCGTGCAGACGCCGGAGCCGAAGGACGGCGCGCGAATCGACTCGGCGCAGTCGAAATGGGCGATGCGCTGACGGTCGACCCGATCGGCCCCGGCTCCGAAGGCTCGGTTGCCGCGATGGTCGCGACCTGCGCGCCCGACGGCACGCCGAGCGTGACGCACGCGTCGGCGCTGCACTGCGTCGACCAGCGGCACGTCGCGCTGTCGTTCCGGTTCTTCAACGAAGCGCGCGCGAAGGCGACCCAGAGATTTCCGTCATGGCGGCGGTGCTGCCTCGCACGGAATGCGACAATGGCGCGTCGCTTTTCCTGTGCTCAACGCCGCCCGTGTCCGCGCCGTTGCCCAGTCCTGATCCGAGCGCCGGACCGGTGCCGTCGCCATGCGTTTCCGTCTGCCGCATGAACGCGCATACGGGATACTGCGAGGGCTGCTTCCGCACGATCGAGGAGATCGCGCGCTGGAGCGCGCTGCCGGATGCCGAGCGGCGCGCCGTGTGGCGGGCGATCGCCGTGCGCCGCGCGGCCGCCGGCGCTGCGCGAATGCCGGAGGCCGGTCGGCCGCGGATGCCGTAACCGCGATGGGACGCTTCGCAAACGTCGGCGAAAGCTATTCGCACAGCGTCACGCTCGACGCCGCGGCGATCCGCGCGTTCGCGACCGCGTGCGGCGACTTCAACCCGCTACATCACGACGAGGCGGCGGCCGCGCGCTCGCGCTTCGGGCGGCCGATCGCGAGCGGTCCGCATACCGCTTCGCTGCTGCTCGGTCTGTCCGCCACCTGGTTCGCGCAGCGCGGCACGCCGCTCGGCCTCGACTACACGAGTGTCAAGTTCCGCAAAGCGGTGTTCGCCGGCGACACGCGCGCGCTGCGCCGGAGCGTCATCGCCGTGCACCGGAAGGAGTCTCTGCGCGGCGAACTGATTTCGCTCGACGGCGAAATCCGCAACCAGCACGGCGAGCCGGTCCTCACGTCGAACGGATTGCTGCTCGTCGCCGACGCGCCATGAAACCGCCGCCGCCCGCACCGGTGTTCGGTCCGGCCTGTGCGTGGTCGTTCCGGTCCGGCGCGACCGTGGCGACGCTCGCGCTCGCCGCTTTCGGCGCGAGCGCATTCGACGCGCTGGCCGCGCTGCCGCCGCGCGTGGATCCTGCGCGGCGCCGGCGTCGCGGCACTCGGCGGCACGTACGATTGAGCATCACGAACCCTCGTGACACGTGCCTGCCCCCGGCGTTCGCATCCATCACCGGTCGCCCTTCCGAGCCATCACCCCTCGCCATTCCGAACCGCCTACCCCTTGTCATTCCGAACCGCCTACCCCTTGTACCATTCCGAGCCGACCACCCCTCGTCATTCCGAGCCGACCACCCGTCGTCATTCCGAGCCGACCACCTGTCGTCATTCCGAGCCGAAGGCGAGGAATCTCAGCGGCTCGCAACGCCGAGATCCCTCGCGCTGCTCGGGATGACGGCAGCCGGCGCCCGCGAGGGCGAAACGCACTCGCGAGGTGGCGGTGTCACGAGCTTGGGTGACCCTCGATATTTCCCGATGCCTTGGATGACGACGCTTGACGAGCGTGGCATTCGGCAGACCAGCCTGATCGACGAGCGCGCCGGCGGGACCGAGCTTCGCAGCGCGCGCGTGACGCGTCTGGCCGGTGCGCACCGCCTGCCCGTTCGTACCGACGCCGGCAGGTTCAAGGTCTTCTCCGGCGACACGCCGACACCGTCGCAGGCGTTTGCGCGGGTCGCCGTCGAGGATCCGGCCGGCGCTGCGGGGACGCTATCGGCATGAGCCACGAGACTGCGCTGCCGGCAACGATGCGCGTGTTCGAGCGCGGCTGGCTGTCGTCGAACAATGTGCTGTTCTTCGACGATCGGGCGAACGCGACGCTCGTCGATACCGGCTACGCGACGCAGGCGGAGCAGACGGTGGCACTGGTCGAGGGCGCGCTGCACGGGCGGCGGCTGGCGCGCATCGTCAACACGCATCTGCACTCGGATCATTGCGGCGGCAACGCCGCGCTGAAGCGCCGCTTTGGCGCGCAGATCGTGATCCCGCCCGGAATGGCCGCGGCCGTGGCGGCCTGGGACACGGACACGCTGACGTTCGCGGCGACCGGCCAGGTGTGCGAACCCTTTTCGTTCGATGCGCTGCTGGACCCGGGCGCGCGCGTGCGGCTCGGCGGCGGCGACTGGGAGGTCATCGCCGCGCCGGGCCACGATCCGCACTCGGTGATGCTGTGGAGCGAGGCCGACCGCATCCTGATCTCGGCCGACGTGCTGTGGCAGCACGGCTTCGGAGCCATTTTCCCGGAGATCGAGGGCGCCTCGGGCTTCGCCGAGCAGCGCGCGATGCTGGAGAAAATTGCCGAGCTGCAGCCGCGTCTGGTGATCCCCGGCCACGGCGCGCCTTTCACCGACGTGCGCGAGGCGCTGGCGCGCGCGCACGCGCGGCTGGACGCGCTGGCGCAGGATCCGGCGCGCAACGCGCGGCACGTCGCGCGCGTTCTGATCAAGTTCCACCTGCTGCAGGTGCGTTCGATCGCGCGCGACGCACTGCTCGAACATCTGTGCGCCGCGCGCTACTTCCGCCTGATCCATGAGCGGTATTTCGCCAAGCAGCCGTTCGAGGCGATGATCGCGCGCGCGCTGCAGGAGCTCGCGGCCACCCGGGCGGCGGAAGTCGCCGACGACATCGTGCGAAACATCGACTGATATGGACACCGATCGCCTCGCCGCGCGGCGCGCGGCCCTGCTTGCCGCCGCGCTGTTTGCGGCCGGCTGCGCCACACCGGTCGGCGAGGAGCGGCCAAGCGCAGCGGACGAGCCGACCGCGCCGCGACTGGGCTTTTTCAGCCGCATCAAGGCGCCGGACACGGTCGAACCCGTGCTTCGGCTCGCGGCCTCCGGCGTGCAGATCTTTCGCTGCGAAAAACGCGCCGAAGGGTTCGTCTGGGTCTTCCGCCAGCCCGAGGCGGATCTGACGGACGCGGCCGGCCGTGTCGTCGCACGGCACGGCGCCAGTTTTTCGTTCGAACACGTCGACGGCAGCCGGCTCGTGGGCGGCGTGCTCGACTTCGACGAGCCGCCGCAGCCCGGCAACTTGCGCTGGCTGCTGCTCGCAACGCGCGCTTTTGGCGACGGTACGTTTGCCGGCATCACGCACGTGCAACGGATCAATACCGCCGGCGGCATGCCGCCGCCCCGCTGCGAACCGGCGCAGGCGAATCGCATTCTGCGGGTGAATTTCACGGCCGACTTCGTCTTTTACCGCCCCCGCCAGGCGCTAAGCTCGCGCGCATGAACGCCCTTTCGTTGCGATCGATCGCGTGCGCGTTCGGGGTCGCGTTGCTGTGCGCGCCGCCGGCCGCAGCGCAAGGCAGCCAGTCCTACATCGGCCGCCCCGTGTACAGCGAACCGGGCGCTGGCTTGCAGCTTCCGCCGGGCTGTCACATGGAGCCGGCCTGGCGCGCGCGCATGGGCACGAGCGATCTCGAGGTCTGGGTGATCGAATGCGGCGGCATCGCGCGCAGCTGGCTGCTGCGTCGCTCGCTGATCGAGATGGTCGCCGGCAATCAGGCGCGCCTGCGCTTCCAGGTGCTCGACGAGCGGCAATGGCCGGGCGAAACCGCCGGCGACACGCTCAGCGTGCAGTGCGTCGGCAGGAGCGGACCCGAGGCCGGCTACGTCGTTCTTGGTGCGCGCTGGCGCGCCGTCGGCAACGAGTTGCGGTTGACGGGCGCGCAATCGGTGATTCGCGCGGATCCTAACTCGCACAAGTTCGTCGCCGCCTCGCTTGCGCAGGTCGAGTGCACGCGCCATCCCGATCGCGAGGCGATGCTGCGGCGGCTGCAACAGGCGCCGCGCTGACAAGCTCGCGGTTTTTTGGTTTCGCGCGCGGCCAGGCGCGACGGGTCTCACGAAGCCGCGCCAACGCGCAACCTACGTACGCGCTCGACACACCCGTGCCGACACGGTCCTGGGCGGCCGAGGCGATGATGCAGATCGGCGCCTCGGTGACTCGCCGCGCCAAGGCGTACGATGACCTCGGTCCGCAGCCGGGGCAGCTTGCATGATCCTAGAAACGGCAGTTGAAGTCCGTGAAGTATCGAGAAACGCGTTCGCGCCAAAGCCTTCTAGTGACCACGACCATCACCCATTTGGAACTGCTCCGCAGTCCTCGGAATTGGCTTGAAACCCGCATGGATGCTGGCTTTCTGACGTTTCGACGTGAGGCGAACTGCCGGATTTAGGATGATCGATCGGCGGCCGGACGCGCTCGCTCGCCGCGACCCCTTCCGCCTGCATCCTTCACCCGCGTTTCGACGACGGCGCAGGTGCGCGGAGGCGTGTTCTTGTCCGCCGGTCCAAGGGCGGCGCCGGCCGGCTGCTTCGACCTGCGGCTCCATCGGCGGGGTCTGCCCGCACGCTGTCCTGACCGTCGGGCAGCTAAGCGAGTAGCCGCTTTTCGGTAAAATCGCGCGCTCGT
>JBBIJJ010000116.1:0-10648 GCA_037446035.1 Burkholderiales bacterium
GTGCGCGGCCTGGTGCTCACGCCGACGCGCGAACTCGCCGAACAGGTGGCCGACAATCTGAAGAAGTACGCGTCCAGGACCGCGCTGCGCGTGACCTGCGTCTACGGCGGTGTGGACATGGAACCTCAGACCGAGGCGCTGCGCAAGGGTTGCGAAGTCGTGATCGCCACCCCCGGACGCCTGCTCGACCACATCCAGCAGAAGAACACGTCGCTCGCGCAGGTGCAGATCGTCGTGCTCGACGAAGCCGACCGGATGCTCGACATGGGGTTCCTGCCGGACATCTCCAGGATCCTGAACCTGCTGCCCAAGGAGCGGCAGAGCCTGATGTTCTCGGCCACGTTCTCCGACGAGATCAAGAAGCTGGCGGCTAACTTCCTGCGCGCCCCGATCCTGATCGAAGTCGCGCGCCGCAACGCCACCGCCGAGCTGATCGCGCAGGAGGTCATCCAGGTGCACGAGTCGGAGAAGACCGATGCGCTGCTGACGTTGCTGCGTACGCGTGGCCCCGATGGCGGGCCGATGAAGCAGGTGCTCGTGTTCGTCAACGCCAAGATCGAATGCCGGCGGCTGGCGCGTCAGCTGCAGAAGGCGGGGGTCAATGCCGACGCGATCCACGGCGACAAGACCCAGGACGAGCGCATGAAGGCGCTGGAAGGGTTCAAGCGCGGCGACATCGAGGTGCTGGTGGCCACCGACGTCGCGGCACGCGGGCTGGACATCGTCGAGCTGCCGGCGGTGATCAACTACGACGTGCCATTTAATCCCGAGGATTACGTGCACCGCATCGGCCGCACCGGGCGCGCCGGCGCCAAGGGGTTGGCGATCATGCTGATGACCGGCGCCGACGAGCGCGGCGTGCAGGCGATCGAGCGGCTGACCAAGCAGAAGTTCGACATTCGCCGGCTCGACGTGCAGCACCCGCCGCGGCGCAACCGCGCAGAGCGGGGCGCGGACCGCCAAGCGGGCCGCGCCGCGGGGCAGCAGAGTGCGGCGGCGGCCGACGATTTCTTCACTCGGCCGTACGAGCCGGCCTTGGTTGAAGGCGACGAAGCCAAAGACCAGGCGGCCGCCGAGGCGCAGCCGCGCCTGCGCAAGCCAGCCAAGGTGGCCGCACTGCTGGGCGGCCGCAAGCGCTGACGGCGGATCGCGACAGCGGGTCGCGGTGAGGCAAGTGCCGCCCCCCGCTGGGGCGCGTCCACGGCCGCGGAGTTCGCTGTCGCTTGCCCGCCGGCGCGCGTGCTACGAGCTCTTTGCCAGCGCCTGCTCCAAGTCCCACAGGATGTCGTCGATCGACTCGATGCCGATCGACAAGCGCACCATCTCCGGCAGCACGCCGGCGGCGCGTTGCTCCTGCTCGGAAAGCTGCCGATGCGTGGTGGAGGCCGGGTGGATGACGAGCGACTTGGCGTCGCCGATATTGGCCAGGTGCGACAGGAACTGCAGGCTGTCGATGAACCTCTCACCCGCGGCCGCGCCGCCTTTGATGCCGAACGTCATTACGCTGGAGGCGCCTGGTTCGCCGTCGATCGCGCGCAGATACTTCTTCGCCAGCACGTAATAGGGGCTCGATTTCAGCCCTGGCCAGTTGACCCACGCCACGCGCGGGTGAGCTTCGAGAAACTCGGCCACACGGCGGGCGTTTTGCACGTGCCGCTCCATGCGCACGTGCAGGGTTTCCAGTCCCTGCAGCAGCAGCCAGGCCGACAACGGCGCCAGTGAGGCGCCGTGCACGCGCAGCACCTCGAAGCGCGCCTTCATCGTGTACGCGAAGTCGCCGAACGTTTCCCAGAACTTCACGCCGTGATAGCCCTTGGACGGCAGCACCATGTCGGGGAACTTGCCGTTGCCCCAGTCGAAGCGGCCCGCCTCCGCCAGCACGCCGCCGATCGTGGTGCCGTGTCCGCCCATGTACTTGGTCGCCGAGTGCACCACGATGTCGGCACCCCAGTCGAACGGCCGGCACAGGTACGGGGTGGCCATCGTGTTGTCGATCATCAGCGGGATGCCGGCGTCGTGCGCGATGGCGGCGATCGGCTCGATGTCGAGCACGTTGATCTTCGGATTGCCCAGCGTCTCGCCGTACAGCAGACGCGTGTTGGGCTTGAGCGCGCGGCGGAAGTTGTCCGGATCGTCCGGATCGACGAACGTGGTCTCGATCCCCATCTTCGGCAGCGTCACCGCGAACTGCGAGTAGGTACCGCCGTACAGCAGGCTGGAGGCGACGATGTGCTGGCCGGGCTGAACGATGGCGAGGACCGCGGTCAGTTGCGCCGCCATGCCGCTGGCGGTGGCGAGCGCCGCCCGGCCGTTTTCCAGCGCCGCGACGCGCTCCTCGAACACCGCCACGGTCGGGTTGCTGATGCGCGAATAGACGTTGCCGAAGGTCTGCAGGTTGAACAGGCTGGCCGCGTGGTCGGCCGAGTCGAACACGTAGCTGGTCGTCTGATAGATCGGCTGCGCGCGGCTGCCGGTGACCGGGTCGGGAAGCTGGCCCGCGTGCAGGCACAGCGTTTCGATGCCGAACTGTCTGTCCATGGTCAGTAGGGAAGCTGGCGCGGCCGTCGCGCCGAAATGACGCGCGTGTTCACGCCCGCCCAGTTCAGTCCGCCGAACAGCCGCCCGTGCTCGATCTTCACGCAGCGGTCCATCACCACGTCGAGTCCGGCGGCGCGCGCCTTGCGCGCGGCGGCCTCGTTGACGATGCCCAGTTGCATCCACAGCACCTTGGCGCCGATCGCGATCGTCTCGTCGGCGAGCGCCGGGATGTCTTCGCTTCTGCGGAAGCAATCCACCAGATCGATCGGCCCCGCCGCGCGTGCGGCGGCCGCCAGGTCAGGGTAGCAGCGCTGGCCGAGCACCTCGCCGTACTTCGGATTGACCGGGATCATCGTGTAGCCGTGTTCGAGCAGATACTTGCCGACGAAGTGGCTCGGTCGGTGCCACTCGGCGGAAATGCCGACGACCGCGATGCGGCGGCTGCCGTGCAGGATGCGGCGCAGGGTCGGGATGTCGGTGTCGTCCGCCACGGGGTTAGGTCTCCTGGGCCGCGATTGTAGGGCGCGCGACCCAGCGCGCGCGCCACAGCTCGATCGCGCGCGTCAGGAACGCATCGCGCTTGTCGGCGCCGATGTGCGGCAGGCCGAGATGCCGGCCCGCACGTTCCAGTTCGCCGCGCACGTCGTCGGCCAGCGCGCGCGCACCGGTCTGCTTCGAGAGCTTTTCGCCCCTTTCGTTCGTCACGACCGGCACGTGCAGGTAGCGCGGCGTCGCGAATCCAAGCGCGCGCTGCAGAAAGATCTGGCGCGGCGTGTTGTCGAGCAGATCGGCGCCGCGGACGATGTCGGTGATGCCTTGCTCGGCATCGTCGACCACCACCGCGAGCTGGTACGCCCACCGGCCATCCGCACGCCGCACGACGAAGTCGCCGACTTCGCGCGCGAGATGCTGCGCGAAGTGTCCGCATGCTCGATCGGCGAAGGCCACCGTTTCGTCCGGCACCCGCACGCGCCACGCCGGCCGGGCGCGCGCCCCGGCGGGCCGCTCGCGACAGGTGCCGGGGTAGACACCGGCCGGGAGTCCGGCGGCACGCGCCGCGCTGTCGATGTCCCTGCGCGAGCACGTGCAAGGGTAGGCGAGGGCGGCGGTGCGTAGGCGCGCAAACGCCTCTTCGTACAGCGCGCTGCGGCGGCTTTGCAGGACGACCGGCTCGTCCGGCTCGAGCCCGAAGCGCGCGAGCGTGCGAACGATCGCCGCGGTCGCCCCCGCGACCTCGCGCGGCGGATCGATGTCCTCGATGCGGACGAGCCAGGCGCCGCCGTGGGCGCGCGCGTCGAGCCAGCTCGCCAGGGCGGCGGCAAGCGAGCCGGCGTGCAGCGGCCCGGTGGGCGAAGGCGCGAAGCGGCCACAGTAGGCGTTGGGCACGGGACGGCGGACGATCGACGGTGTCTGGCGCGGGGCCGACGGGTTCAAGCCACACAATCGGGTGCCGATGACCGGGGCAGGCCCGGCAAGCGGCCGCAGACGGCGCCGCGGAGCCAGACCTCGCGCCCATGACCCCCACACCTGCCGTCGCCGCCGAACTGCTGCAACTGGCGCTGCGGCTCGGCCGCTTCACCTGGCTCGGCAACCTCGCGTTCGGATGCGCGATCGTACTCGTGCTGGCGCACGACGATCGGCTGCTGCAGGGGCTGGCTTGGTGGGTCGTGCTCGCCACGGCGCTGCTGGCGCGCGCGTACCTGTGCTTGCGTCTGCTGGCCGATGCGTCGCTGCGCGCGCGCCGCGGTGCGGCGCTGTACGCGGCGATCGCCGTGATCGAAGGCGCGGTCTGGTCGGCCGGTCTGATTGCCGCGCCTGCGCCGTCGGATCTCGGCGCGCTGCTGCAGTTCGTGTTGTCGACCGTCATCCTGATTAGCACGGTGCTGTCCTTCGGTCCGGTGCGCAGCGCCTGGCTCGGGCAGAGCGTGCCGCTCGCCATCGGTCAGGCGCTGGTGTTGATCGTGCAGCCGCCGCCGCTGCGCGACGTGGTCGGTCTGGCGTGGCTGCTGACGGTTGTGTTGTCGGCGCTGGCTGCGTACTGGTGGCGGCGCGCGCTCCTCGAAAACCTCGCGTTGCGCGAACAGGCCGATGCGGCGGCGCGCGCGCAGCAGCAGGCGGCACTCGATCTGCACCGCAGCCGTGCGCAGCTGCGGTTGGCGCTCGACGCGATCGACGCCGGTGTGGCCGACACCAATCTCGTGACCGGCGAGCGCTTCTTCTCCGCGCGCTACGCCGAGCTGCTGGGCTATCGCGACCGTGCCGCCTTCCTGCACGCGCATCGCTTCTCGGCCGCGTTGCACCCCGACGATCGCGCACGCGTGCTGCTGGCGCGGCAGCGGCACCTGGAGCAGGGCGCGCCGTTCCGCGAGGAATTCCGGCTGCGCACCGCCGCGTACGACTACGTCTGGGTGCAGGCGCGCGGCGAGTCGGTGCGCGACGCCGACGGCCGCGCCACCCGCTTCGTGATGTCGATCGTCGACATCACCGAGCGGCGCGAGGCCGAACTGCGGCTTGCCGCCAGCGAGCGGCGGTACCGCGCACTGGTCGAAGCCTCGCCGTCGCTGATCTGGACCTGCGACGCGGCCGGTCGCCTGACCTTCGTATCGGCGCGCGCCTGCCGCGAGCTGTACGGCTACGAGCCGCGCGAGATGGTCGGCCGGCACGTCGCCGAGTTCAACGCGCCGGAATTCGCGCGGCGCGAGTTCGTGCGCCGCTTCGCCCCCGTGCTGCGCGGGCGCGCCGTGTTCGACGCCGAAGCGGTGCACCTGTCGCGCGCGGGCGAACGCGTGTACGTGGTGGTCAGCGCGCTGCCGGTGCGCGACGATTCCGGCCGCATCGAGGCGGTGTTCGGCATCTGCAGCGACATCACCGCGCTGAAGCGGCGCGAACGCGAGCTCAACACCGCGCTGCGCAACCAGCAGGTCATCTTCGAGGCCGCTGGCGAAGGCATCGCCTTCGTCCGCGACGACCGCATCGAAAGCGCCAACGGCGCGCTCGCCAAGATGCTCGGCGTCACGCGCGACCGGCTCGTCGGCCGTGCCGTCGGCGACTTTCTCGCGCGCCCGCAGGAGTGGGATGCGGTGCGGCGCGCGACACTGGAGGCGGCCGCACGCGGCGAAGCGGCGATCCACGAGACGATGTTGTGCGCGCCCACCGGCACCGGTGGCGATGCCTGGTGCCAGTTGACGGCGCGGCAGATCGGCGATGACGACAGCGCGATGATCCTCGTGCTGACCGACATCACGCTGCTGAAGCGACGCGAAGAGCTGGCCTGGCATCAGGCCAACCACGACGAGCTGACCGGACTGCCGAACCGGCGTCTGCTCGTCGAGCACGCGCGCCGGCTGCTTTCGGTCGCGCTGCGGCAGCGGCGGCGCGCCGCCGTTCTCGTGCTGGACCTCGACGGCTTCAAGGAAGTCAACGACCTGTTCGGGCACGCCCACGGTGACGCGCTGCTGCGGCGGGTCGCGCTGCGGCTCGCCAGCGTGCTGCGCGAGTACGACCTGGTCGCGCGTACCGGTGGCGACGAGTTTGTCGTGCTGTTGCCCGAAATCGAAGAACCGGCCGTCGCGCTGCGGGTCGCGGAGAAGCTCCTCGTTGCGGCGCGCGAGGACTTCGAAGCGGCGGGCCGCAGCCTGCGCATCCACGCCAGCGTTGGCGTCGCGCTGTTCCCCGACGACGGCAGCGATTTCGAGGCGCTGCTGGTGCGCGCCGATGCCGCCATGTACTCGGCCAAGGCGAGCGGCAAGAATCGCCTGCGCTTCGCCGCCGAACTGGTCGCCGGAAAGCTGCCGTCGGCGCCGACGCACGGCGAGACGCAGCGAAGCGACGCGGCCATTGATAGCGCCGACGCTCCGCTGCGCGTCGTCCGATCGTCGTAATCGGCCCCGATCCGACACCCGGCGATTGCCCGGCTGCGGGCGCGTCGCTAGCATCCGGCCGTCCCCCGAATTTGGTACGCGATCCTCCGCGGTACGGCCGATCGGGCGCGGCATCCGGCCAGCGACATGCTAGAGACCCAGCCCACCGACAGGAAGGCGTCCGCGAGCGCCGGCTCCCGGGTTGCGCAGCCCGTTGCCGTGGACCTGTGTGCGTCGTTTGCGCTGGAACGGCGCTTCCTGCTGGCCGCGTTCGTGTTCGGCGCCGTCGGCGCCTTGGCTGCGCTCGACCGCGCGCCCGGCGTCTGGTGGTGGCTCGCCGCCTTCGCGCTGAACGTCGCACTGCGCTTCGTCGTCGCCTCGGAAAACGCGCACGCACGCGCGCCGGTGACGCCGGCGGCGCGGGCGGCGCAGTTGTACCTGCTGAGCTACGCCGCCGAGTTGATGCTTTGGGCCGCGCTGCTCGGCTCGATCGTGCCGCCGCAGCGGCCCGGGGCAAGCAGCATCGCGTTCGCCGCTGGCGGTGCGCTGCTGCTCTCGGCGCTCGCGCTCGCCGCCTGGCGGCGTGCCTGGGCACTGTACTTCACGGGGTGGGTCGCGCTGACGCTGCTGGTCGCCAGCCGCAACGGGTTCCGGCTCGACGCCTTTTCCGTCGGCTTCCCGGTCTGGCTGGCCGCGATCTGGTGGATCGGCCGTGCCAACGTCACGCAGCGCCTCGGCGGCGCGCAGCGCACGCTGCGCGCGACACGCGACGGCCGCACGCGCCCGCGAGCGGAACATGCGGGCGCGGGCTTCGGCTGGACGATGGCGATCCGCGCGATGCCTTCGCCGGTCCTGGTCGTGCGCAACGGCCGCATCGCGGAGCTGAACGCCCCGGCCGCACAGCTTTGGGGGCGCACTGAGCGCGAACTGATCGGCCTGCGCGTCGACGAGTGTCTGCGCGTCGAACCGCTCGAAGCACTCGACCCGCTGCGTACCGTCGCCGACGGTCGTGCCGTCCAGATCACGCCGCTCGCCGGCGAGGGCACCGGCTGGAGCGGGCGCGTGCGCGTGCTGCGGCCGGGCCGCGCCGATTCGGCGCTGTTGATCGCGCTGACGCGTCCGCGCGAGCCGCCACCGAAACCGGAACAACGGCTTGCCGACGACGCGCGCCGTCTGGCCGACTGGATCGCGGGCCAGCAGGGCGAGCCGTGGTATCGCGACGGCGACGGGCGTCTGTTCGTACCTCCGGGGTTGATCGCGCCGGATGCGCCTGCCGCCGGTCCGCTGGAGTTTCCGCTGCTGCATGTGGTCGACCCGGCGCAGCGCGCGCGTGTGGCGGCCGCGTATGCCGCCGCGTTGCATGCCGGACGGGTATTCGATCAGACGCTGACCCTGCTCGATCCGGCCGGCCGGGCACGCGCGCTGCGCATCGTGTGCGTGGCGCGGGCGGGGTCGACGCCGTGGGCGCCGCTGATCGGCACGATCGCGCCCGCCGCCGAAGCCGCGGCGGCCGCCGGGCCGGATGCCGACGCCGAACTGCTGGCGCGGCTGCCGGTGCTGGTGTGGATGATCGATGCCAGCGGGCGGATCGCGCAGTTGCGCGGAAAGGAGCCGTGGCGGTGGGGCCTCGTGCAGGAGGTCGAGAGCCGTCCGCGCTGGGTCGATGCCTTCGGCTTTCGCGACAGCACGCGCGACGATCTGACGCAGGCGATCGCGCGCGCGCTGAAGGGACGGCCGACGTTCGACCTGATCAACGCGCGCCATACGCGCGCCGGCGGCCGTATCGTTCTGCGCAGCCACGTGCTGCCGTACGTGCCGCTCACCGAGCTGCCGCCGGCGGCGCCGGACGCCCCCGTCGTGCTGGTGCTCGACACGATCGCCGCGCCCCAGCAATTGTCCGAGATCGACCGCCTGCGCCGGAGCAAGGCGCACTACAAGGCGCTGGTGGAAGCGTCGACCAGCCTGATCTGGGCGTGCGATACACAGTTCAATTTCACTTTCGCCAGCCGCCGTGCGGCGCGCGAGATCTACGGCTACGAGCCGGCCGAACTGATCGGCCGCCCCGTCGATGCCCTGCTCGCGAGCCAGGCCGACCAGAGCGCAGCGCGAGCGGCCATGGCAGCGTTGCGCCGCGGGCAGCCGCTGCGCGACGTCGAGATGACGCACCAGACCAAGGACGGTCAGCGCCTGATCGTTTCAGTCAGCGCGGTGCCGTTGAAGGCCGGCGACGGCGCGTTCGCCGGCGCGATCGGCATGAACGCCGATCTGACGATGCTCAAGCAGCGCGAGCGCCGTCTGACCGAAGCGCTGCGGATCGAGCGTACGGTACTCGACTCGGCGGGACAGGCGATCGCGGTCGTCAAGGACGGTCTGGTCGCGCGCTGCAACGATGCCTTTCTGCACCTGCTGCAGGCGATGCCTGCCGCGCTGGCCCGCACACCGATCACCGAGTACTTCGCCGTCCCCGACGAATGGGAGCAGATCGCCGCCGCGGCCGACGAGGCGCGGGCGGAAGATCGCGCTGCCGTGCGCGAAGTGCAGATCGTGCGGGCAGCGCGCGGCGGCGGCCTCGGGCGCACCGCGTGGTGCCAGCTCACCGCGCGCTCGATCGCGCCGCGCGAATACGTGCTGGTTCTTGCCGACATCGATCAGATCCGCCGCCGCGAAGCCGACGCGCTGCATGACGCGCAACACGACGAGCTGACCGGCCTGCCGAATCGCCGCCTGCTGGCTGCGCGCGCCGCGGCCGCACTCGCGGCCGCGGCGCTGCGCAGCTCGCAGTGCGCGGTCATCGCGATCGATCTGGACGGCTTCAAGGAGATCAACGATCAATACGGCCACAAGGTCGGCGACACGGTATTGCGCGAAGTCGCGTTGCGGCTGGCGCGCGTACTGCGGCCCCAGGACACGGTCGCGCGCCGCGGCGGCGACGAGTTCGCGATGCTGATTCCGGACGTCGGCACGCGCACCGACGTCGAGCGCATCGCCGTTCGCATCCTGCAGGCGGTCGCGCAGCCGGTGCTGCTGGCCGGTGGCCAGCCCGCAACCGTGTCGGCAAGCCTCGGCATCGCGCTCGCGCCCGAGCAGGGACGCGATCTGGAGCGGCTGCTGCAGCTCGCGGATCTGGCGATGTACGAGGCCAAGCTCAAGGGCAAGAACCGTTACGCGTTCGCCACGTCCGCGCCTACCGGCGGCGCTACTGCAGCAGCGCCGCGCGCCGCGCAGGCTTCCTGAGCGCCGAGCCCGCCGTCGGGCGTTTGCATCGCCGCGCCACGCGTGCGCCCCGCCGCGTCGGCCGACGCTGTCGTCGGCACCGTCGATCGGCGCCCGGTCCGTGCGGCCGCCTTGACGGGTCGCCGAGTCCGCAGGTGATGACCGCAACATCGTTCTGGCGCAAGATCGAGTCTCCGGGGAGCGCCCACGCGGCCGCACCCCGAACCGGTCTGCACGAAGCCCTTGTCTTTCGGAGCCGCAACGAAATGATCACCTTGCGTCGCAGCGCCGAGCGCGGCTACGCCGATCACGGCTGGCTGCGTTCCTTTCACAGCTTTTCCTTCGCCGATTACCACGACCCGCGCCACATGGGTTTCGGTCCTCTGCGCGTGATCAACGAAGATCGAATTGCACCCGGCACCGGTTTCGGCACGCACGGCCATCGCGACATGGAGATCGTGAGTTACGTCCTCGCGGGCGAACTGGCCCACGAGGACAGTCTCGGCAATGGCTCGGTGATCCGGCCCGGCGACGTGCAGCGGATGTCGGCGGGCACCGGCGTGCGTCACTCGGAGTTCAACCATGCGCGGGAGCGCGAAACGCACTTCCTGCAGATCTGGATCGAGCCCGCCGCCTCCGGCATCGCGCCGAGCTACGAGCAGAAGCACTTCGGCGAAGCCGAAAGGCGCGGCCGGCTCCGGCTCGTCGCCGCGCCCGACGGCGCCGACGGCGCGGTCACCATCCACCAGGACGCGCGCGTGTACGCGGGGCTGTTCGACGGCGCCGAGTCGGCCGATCTTGCGCTCGCGGCGGGCCGGCGCGCGTACGTGCACGTCGCGCGCGGCGCCATCACGGTCAATGGGCATACGCTCGCGGCCGGCGATGCGGCGATGATTGCCGCCGAGCCCGGCATCGCGCTGCGCGCAGGCAAGGCCGCAGAGGTGCTGGTGTTCGACCTGCCCTGAACCCAGGGTCTGTTGACATATGACTCGCACTTGCGTGACCCCTCCAGAAGGCCCGCTATCCAAGAGCCAGGG
>JBBIJJ010000117.1:0-10600 GCA_037446035.1 Burkholderiales bacterium
GGGGGCCGGAAGTGCCGATTCACCGAGACGGAGCCTGCACATACGGGGGCGACCTCGTGAAATATCCGGGTCAACCCCCTCGCGCAAGGCGGCAGAGGGATCTTAAAGCGCGACCGAAGCTCAATACCCCCGCCGCAAGTCCACGACCCCCGTGATCGGCTCGCCGCGCTGCAGTCGCAGGATCTTGTCCGCGATCTGCGCGACGCTCGGCTGCAGTTCCGTGACGGCAGCGACGTGCGGGGTGACGAGAATCTCCGGCCGCTGCCAGAACGGATGACCGGCCGGCAGCGGTTCGGTGTCGAACACGTCGAGCGTGGCGCCGGCGAGCTTGCCGGCGTCGAGCAGCGCGAGCAGATCGGCCTCGACCAGGTGCGCGCCGCGGCCGACGTTGACCAGGTGCGCGCCGTCGGCGAGCCGCGCGAGGTTTGCGCGGTTCAGAATCGCGCGATTGTCCGCGGTCAGCGGCAGGACGCTGACGAGCACGTCGAGCCCGTCGAGAAAACTCGCGAACTCCGCGTCGCCCGCGCGGCAGTCGACGCCTTCGATCGCATGGCGCGTGCGCGCAAAGCCGCGCACCGCGAAGCCGTGTGCGGCGAGCTTGCGCGCGATCGCGCCGCCGAGCACGCCCAGGCCCAGCACGCCAACCGTGAAGTTCGACCTGAGCCGCAGCCGCTCGGCCTGCCAGCGCGCGTGACGCTGGCAGGCCGCATGACGGTCGAAACCGCGATACACGCGCAGCACGGCCGCCAGCACGTATTCGGCCAGCGCCCCCGCCATTGCCGCGTCCTCCAGCCGGACCAGCAGCGCATCACGCGGCAGCGCCGGCATCGCCAGCAGCGCATCGACGCCGGCGCCGAGATTGAAGATCGCGCGCAGCCGCCGCTGCTCTTCGAACAGCGCCGGCGGCGGCCGCCAGACGATCGCGATGTCCGCCTGCGGCGCGAGCGGATCGGTCTGCAGCCTGGCCGCATCGCGCCACCACAGATCCGCATCCGGCAGCGCGGCGCGCAGCGCCTCCAGCCACGCCGGCGCGTGCATCTCGCGCGCGCACAGCACGATGCGCGTCGGCACGGCCTATCCTGCGGCAGGCGCGCCGCGCGCACACGCTGCCATCGCCTCGCCGCGCGCATCGAGCGGCCGCGTCGGTGCTGAGGGGGCCGGGGCTTCGCGCATGCCGAACCTGGATGCTCAGAAGGTGTGAATCTTTCTGCTGCGCGGTCCGCTGGCGTCGTTGCGCGCTGCTCGGGCCTCGCCTATTGATATGTCTCGGCCCTGCGGCTGCGTGCGCCTAGCCAGCGGCCCGCTCGCGATGAAATCTTCACACCTCTCAGTGCGGCGAACGCGTGAACGCCACCAGCGCCGCCCCTTCGGCCACCTGCTCGCCGACACCGTAGAAGAAGTCGTCGACCGTGCCGTCGGCGGGCGCGATGATCGTGTGCTCCATTTTCATCGCCTCCATCACCAGCAACGGCGTGCCTTTTGCGACGCGCGCGCCGCGCGCGACGTGAATCGCGATCACGCGCCCGGGCATCGGCGCCGCGAGCCCGCCGTTGTCCAGCTTGCTTTCGCCGGCGTGCGCGATCAAGTCCACGAGCGTCACGACCCGGTGACGGCCGTTGGCAAAGACGTGCAGGTCGTCGCCGTCGCGAATCACGTCGGCGGCGAACGCGCGGTCGGCGAAACGCACTTCGAGCCGCGTGCCGCGCGCCGCAACGATCGCCAGCGGGGCGTGCAGCGTGCCGTGACGAAAGACGTAGCCGTCGCGCGTGTACTCGAGTTCGACGTCGTGCACGCCGCGCTCGGACTTGAAGACGATGTCGCGCGTGTAAGTGGTGTTCAGCCGCCAGCCGCGCGCGAGCGACCACGGATCGTTCGTTTCCGCCGCCGTTTCGTCGACCGCGAGCCGCGCGCAGGCCAGCGCGAGCGCGTGGTTGGCCACCGCCGTCGCCGGCGCGAACAGGCGTTCGCGCTCGTGCTCGATCAGCCCGGTGTCGAGCTGCGCCTGCGCAAAGCGCGGGTTGGCGACCAGCCGCGCCAGGAAGTCGACGTTGTTCGCCACGCCGACGATGTGCACGTCGGCGAGCGCCGCCGCCAGCCGCGCGAGCGCCTGCGCACGGTCCTCGCCCCAGACGATCAGCTTGGCGATCATCGGGTCGTAATGCGGCGAGATCGCATCGCCCTGCCGCACGCCGCTGTCGATGCGCACCGGCGCCGGCGCGGGCGCGCCGGCGGCCGAGCGCACGAAGGCGACGTGCTCCGGGAGTGCGAGGTGCGAGAGCCGGCCGATCGCCGGCAGAAAGCCCTTGTCCGGATTCTCCGCGTATACGCGCACTTCGATCGCGTGGCCGTGGAGCGCCAGCTCGTTCTGCAGCGCCGGCAGCCGTTCGCCGCTCGCCACGCGCAGCTGCCATTCGACCAGATCGAAGCCGGTGATCATCTCGGTCACCGGATGCTCGACCTGCAGCCGCGTGTTCATCTCCATGAAGTAGAACGTGCCGGCGTTGCCGTGCTCGTCGGCTTCGGCGATGAACTCGACGGTGCCGGCGCCGACGTAGCCGACCGCCTTCGCCGCGGCGACCGCGGCTTCGCCCATTGCGCGGCGGCGCGCCGCGGTCATGCCGGGTGCGGGCGCCTCTTCGATGACTTTCTGGTGGCGCCGCTGCACCGAGCAGTCGCGCTCGAACAGATACACGCAATTGCCGTGCGTGTCCGCGAAGACCTGGATCTCGATATGCCGCGGCCGCTGCAGGTATTTCTCGACCAGCACGCGGTCGTTGCCGAACGAAGCCGCGGCCTCGCGCTGGCACGAGGCCAGCGCGGCGTCGAAGTCCTCAACGCGCGCGACGATGCGCATGCCCTTGCCGCCGCCGCCGGCGCTCGCCTTGATCAGCACCGGGTAGCCGATGCGGTCGGCATGCGCTTTCAGCAGCGCGGTCGACTGGTCCGCACCGTGATAGCCGGGCACCAGCGGCACGTGCGCCTGCTCCATCAGCGCCTTCGCCTCGCTCTTGCTGCCCATCGCGCGGATCGCCGCCGGCGGCGGGCCGATGAACACGAGGCCCGCATCCGCACAGGCCTGCGCGAAGTCTTCGTTTTCCGACAGGAACCCGTAGCCGGGATGGATCGCCTGCGCGCCGGTGGCCTTTGCCGCGGCGACGATCAGCTCGCCGCGCAGATAGCTTTCGCGCGCGGGCGCAGGTCCGAGCCGCACCGCTTCGTCGCAGGCAGCGACGTGCTTGGCGGCGGCGTCGGCATCGGAATACACCGCGACCGTTCGCACGCCCAGGCGGCGCGCGGTCGCGGCCGCTCGGCAGGCGATCTCTCCTCGGTTGGCGATCAGGATCTTCTGGAACATTCCCCTCTGCTCCCCGTCAGTCGCGCCTTGCTTCGTCTGCCTCTGGCCGGATGCGGGCAGAGGGCAGCGGGCGAGCGCTCATCGCCTCGGCCCTTCAGCGCTGCGCCTCGCCGCCCGGCGGGACAGCGCGCCAAGCTCGGCAGCGTTCGCAGTTCATCTCGACTCCGCGACACCCAACACGCGGCCGAACACGCCGCGCAGAAACCGAAAAACCTTCGGCAGCAGCCACACCGCCAGCGCAACGAGCACACCGACGAGCGCCAGCGCGCTGAGCGGATGCGCGAGCGCGAGCCACAACAGCGCGCCGACGGCAACGTCCTCCGCCGACGACACGGCAAGGTTGGACACCGGCTCCGGCGACGTATTGACGGCGGCGCGGGCACCGGCCTTGGTGAAATGGCTGGTCGCCGCGAGCGAACCGCCGGCGAGCGCGGCGACCGCCGCCCAGACCGCGCTGTCGCCGCCGAACACCGCGGCCGCGAGCGCGGCACCCGCGGGAATGCGGATCAGCGTGTGGATCGCGTCCCACAACGAGTCGATGGCCGGCAGCTTGTCGGCGAAGAACTCGACCGCCATCATCAGCCCCGAGGCACCCAGCACGAGCGGATGCGCGAGCAGCGCAAGCCCCGGCGGCAGCGCGACCCAGCCCAGATGGCCCGCCAGCCCGACGACGAACAGCACCGCGTACAGGCGGATGCCGCTCGCGAAGCCAAGCACCGAGGCGAGCGCGATCAGTTGCGCGGTGTCGAGCGCCTGCACTTCAGTCCTCCGGCAGCCGCGCCTCGACGGTGCGCGCGCGGATCAGCGTGACGTAGTCCTCGTCCGCGTGCAGGCGCAGGTCGACCCGCAGCGGAAACTCGGCGCGCAGCGCGGGCGGCGCGCCGCTGTGCCGGGCCTCGACGCGCAGTCTCAGCGCACTGCCCCTGGGCGCGGCGCCCATTTCGCGCGCGAGCCTGCGAAAGCGCGCGTGGCTGTCCGTGTCCAGCCCGAACACACGCGCGGGCGCCTCGGGACCGCGTTCGCGCAGCGCGCGCAGCGCCAGCGCGAAGGCTTTCGAGCGCTGCGCGGTCGGCGCCAGGTGCACGCCGATCCGCGCGCCGCGCAGCACGACGCGCTTGTCCAGCCACAGGGCCAGCCGCAGCGCCGCCGGGTCGAGCGCGGCCGCCCCTTCGCGCCACAGCTTGCGCAGGCGCCACAGCAGCGGCAGGTTGAGCGACGCCCGGCGCTCGACGAAACAACGGCCGAAAGCGGCGAGCACGAACGCGCGCGCGTCGCCCTCGTGCCAGACCTGCCAACCGGCCACGCCGATCGTGTGCGTCAGCAGCAGCACTTCGCGTGCGACGGCGCGGCACGCGGCCGGTGCGCTGCCGCGTGCCGCCGCGCGGGCGGGCGATTCGACCGCGCGCATCGCTGGCGTCTCGGCGTCGCTCACATTTCCTCGTCGTCGCCCTGCTCGGCCGCCATCGCGGCCTCGTACTCGGCGAGCCAGCGCGGCTTGCGCTTGTCAAGGAAGGCGCGCACGCCTTCGCGGCCGTCGTCGGACGCGCGGATCGCGGCGATGCGTTCGGCGGTGTCGGCCACCAGCGCGTCGTCGAGCGGGCGACCCGCCAGATCGCGCACGAGCTGCTTGGCGGCGCCGACCGCGTGCATGCTGGTATGCATCAGCGCGCCGAGCAGCTCGTTGATCGTCGCGTCGAGCTGCTCGGGCGGGGTGATGTTGTGGATCAACCCCAGCCGGAACGCCTCGCCCGAATCGAAGCGTTCCGCGGTCAGGAAGTAGCGCCGCGCGGCGCGCGCGCCGATCGCGCGGATCACGTACGGCCCGATCGTCGCCGGGATCAACCCGAGCTTCGTTTCGCTCAGGCAGAAGTTCGCGGGCAGCGCGGCGATCGCGACGTCGGCCACCGCGACCAGCCCCATGCCGCCGGCGTAGGCGTCGCCGTGCACGCGCGCGACCACCGGTTTCGGGCACGAATCGATCGTGCGCAGCATGTTGGCCAGCGCCAGCGCGTCGCGCCGGTTGTCCTCGTGCGAGTAGCCGGCCATGCGCCGCATCCAGTCCAGATCGGCGCCGGCGCAGAACGCGGGGCCTTTCGCGGCGAGCACGATCGCGCGTACGCCGGCCTCGCGCGCGAGCGTGCCGAACACGTGCGTGAGCTCCGCGAT
Organism: Burkholderiales bacterium; assembly: GCA_037446035.1. Taxonomy (GTDB): domain Bacteria; phylum Pseudomonadota; class Gammaproteobacteria; order Burkholderiales; family Burkholderiaceae_F; genus DSNY01. The sequence goes on from JBBIJJ010000117.1 coordinate 5,522, forward strand.
CATCGTCTCGTTGAAGGCGTTGCGCACCTTCTCGCGCGCGAGCCAGACGACCGCGACGCGATGGTTGATGCTGAGTTCGAGCGTTTCGTAGTCCATGACTGCCTCTGCTTGCTGATCCCGGCCGGCGTTCAGTCCGCAGCGCCCAGCCGCTTGGCCACTTCTTCGAGCATGACTTCGGTCGCGCCGCCGCCGATCGCGAGGACGCGCGCAACGCGCACGAGCCGCTCGATTCGGCGCTTCGCGCATGTAGCCGAAGCCGCCGTGGAACTGCTGACACGTATACACGACTTCGTTGACGAGCTCGCCGGTCAGGGCTTTCAGCATCGACCCCTCGCGCACCGAGTCGCGGCCCTGGTCCATCAGCCACGCGCAGTGGTACAGGAAGCTCCGCGCCGCCGCGGTCGGCGTCGCCAGCAGCGCGAGCCGCTGGCGGATCGCCTGCTTGTCCCACAGCGGCGCGCCGAACGCCCGGCGCGTCTGCACGTAGCGCAGCGTCAGATCGAGCGCGGTCTGACAGTGCCCGACCGCCATCGCCGCCAGCGCGATGCGCTCAGCCTGAAAGTTGCGCATGATCGCGTAGAAACCGGCGTTTTCCTCGCCGAGAAGATTCGCCGCGGGGACACGGCAGTTCTCGAACACCAGCGCCGCGGTGTCGGAGGCGAGCCAACCCTGCTTTTTCAGCGCGCGGCCGACACGGAATCCCGGCGTGCCGCGCTCGACCGCGAAGATCGAGATGCCGCGCGAGCCTTTCGCGTGCGGATCGGTCCGTGCGGCGACGAACACCAGGCCGGCGTGCACGCCGTTGGTGATGAACATCTTCGCGCCGTCGAGCACGTAGTATTCGCCGGCGCGCACCGCGCGCGTGCGGAGCGCCGCAACGTCGGAGCCAGCGTCGGCTTCGGTCACCGCGATCGCGGTGATCAGCTCGCCCGACAGCATGCCCGGCAGCCAGCGCCGCTTGTGCGCTTCGCTGCCGGCGTGCACGAGGTGCGGGCCCGCCGTGTCGGTGTGCACGAGCACGGTGACGACGAAGCCGCCCGACGTGCAGCGCGCGAGCGCCTCCTGGAACGCCACGCTGGTCACCCGGTCCGCGCCCGCGCCGCCGTCTGCCGCCGGCACCGTCAGCCCCAGCCAGCCGAGCGCGCCCATCCTGCGCAAGACCTCGCGCGGAACGAAACCGGCGTCGTCCCACGCCGCGGCGTTCGGCTCGACCTCGCGCTCGACGAAGCGCGCGACCTGGCGGCGCAGTTCGGCGTGCTCGGGGGTCGTATGGACGAGGTCGGTCACGCCGCTCACTACATCCTGAACACGCCGAACCGGGTGTCCGCGATCGGCGCGTTCAGCGCCGCGCTCAGCCCCAGCGCCAGGCACATGCGCGTGTCCAGCGGGTCGATCACGCCGTCGTCCCACAGCCGCGCGCTGGCGTAGTACGGGTGGCCCTGGTGCTCGTACTGCGCGAGGATCGGCGCCTTGAACTTCGCCTCCTCCTCGGCGCTCCAGGTGCCGCCTTTGGCCTCGATGCCGTCGCGCCTGACCTGCGCCAGCACGCTGGCCGCCTGCTCGCCGCCCATCACGCTGATGCGCGCGTTCGGCCACATCCACAAAAAGCGCGGCGAATACGCGCGCCCGCACATGCCGTAGTTGCCGGCGCCGAATGACCCGCCGATGATCACCGTGAACTTGGGCACCTGCGCGCAGGCCACCGCGGTCACCAACTTGGCGCCGTGGCGCGCGATGCCCTCGTTCTCGTACTTCTTGCCGACCATGAAGCCGGTGATGTTCTGCAGGAACACCAGCGGCACCTTGCGCTGGCAGGTGAGCTCGATGAAGTGCGCGCCCTTGCCGGCGCTCTCGGAGAACAGGATGCCGTTGTTGGCGACGATGCCGACCGGCATGCCGTGGATCCAGGCGAAGCCGGTGACCAGCGTCGTGCCGAAACGCGCTTTCCACTCGTCGAACTCGGAGGCGTCGACCAGCCGCGCGATCACTTCGCGCACGTCGTAGGGCTTGCGCACGTCGGTCGGGATGATGCCGTACAGCTCGGCCGGGTCGTACTTCGGCGCGCGCGGCTCGCGCAGTTGCAGCGCTGCGGGCTTGACGTAGTTGGTCGTGGCGACGATGCGGCGCGCGAGCGCGAGCGCGTGCGCGTCGTTGGCCGCGAGGTGGTCGGCCACGCCCGACAGCCGCGTGTGCACGTCGCCGCCGCCCAGTTCCTCGGCGCTCACCACTTCGCCGGTGGCCGCCTTCACCAGCGGCGGGCCGCCGAGAAAGATCGTGCCCTGATTCTTCACGATGATCGACTCGTCCGACATCGCCGGCACGTACGCGCCGCCCGCGGTGCACGATCCCATCACCACCGCGATCTGCGGAATGCCCGCGGCCGACAGCGTGGCCTGGTTGTAGAAGATGCGGCCGAAGTGGTCGCGATCCGGGAACACTTCGTCCTGGTTCGGCAGATTGGCGCCGCCGGAGTCGACCAGATAGATGCACGGCAGGCGGTTCTCGCGCGCGATCTCCTGCGCGCGCAGGTGCTTCTTGACCGTCATCGGGAAATAGGTGCCGCCCTTGACGGTGGCGTCGTTGCATACGATCACGCACTCGCGCCCCGACACGCGACCCACACCGGTGATGATTCCCGCGCTCGGCGCTTCGTCGTTGTACATGCCGAAAGCGGCCAGTTGCGACAGCTCCAGAAACGGCGTGCCCGGATCGAGCAGCAGGGTGACGCGGTCGCGTGGCAGCAGCTTGCCGCGCGCCAGGTGCTTGGCACGGGCGTCCTCGCCGCCGCCCGCGCTGATCTTCGCAATCTTGTCCTTCAGGTCGGCGACCAGCCCGCTCATCGCCTCAGCGGCAGCGCGGAATTCGGGCGAACGCGTGTTCAACTTGCTATCGAGGACGGTCATCGGAGTGCGGCCGGTGCGAGGTTGACGTTCGCGTCAAGCAGGGCGAATGGTAGAGCCAAGTCGTCCGCGGCGGGGCACTGCGCAGATATGCGGACCAAGCCCGCGCCATTGTGCGTCGCGCGCCCGCCGCGTATACCCGACCACGGACCCGGCCGGGCGCCGCGCGATCGGGAACGCGATCCGGTACGACTCAGCGGAGGACCATGATGCGCCACGCGTTCCGCAGTTCGTTCAGCCCGTTTGCGCTTGCCGTAGGGCTGCTGTTTGCGCCGCCGCTCGCCGCGGACGAAGCACTCGAAACCCCCGGCGTGCCGCCGGGCAACACGCTGCCGCCGCAGGCGCAGGGCAAGGGTCCGCCGTCGTGGACCGGCAAGGCGGCGCGGCCGGGTGTCGTCGCCGTTTCGCATCCGCTCGCCGCCGAGGCCGGTGCCCGGATGCTCGAGGCAGGCGGCAACGCGATCGACGCCGCGGCGGCGATCCGGTTCGCGCTGAACGTCGTCGAACCGCAGTTCTCCGGCATCGGCGGCGGCGGCTTCATGATGATCCACCTCGCCAAGACCGGTGAGACCTTCGTCGTCGATTCGCGCGAACGCGCGCCCGCGGCAGCGACGCCCGGCATGTTTTCGCCGGGCGGCACGGCGCTTTCGTTCGCGATCGCGTCGACCAGCGGGCTTTCGGTCGGCGTGCCGGGCACGCTCGCCGGCGTGGACACGGCGCTGCGCAGCTGGGGCACGATGACGCTCGCGCAGACGCTGGCCCCGGCGATCGATTTGGCGGAGAAGGGCTTTCGCATCAACCGCTTCCTTGCCGCGAACATCGCGTGCGGGCCGGGCGGGCGCAACACGCTGCAGCCGGAAACCGCGGCGATCTTTTGTCCCGGCGGCGTGGCGCTCGCCGAAGACGACCTGCTGGTGCAGCCGGATCTCGCCAAGACGTTCAAGCTGATCGCCGCGCAGGGCCCCGATGTCTTCTACCGAGGCGAAATCGCGGCGGCGATCGTCGAGGCGCAGAAGCGCTCGCGCACGACGCCCGCGGACGTCGGCGTGGGTCGCATGACGCTGGCGGACCTCGATGCGTACCGCGTCGCGATCCGCCAGCCGGTCGTCGGCACTTACCGCGGCTGGACGATGGCCGGCATGCCGCCGCCGTCTCCGGGCGGGCTGACGGTGATCCAGATGCTGAAAATGCTGGAGGGTTTTCCGATCGGCAGCGCCGACCTCGGCTTCGGCTTCGGCGGACCGAACACGTTGCACGCGATGATCGAGGCGATGCGGCTCGCGTTCGCCGACCGCGCGGTGTGGATGGGCGACCAGGACTTCGTGCCCGTGCCCAAGCGCGGCCTGCTGCACCGGTCGTACGTGGCTTCGCGCGCCGGGTTGATCCACCTCGGCAGCCGCATGGCCACGCCCGCGGCCGGCAACCCGCTGCCGTTCGACGTCGCCGGTGCCGAGCGGCCGCTGCAACTGGCAGTCATCCCGTTCGAGCCGGAAAAGGGCGTGCACACCACACACTTCTCGGTGGTGGACAAGCACGGCAACGTCGTTTCCTACACGACGACGATCGAAAACACCTGGGGCAGCGGCATCACGGTGCCCGGGTACGGCTTTCTGCTGAACAACGAGCTGACCGGCTTCAATTTCGTGCCGGCGTTCAACCCGGCGACCGGCAACCCCGGCACCAACGACGTGGCGCCGTTCAAGCGGCCGCGCTCGAGCATGTCGCCGACGATCCTGTTCAAGGACGACGAGCCGTTCGCCGCGTTCGGCTCGCCGGGCGGAGCGACCATCATCAACTCGGTGCTGAACGTGACGCTCAACCTGATCGATCACGGCATGACGATCCAGCAGGCGATCGACGCGCCGCGGCTTTCGGTCACGAGCGCGCCGGGCACGGTGTCGTGCGAAGGAACGGCCGACTTCATGCAGCCGCGCTTCTCGATCGCCGCGCAGGACCACCTGCGTGCGCTCGGACATCTCGGGCTCGGCGCGGCCGGCACCAACGGCTGCGCGGCGACCATCGGCTCGGGGCAGGGTGTGTTCGTCGATCTGCAGACCGGCAAGCAGTACGGCGGCGCCGATCAGCGGCGCAAAGGCACCGTGATCCGTCTGCCGCGGCCGCGCGGCGGGTAAGTCGCAAGCGCAGCGCGCGCCGAGCACCCGCGGCCAAGTGCCGGACT
>JBBIJJ010000118.1:0-10583 GCA_037446035.1 Burkholderiales bacterium
GCTGCGTGCGCCTAGCCAGTGCCCGCTCGCGACGAAATCTTCACGGCTTCTCAGCCCGCGGTCCCCGCGCCGGCGAGCCGCGTCGGCCGGCACCCGCCGAACAGATCGAGCTGCGGGCGGTAGCGCGGTGTGCTCACCGCCAACAGCCCGAGCACCGAATGGAACAGATGATCGTGGGATGCGGGCTGCGCCGCGCGCCGCCGCAGGCACGCCAGGTCGACGTCGAGCGCCTGCGCGGATTCGGGCGCGAACCACCACAGCAGCGGCACCTCGAGCTGCTCGCGCGGCGCAATCGGGTACGGCATGCCGTGCAGGTACAGCCCGCGCTCGCCGAGCGACTCGCCGTGGTCGGACACGTACAGCAGCGCGACGTCGTAGCGCTCGCGCAGTCCATCGAGGTAGCGGATCGTCCGCGCGAGCAGATGATCGGTGTACAGGATCGCGTTGTCGTACGCGTTGACGATCTGCTCGCGCGTGCAATCAACCAGTTCCTTGCTTTCGCACGCCGGCGCGAAACGCCTGAAGGCCGGCGGGTAGCGGCGGAAGTAGGCGGGCCCGTGGTTGCCGAGCTGATGCAGCACGACGACGGTGTCGCCGCCGCCGTGCGCGACCACGTCGCGCAGGCCGACGAGCAGGATCTCGTCGAGGCAGCGTTCGGCGTCGCACACGCCGGGCACCTTTTCGCGGCTCAGATCGCGCACCTCCAGCCCGTCGCACACGCCCTTGCAGCCGCTCTGGTTGTCGAGCCAGACGACGCGCAGTCCCGCGCGGGCGAGCAGATGCAGCAGCGATTCGTGGCGACGGATGCGATCTGCGTCGTAGTCGGCGCGCCCGAACGGCGAGAACATGCACGGCAGCGACACTTCGGTCGAGGTGCCGCACGCGCTGGCTTGCGCAAAGTTCACGACCGCGAGCTGCGCCAGCTCCGGATTGGTCTGGCGCGCATAGCCGTTCAGCGAAAAGTTCGCCGCGCGCGCCGTCTCGCCGACGACGAAGACGAACAGCGTCGGCTTGCGCGCGGCAGCCACCGCGCGCACGGCCGGCTCGGGCGGATCGCGCGGCGCGACGCTGCCGCGCGCGTGCGTGGCCAGCACGCGCGCGCTCGACCACAACACATTGGCGGGCGTGATCAGATAGCGCAGCTCGCGCCGGTTGCGCATCAGGGAGCTGAAGTCCTGGAATATCGCCAGCAGCGCGACGACGGCCACTGCCAGCGCCGCCGCGAGCGCACCGGCGCGCACCGCGAGCGCACGCGCCGGCGGCCGCGTCTTCAGCCGCACCGTCCATGGCAGCGTGGCCACGGCCAGCCCGAGCGCGAGCGCGCCGAGCAACCCGGGACCGATCAGTTCGCCCGCTTCGCGCGCATCGGTCGCCAGCGCATTGCGCAGCATCGACGGATCGAGCACGACCCCATAGCGCTGTTGGAAGTACCCGGCGACGCTGCTCGTAACGATCAGCGCCGCGAGCAGCACGCGCACCGTGCGGCGCGTGGCGGCCAGCGCGATCAGGAAGAAGAACCCGGCCGCAAGCGCGACGAACGTGCCGAACGCCAGCCGCCAGTCGTGCCAGCCCGCGCCCGCGCGTTCGGCGAGCAGCGCGTGCCAGAACGGCCCGTTGAAGCCGGCGACCAGCAGCACCGCGCCGGCCAGCGCCAGCGTTTCGACGGCGAGCGTCGGACGGCGCAGGCGCATCATCGCGTCGGACCCTGGAACCCGCCCGCGTCAGCGGGCGGCGCGAAGCGCTCCTCGGCCTTCGAAGCGGGCACGGAGGTGAGGGAGAAGCCGCCGCGGCTGGACGCTCGGCCGCGAGCCGCGATGCGCGCATCGAGGCGTCTTTCCCGCGCGTGCACGAGCGGAGAAAAGACCAATGCCGCCGCGCACCAGACGACCGCGGCCGACCACAGGTTGTGGCTGACGAAGTGTGCGCCCTGGACGACGCGTACCGCGCTGAAGACGAGGCCGGCGCCGAGCGCGGTCGCGAGCGCGGCGCGCCGCAGCCGGCGGTCGTTCGTCGCGTACCCGGCGAAATACAGCGCCAGCAGCGAAAAGCCGCCCGCCGCGTGCCCGCTCGGAAAGCAGCGCCCGGCCTGCGCGCTGGAGACGAACCACGCGTCCGTGTAGTCCGCGAAGCCGCCGTACTGCTTCAGATCCCAAGGACACGGGTGCGCGTTGATGTTCTTCAATCCGACCACGATCAGCGGTCCGGCCGCCATCGCGACCACCGTCGTCCACAGCACGGCCTGGTACGCGGCGAGCCGCTCGATCCGGTGCGAGGCGACCGCCGCGGCGAGCAGCACGAGCCACACCGCCCAGGCGGCCGACTTGGCGAGTCGATGGCCGATCAGCTCCAGCAACGGCCAGTCGTGCGCCGGGAAACCGCCGCGGACCGGGTCGAAGAGAAAGTCGGCGACCGCCCGATCGATCCCGGCAAGCCGCGCGAAGGTCGCAGCGAGCGCCAGCAGCGCCGGCACCAGCAGCGCGTGGACCAGCAGAAAACGGGAGGCGGCTGACTTCATCATCGGACACTCGGCCATTCCCGGCGAAGTTAGCGTTACGGCCGTCGAAGCCGCGTCAAACGAACGTCAAGGTTTCGTCAATGCGGGTCCATCCGAAGGATGAAGCGTGTGCCCTGCGCGAAGCTTGGGTCGCGGACGGAGGCCGGCTCGACCGCCAACTGCCAGCCGTTCAGATCGGCGACCTGGCGTGCGATCGCCAGCCCCAGCCCGCGCTCGCCGTCCGGTTGCGCGCCGGCCGTATCGAGCATGCGGCCGCGGTAGTAGCGATCGAAGACGAACGGCAGATCCTCGGGCGCGATGCCCCGACCGTCGTCGGCGACCTCGATCGCGCCGTCGGCGTAGCGGACGATGCAGCGCGCCGGCGCGGCGTGCTCGACGGCGTTGCGGAACAGGTTGCGCAGGATCGTCAGCAGCGCGTGCCGGTCCGCCGCGACGACCGTCCCCGGCGCGACCTCGTTGGCGAAGGCGAGCCGCTCGGCATCGGGCAGGGCCTGCAGGCTCGCCCACGCGTCGTCGACGCAGTGCGCCAGATCGACCGGCTGCGACACGACGTGCCGCTCGCGCGACAGGCTGCGCGCCGATTCGAGCGCGCCGGCAAGCGCGTCGACGGCCGCCAGCGCGCGCTGCAGCCGCGGCTTCTGCGCCGATTCGACGGCCGGCGCCAGCAGCTCCAGGTCGGTTCGAAGTGCGGCGAGCGGCGTGCGGATCTCATGGCCGAGGTTGGCGACGAACTCGCGCTCGCGCGCGATCGCCTGCTCGAAGCGGCCCTGCACGCGCGCGAAGGCGCCGAGCAGGCGGCTTTCCTCGTCGCTCGCCGGCGCATCGGCGCGCCCTTCGTCGGGCGCCCAGTTCGCCAGCCGCTTGGCGAGCCGCTCGATCGGCCCGACGATCCAGCTCGCGACCTGCCACGAGATCGCCGCGGCGAGCGCAAGGCAGAGCGCGCCGAGCCCGATCAGATACCAGCCGAACTCGCGCACCTTCGCTTCGTTGCTCTCGGCGTCGTATTGCACGTACAGGCGTCCGCCGGCCGCTGACAGCACGACCACGTGCAGCTCCTGGTACGGGCGGCCGAGCCGATGCGCGCCGTCGGCAAGCGCGGCCAGATGCGCGGGCAGCGGCGCAGGCAAGGCGGCGCCGCCGGCGTCGACGAACCACGCCGCGAGATTCGGCCCCGGCCGCAGCAGCGCCGCCGCGTTGGAACCGCGCAGCTCGCCGGCCCCGGCGCGCGCCGCCAGCTGCCGCGCCTGCGCCAGCACGAGTTCGTCGACCAGGTCGTCCTCCTGCTCGACCAGCGACAGGTAAGCCAGCAGACCCTGCGCGGCGACGAACAGCGCGACGGCCGCGACCAGCGCCAGCGTGACGCGGCCCTTGAGACTCATCGTGAAGGCGATGCGTCGGTGCGCAGCCGCCAGCCGACGCCGTGCACGGTCTCCAGCCCGTCGTAGCCGGCTTGCACCAGCGCCTGCCGCAGCAGATGGATCTGGCTGCGCAGCGCGTCGCTCGCCGGCGGATCGTGCGGCCACAGCGCGGCTTGCAGCTCCGCACGCGTGACCACGCGGCCGGGGTCGGCGAGCAGCAGCTCGAGGATCCGCATGCCGCGCGGGGCGAGCTTCAGCGGCACCGCGCCGACGCGCGCCTCGCGCGTGCGGCGGTCGAGCGCGAGCGGGCCGGCGCGGCGAACGTCCTCGACCGCGGCACCGCGTGCGCGCCGGTGCAGCGCGCGGATGCGCATCTCGATCTCGGCCAGCGCGAACGGCTTGACGACGTAATCGTCGGCACCGACCGCGAACGCGCTTTCCTTGCTCGCCAACGCGTCGCGCGCGGTCAGCACGAGCACGGGGGTGGCGATGCCGAGCCGCCGGCGCAGGTGCTGCAGCACCTGCAGGCCGTCGGCGCGTGGCAGCCCGAGGTCGAGCACGATCACGTCGTACGTGTCGCTCGCGAGCCGGGCCATCGCCGCCGTGCCGTCGTGCGCGGAGTCGACGGTGAGTCCGCGCGCTTCGAGATACCCCACCAGGTTGCCGACGATCGTGCGGTCGTCCTCGACGATCAAGACGCGGAGCGGAGCGGATTCGGTCATGCGCGCACATTGTGCCCGACGCATCGGCTCTATCATGCGGGCCATGGCGAGCGAACCCACGTCGGCCGAAGAACTGAAGGGCAAGCGCGGCCTGCGGCGGCTGCTCGACGCGACGCGCTATTCGCTCGACGGGCTGCGCGCGGCGTGGCGGCACGAGGACGCGTTCCGGCTGGAAGTCGTGGTCGGCGCGATCCTGGTCGCGGTGGCGTTCGCGCTGCCGGTGACACTGGTCGAGAAGATCCTGCTGGTCGCCGTCGTGCTGCTCGTGCCGATCGTCGAGCTGCTGAACACCGCGGTCGAGGCAGCGATCGACCGCGACAGCCTGCGCATCGACGCGCTCGCCAAGCGCGCGAAGGACTACGGCAGCGCCGCGGTGATGCTGGCGCTCGTGCTCGCCGGCGCGACCTGGGCGGCGATCCTCGTGAACCGATTCGTACTCTGAGAAAGAGGCAAGCCATGGGCGCCGGGCTGTTCCAGACGTCGATCAGATCGCTGCCGCTGGTTTATCGCGGCAAGGTGCGCGACAGCTACGCGGTCGGCGCCTACAAGCTGCTGATCGTCACGACCGATCGTCTCAGCGCGTTCGACGTCGTGATGAACCAGCCGATCCCGGACAAGGGACGCGTGCTCAACGCGATGTCGAACTTCTGGTTCGAAAGGCTGCAGCACATCGTGCCGAACCATCTGACCGGCATCGCGCCCGAAAGCGTGGTCGCGCCCGACGAGGTCGAGCAGGTGCGCGACCGCGCGGTCGTCGCGATGAAACTCAAACCCGTGCCGTGCGAAGCGGTCGTGCGCGGCTACCTGATCGGCTCGGGCTGGAAGGACTACCAGAAGACCGGTGCAGTGTGCGGCATCGCGCTGCCGCCCGGGCTGCAGATGGCGGAGAAGCTGCCGGAGCCGATCTTCACGCCGGCGACCAAGGCGGCGGCCGGCAGCCACGACGAAAACATCCCGTTCGAGCGCATGTGCGAGATCGTCGGCGCCGAACTGGCGTTCCGCGTGCGCACCGTGAGCCTCGCGCTGTACCAGGCGGCGGCCGACTACGCGGCCACGCGCGGCATCATCATCGCCGACACGAAGTTCGAGTTCGGGCTCGACCGCGACGGCGCGCTGCGCCTGATGGACGAGGCGCTGACCGCCGACTCGTCGCGCTTCTGGCCGGCCGACGAATACGCGATCGGCCGCTCGCCGCCGTCGTTCGACAAGCAGTTCGTGCGCGACTGGCTCGAGCAGCAGCACTGGAACAAGACGCCGCCGCCGCCCGATCTGCCGGCCGAAATCGTCGAGAGGACCGCGCAGAAGTACCGTGAAGCGCTGCGCCGGCTCACCGGCAAGGAACTCCGAGGCTGACGGAGCGCTCAGCCGCGCCGAATGCCCTCGATGACGACGCGTGCGAAACGCTGGAACGTCCAGTACGCCCACGCCCAGTCGACCAGCACGACGAGCCGGTTGCGGAAGCCGATCAGGAAGTACACGTGCGCGAAGAGCCACGTGAGCCACGCCGGGTAGCCCCATCGCTTGACGCCGAAGATCTGCGCGACCGCGGCCCCGCGGCCGATCGTCGCCAGCGTTCCGTAGTCGCGGTAGCGCAACGGCCGCGGCGGCTCGCCGCGCAACGCGCGCAGGATGTTTTCCGCCGCGTGCCGGCCAATCTGCTTGGCGGCGGGGCGCACGCCCGGGACGGGCTGCCCGTCTCGCTCACCGCCGCGGCGAGATCGCCGATCACGTAGACCTCAAGCAGCCCCGGCGCCGTCAGTTCCGGCGTCACGATCACGCGGCCGGCGCGGTCGAGCGGGACGTCGTTCGACCGCGCCAGCGCCGCGCCGAGCGGCGAAGCCGGCACGCCGGCCGCCCAGACCACCGTGCGCGCTTCGATCCGTTCGCCGTCGACGACCACGCCCGACGCATCCGCGTGCGTGACGCGGCTGTTGAGCCGCACCGTAACGCCGATCCGCTCGAGCTGCCGCTGCGCCTTGGTCGACGAATCGGGCGGATTGGCGGGTGGCACGCGCGCGCCGCCTTCGAGCAGGATCACCCGCGCGCTCTTCGGGTCGAAGCGCCTGAACTCGCGCCGCAGCGTGTGGCGTGCGATTTCGGCCATCGTTTTCGCCATCTCGACGCCGATGGCGCCCGCACCGATGACGATCTGCGTGAGCCAGGGCGCGCGCGCCTGCGAATCGGGCTCGCGTTCGGCGTGCTCGTAGGCGAGCAGCACGCGGCGGCGGATCTCGAACGCGTCGGCGAGCGCCTTGAGCCCCGGCGCGTGCTGCGCCCATTCGGGATGACCGAAGTCGCTGTGGGTTGCGCCCGGCGCGACGATCAGGAAGTCGTAGGCAAGCCGCTAGCCGTCCTCGAGCACGACCGCGCGCCCGCGCGTGTCGATGTCGATCGCTTCGGCCATCAGCATCGTCGTGTTGCGCTGGCGCGCGAGCACGTGCCGGCCTCGGCGCGCCGATCGAAGGCGCCGCGAGTCCCGCGGTGGCGACCGGGTACAGCAGCGGCTGGAACAGGTGGTGATGGGTACGGTCGACGACCGTCACGTCGACCGGCGCGTGCGCGAGGCGGCGCGCGGCAAACAGGGCGCCGAAACCGCAGCCGATGATGACGACGCGCGGGCGCGCCGATGCGATGGAGGCTGGCATCGGTGTGGATCGAGTGAGGTTCGATGTCGATCGAAGCAAGCGCTCGTTACAATGCCCGCTTTGGGCCGAGCCATGAATACCAAGAGCCGCACATCGCCGCTGGTCGGGGTCGTGATGGGATCGAACACCGACTGGGACACGATGCAGCACGCATGCGACGTGCTGCGCGAGTTCGGCGTCGCGTTCGAGGCGAAGGTGCTGTCCGCGCACCGCATGCCCGACGAGATGTTCGCGTACGCGGAGCAGGCGCGCGCGCGCGGGCTGCGCGCGATCATCGCCGGCGCCGGCGGTGCCGCGCACCTGCCCGGCATGCTGGCGTCGAAGACCGTGATCCCGGTGCTCGGCGTGCCGGTGCCGTCGAAGTATCTGCGCGGCGAAGATTCTCTGCTGTCGATCGTGCAGATGCCCAAGGGGGTTCCGGTCGCCACCTTCGCCATCGGCGAAGCGGGCGCAGCCAACGCGGCGCTGTTCGCGGTCGCGCTGCTCGCGACGCAGGACGCGGAGCTGGCGATGAAGCTCGCGCAGTACCGCGCCGCGCAGACCGAAAAGGCGCGCAACATGACCTTGCCGCTGTAGCGACCGGCACGCGCCCGTTCATACACTGCCGAGCAGCTATTGAGCGTTACTCGTCCTCGTGACACGTGCTAACCGTCTCGCGTCCCCATCCCTTGCCGGCCGTCATTCCGGGCCAACAGTCGCTTCTCATTCTCGACGCCGACCACCCTTTGTCATTCCGAGCCGACCACCCTTTGTCGTTCGACGCCGACCTCCCTTTGTCATTCGGAGCCGACCACGCTTTGTCATTCGACGCCGACCACGCTTTGTCATTCCGAGCCTGCCACCCTTTGTCATTCCGAGCCGAAGGCGAGGAATCTCGGCCGTTCGTTAAGCCGAGATCCCTCGCGTTGCTCGGGATGACGGGACCGGCACCCACGCGAGCGAAACGAACTCGCAAGGCGGCGGTGTCGCGAGCTTGGGTAATCCTCCATGAGATCAACGAGAAAGACCAGATGTGCGTCCGGTACTCCGCGCTCTCGGTGATTCCGTGTTGAACTCCGGCTGCTCGATCTGCCCGTGACGCAACCGATCGCTCCAATTCTTCCCGGCGACTGGCTCGGCCTGCTCGGCGGCGGGCAGCTCGGCCGCATGTTCTGCATGGCGGCGCAAAGCCTGGGCTTTCGCGTCTGCGTGCTCGACCCGGTCGAGGACAGCCCGGCCGGCGCGGTGGCCGACGCGCAGATCGTCGCCGACTACCACGACGAGACGGCGCTGAAGGAGCTTGCCGCGCGCTGCCGCGCGGTGACGACCGAGTTCGAGAACGTGCCGGCGTTTTCGCTCGAATTCCTGGCGGCGCACTGCGCGGTGCGGCCGGCCGCGTCGAGTGTGGCGGTCGCGCAGGACCGGATTCTCGAGAAGCAGTTCATCGCTTCGCACGACATCGCGGTCGCACCGCATGCGGTGATCCGGCGCATGGACGACATCGACCACCTCGACCCGGTGCTGTTGCCCGGCATCCTGAAGTCGGCGCGGCTGGGCTACGACGGCAAAGGGCAGGCGAATGTCGCCACCCGCGACGAGGCGCGCGAGGCATGGTCGCGCATGCAGCGGGTGCCGTGCGTGCTGGAAAAGCGGCTGGCGCTGCGGCGGGAGATCTCGTGCGTGGTGTGCCGCGGCGCCGACGGCGAAGCGACCGTCTTCCCGGTCGCGGAGAACGAGCACCGCAACGGCATCCTCGCGGTCAGCATCGCGCCGGCGCGCATCGAGCCGCACGTCGCCGCGCATGCACAGCAGCTCGCGCGCGCGATCGCCGCCGCGCTCGATTACGTCGGCGTGCTGTGCGTCGAGTTCTTCGTGCTCGACGAGGGCCGCCTCGTCGTCAACGAGATCGCTCCGCGCCCGCACAACAGCGGGCACTATACGATCGACGCCTGCGTCAGCAGCCAGTTCGACGAACAGGCGCGCATCCTCGCCGGACTGCCGCTCGGCTCGACCGAGCAGCTCGCGCCCGCGGTGATGCTGAACCTGCTCGGCGACCTGTGGTTCCGGCACGGCGAGCGGCGCGAGCCGCCGTGGGCCGAGGTGCTGCGAATCCGCGGCGCGAAACTGCACCTGTACGGCAAGCGCGAGGCGCGACCGGGCCGCAAGATGGGGCACGTCACGCTGCTGGGCCACAGTGCCGACGACGCCCTCGCGCAGGCGAACGCCGCTGCGGCCGCACTCGGCATCGCGCCGGCGAAGTGAAGGCACATCGCCTCGATCACCGCCAGAAATGAACGCCGCGATGCCGGTCGTCTCAGCCCCGTGCCGACGGCGTACGCCAGCCAGGCCGCAGACGTCGCGCTGCGGCGGCCCCGCGCATGCGGCCGGTCGATAGCGCGGCGATCGAGCGCGCGGCGCGCATCCTCGCGCGCGGCGGACTCGTCGCGTTTCCGACGGAGACCGTCTACGGACTGGGGGCGGACGCCGACGACGAAGCCGCGGTGCGTGCGATCTTCGCGGCCAAGGGGCGGCCGGCCGATCATCCGCTGATCGTTCACGTGCTCGATGCCGCCGCGCTCGATGCCTGGGCGCGCGACGTACCGGCGGCGGCGCGCCGGCTGGCGGCGGCCTTCTGGCCCGGGCCGCTGACGCTCGTGCTGAAGCGCTCGCCGCGCGCGAGGGACGTCGTCACCGGCGGCCAGGACACGGTCGGGCTGCGTTCGCCCGCGCATCCGTGGGCGCGCGCGCTGCTCGCCGCATTCGCCAGCGCCGATCGCACGCGCGCGATCGTGGCCCCCAGCGCCAACAGTTTCGGCCGCATCAGCCCGACGACCGCCGCGCACGTGCGCGCCGACCTCGGCGAAAAACCGGCGGGCAAGGTCGACCTGATCCTCGACGGCGGCGCCTGCCCGGTCGGCATCGAGTCGACGATCGTCGACCTGTCGGCCGCCGCGCCGCGGCTGCTGCGGCCGGGCGCGGTCGCGCGCACGCGGATCGAAGCCGCGCTCGGCGTGCCGGTGCCGGATGCGCGCGACGACGCGCCACGCGCGTCGGGCCGCCTGGCGAGCCACTACGCGCCGCGCACGCCGCTCGAACTCGTCGACGCCGCGCAACTGCCGGCGCGCATCAATGCGCTGCGCGGCCATCGGCTCGCGGTGCTGGCGCCGGCGCAGGCGCTGCTGGACCGCACGCGCGACATCGTGCTGCGGCGGATCGCGCCGGCGCAGCCGGAGGAGTACGCGCGCCGCCTCTATGCGCTGCTGCACGAACTGGACGCCGCCGGTGCGGAGCGCATTCTCGTCGCGCGCCCGCCGGCGGGCGGCGCCTGGGAGGCGGTGCACGACCGGCTGCGTCGCGCGCAAGC
>JBBIJJ010000119.1:0-10534 GCA_037446035.1 Burkholderiales bacterium
TCACGTGCGTGATCGGCACGTCGAGCCGGGTGCCTGGCGCGCCGACTTTCTTGGCTGACGGCACGATCGCTTTCGTGTTGCCCAGCACCTGGCGCATGCCGTAGCCGCCCGGCACGTGCCAGCACGCACCGTGCTCCAGTTCGCCCGCCGCCCCCACGATCGCGCCCTTGCCGTAGCCCTCGACTTCGCCCGCCTGCGCACGCAGCGCGGCAATCAACGCCTTCGCCAGCTCCACGCCGAGCGGATTGAGCGCTTCCATGAACGCGATCAGGTTCGGCTCGTAGCGGCCGGCGAACGGGTTGGTCAGCACGGCGGCGATCGCGCCGCGCCGCTGCGGTTTGGGCGGGCGCGGCCCGAACTCGTGGTGGATCGTCTCCACCTGGGTCCAGAGGCGGCGAATGTCGATCATACGAGCGCTGCGATTTCCTGTGCGGTGAGGATACGGGATACGCCTTGCAAGGTGAGCAGCGCGCCGTGGATCAGCCCGCGTTCGCGGCAGGTGCGCGCGAACGCTGCACCACGGTCGAGCGCTCGATGCACCAACGCGGGCGGCAGGCGCGGCACCGCCACCGTCACCAGCCGCTCCCCCAGATCGGTGTCGTCGCGCAGACTGGCCGCCGGTGCGCGGCCGATCAAAGGCGAGTCGACATCGACATGGTTGGCGATGAGCGTCGCGGCCGCGTCGGCGGCGGCGGCGTCGGCCGCCAGCACGGTGACGCTGTCGGCGATGCCGAACGAAAAGCTGCGCCCGCGCCAGCCGGAGGTCGCCACGCCGCGCACGGCATCGGCCGCATCGATGCGCAAGCCGCCGTCGAGCGCCGGCGCGGCGATGTCGCTGACCACCCCGATGTCGAATGCGGCACCCGCGGTCAGATACAGCGCGATGTCGCCGCCGTTGTTGATGTAGGCGCGCGTCACACCGGGCCGCGCGAAGTGCGCGATCAGTGAATCGGCCACGGCGCCCGCCACCGCCGCCATCGGTGTGATGAACAGCCCGAAGTCGAGCGCGAACGGCCGGCATGCGCGCAGCATCGCGCTCGCCACCGGACCTTGCAGGCGCAGCGCCGGCGAAACCGGTGCGCGCATGGCCGGCAATTCGGTCACCAGTGTCGGCAGCACATCGGCGAACGCCCGCCAGCAGTCCTCGACCGCAGCCGCCACCGCGTGCCGCTCGCCGTCGGCGCCGATCACCAGATCGATCGGACCATGCTGGAAATGCCAACGGCCGTCGGCAAGCCGCGCGCGCACCGGGCCGTTCATCGCTCGTTCTCCAGCGGCGCCAGCGGCCACGGGCTGGCCGCGTCCCATTCGACGAGGCGCACGTCGGCGCGCGCCAGCACCTCTTCGACCCGCTGGATGCGATCGACATGCCCGCCGAGCGCCGCGTACACGTCGCGCCGCATCGTGAATTCGATCGGCGCCACGATCGCCGGCGTGGGCACGGTGCCGAACGAGTTCGCCGGCATCCGGGTCACGTCGACCATGACCGTGATGCCGCCGCCCGGCCATACGTACGCGGGCGCGCCGCCGCAGGTCACGCGCGTCAGCAGCTCCTTGATCGAGCGCGTCAGCCGCACCGGGTTTTCGGTCACGCCCGCGCGCAGGCTGCCGCCGGCACCGGCGACGAACAGCACGGTCGCGAGCGCCGGCTCGCAATTCTCGCCGATGCGATCGACCACCGCGCGCACCGCAGGCGGCATCGGCGCAGGTACCGGATGCAGCGCCTCGTCGAGCACGTAGAACTGCGCGTGCTCGCCGGTGGTGGAGACCATCAGCAGCCGCAGGCCGGGGCGCGCGATCTTCGGATCCCAGCCTTCGATGATCGCGAGCGGATCGGTGATGTCGGTGCCGCCCCAGCCGGTGCCCGGGTTGGCGACCTGAAAGTACCGTCCCGGCGTGGACTTGCGGCCGCGGATGCGGATGCCGCTCGGCGGCAGGTCCAGGCACCTGCCGGCCTGGTGCTCGGTCAGCACGCCGGTGATGTGATCGTCGACGACCACCACCTCGTCCACGTGACCGAACCACTGTTTGGCGAAGATGCCGATCGTGGCGGAGCCGCAGCCGACCCGCATGCGCGACTCTTGCACGCCGTTGACGATCGGCGCCGCGCCCGCTTGCACGGTGAGTCGTTCGCCGCCTTCGATTTCCAATTCCACCGGCGCGCGGTTGCCGAGCTTTTGCATCAGCTCGCAGGTGACGCGGCCCTCGCGCTTGGAGCCGCCGGTCAAATGATGCACGCCGCCCAACGACAGGAACTGCGAGCCGTATTCGATCGTCGTCACGTGTCCGACCGCTTCGCCCTGGTGCCGAACGGTCGCCTGCTCGGGGCCCAGAAAGCGGTCGGTGTCGATCTTCACCTTGAAGCTG
Source organism: Burkholderiales bacterium (assembly GCA_037446035.1). Classification (GTDB taxonomy): domain Bacteria; phylum Pseudomonadota; class Gammaproteobacteria; order Burkholderiales; family Burkholderiaceae_F; genus DSNY01. Next base: position 2,368 of record JBBIJJ010000119.1, read on the forward strand.
CAGTAGGAAAAGATCCCCTCGGTCACCACGGTGACCATGTCCACGCCCTGATGACGGCTGGCGACGATGAAAGGCGCCGGCTTGTAATCCGGGTACGTGGTGCCGCTACCGACGCCCGAGACGAACACCGGCGCGTCGTTGAGCCACTGGCCGCGCCACTCGGGGTGACCGCTGGCGACCACCTCGACGCCGGGCCGCTTCATCAGCAGCACCGGATCCATGCGCGTGAGCTTGCCGCCGACGTTGCCCCAGCGGTCGCACGCGCCCAGGCGGCCCTCGCTGATCTGGCACAGCACCGGGCAGGCGTCGCACAACACCTTGTTGGCCGCCATTTTCTCCGGCGGCTTGGCGGCCACCACCACCGGCTCGGCCAGGTCGAACTGCTCGCCCACCGCGTTGGCGCCGATGCGTTCGGTCATGGACGCTCCGATGAGAGGCACGCGACGCCGATCGCTGCACCGGAGATCCCTCGCCTTCGGCTCGGGATGACAGGGGTGCGATTGGCGCTGTCGTTCCGACCGCGTTCGTCATCCCGGGGAGCGAAGCGGAGCCTGCACCGAGCGGAGCCAAGGGGAGGAATTTCAAGTGTGGCTGCAGCGGAGATCCCTCGCCTGCGGCTCGGGATGACAGGGGTGCGATTGGCCTTGTCATCCCGACGGAGCTTGTCATCCCGAGGAGCCTTGCGACGAGGGATCTCAAGTGTGGATGCGCTGCAGATCCCTCGCTTGCGGCTCGGGATGACAAGGTGGGACAGAAGACCCGCGTCCATCCGCGTCTAAAGATTCTTCAGCCACGCCCGCAGCCGATCCGGCGTACACGGCGCGTGTATCGGGCGCACGCCGCAGGCGTGGTAAATGGCGTTGAAAATCGCCGGCGCGGTGGCGATCAGCGCCGGCTCGCCCACGCCTTTCGCGCCGTACGGCCCCAGCGGCTCGGGATCCTCGATCAGATGCACGGTGATCGGCGGCACGTCGCCCGCGGTGGGAATCAGGTAATCGTGCAGGTTGTCGGTACGGCCGGCGTGGTATTCCTCCATCAACGCCATGCCGATGCCCTGCGCGATGCCCCCATGGATCTGGCCCTCGACCTGGGTCGGATTGATCGCGCGGCCGACGTCGTGCGCGGCGTGGATCGCCAGCAGCCGCACCGTGCCGAGCTCGACATCGACTTCCACCTCGGCGAACTGGGCGGCGAAACCGTACGTTGCATACGGCACACCCTGGCCGTCGGTGTCAAGCGGCACGGTGGGGGGGTTGAAGTGGCCGGTGGCCACCGCGACGTCGCCGTTATCGTCCGCAGGCAGTTGCGTCAGATCGATGCGCTTGCCGCCGGCAATCAGCGTGGCACCTTCGATCGCGAGCGCGTCGTCCGCACGCGCACCGGCCAGTTCCAGCAGCTTGCGGCGCAGCGCCTCACCCGCCCGCTTCGTCGCGTTACCGGATACGAACGTTTGCCGCGACGCCGAACTCTTGCCGGCATCGAGCGTCAGATCGGTGTCCGCATGCACCTGGTCGATCCGCGCCACCGGCACGCCCAGCGCGTCGGCCAGGATCTGCGGCAGGATCGTGTACGTGCCCTGGCCGATATCGACCGCGCCGTTGTACAGCATCACGCGCCCGTCGTGCCGCAGCCCGACCTTGATCGCCGAGGGGTTGGCGATCACCGTGTTGCCGATGCCGTACCACATGCAGGCAATGCCGGCGCCGCGCCGCTTGGCGTGCGCGTAGCGGCGGTGCGGGTCGGTCGAGTCGCCGGCCGCCAGCGAGAAGGCTTTCCGTTCGCGGTTGAACGCCTCGCAGCGCGCCCGCGCCTCGCGCCACGCCGATCGCAGCGCATCCAGACAGGCGCGCAGGCCGACGCTGGCCGAAAGCGTCTGCCCGGTGTGCGTGACATCGCCCGCGGCGAGCGCGTGCCGATGGCGAAATTCGAGCGGATCCTCGCCCAGCCGCAACGCGAGTTCGTCGATCAGCGTTTCGTTGAGCAGCGTCGACTGCGGCACGCCGAAGCCGCGAAACGCGCCGGCCACCGCGTTGTGGGTGAACACTGCGCGCGTCAGTGCGCGCACGTTGGCCACCCGGTACGGACCGGCGGCGTGGATCGGCACCCGGTTGGCGACCGTCGGCCCCCACGACGCGTACGCGCCGGTGTTGAAGTCGCCGGCGAAGTCGTACGCGAGCAGACTGCCTGCGCGGTCCGCCGCCAGCATGGCGCGCATCGCGGCCGGATGGCGCTTGGTGGTGCAGATCATCGACTCCGGCCGCGAATACACGATGCGCGCGGGGCGACCGAACTTGCGCGCCGCCGCCACCAGCAGCGGCTGAATCGAAATGTCGAGCTTGCCGCCGAAGCCGCCGCCCACCGCCGAGGGCACGATGCGCACCTGCTCGGGGGCGAGCGCGAACATGTGCGCGATCTCGTCGCGGTCCATGTAGGGCGTCTGCGTGCAGGCGAAGATCGTCACCCGCGCGCGGCCGCCCTCGGTGTTCCATTCGGCATACCCGGCTTCGGGTTCGATGTAGGCGTGCTCCACGTAGCTGGTCGACAGCTCGCCGTCGACGCGCACGGCCGCCCGCGCCAGCGCCGCGTCTACGTCGCCGCGCACCACGCGCCCACGGCACAGCACGTTGTCGGGCCAGCGTTCGTGCAGCGCCGGGGCGCCGGGCGCCAGCGCCTCGCGCGGTTCCATCACCGCCGGCTGCGGCTGCCACGCGATGGGCACGTCGCGCTCGTCGATCGCCGCCAGCGCCTCGCGCTCGCCCGCCAGCACCAGCACCGCCTCGCCGCGAAAGCGCACGCGGTCCTCGGCCAATGCCGGCTGGTCGCGCAGGTCCGGAAAGATGGCGAAGCGGTTGCACGGAATGTCGGCCGCCGTCACTGTGCCGGCCAGGCCATGGCGCGCGACAAAGGCGTCGAGGTCGCCGAACGTGAAGGTGGCCGCCGCATGCGGCGCGCGGATCACGCGCAGCCAGAGCGCGTCGGCCGGCGCCGCGTCGGCGCCGTAACGCTCGGTGCCGGTGACCTTGGCATACGCATCGGTGCGCGGCATGCGGCTGCCGACTGCAGCGCCCACAGGCGGCAGCGCGACCACGGCGGATCCGTCTGACGCGGCCGCGAGCACCGCCTCGACGATCTTGCGATAGCCGGTGCAGCGGCACAGCACCCCGCCGATGCCGTCGAGCACTTGCTGCTCGGTCGGCTGCGCGAAGCGCCGCAAGGTGTCGGCCGCGGCCATCAGCATGCCGGGCGTGCAGATGCCGCACTGCGCGGCACCGTGTGCGACGAAGGCCGCGCGCAGCCGCGCCAGCAGCGCATCGTCGGCCTCGACGGTCGTGACTTCGCGTCCTTGCACCTGCGCCGCCGGCACCAGGCAGGCGCACACCTGCGCGCCATCCAGCAGCACCGTACACGCGCCGCAGTCGCCGGCGGCGCAGCCGACCTTGGTGCCGGTGAGCCCCAGATCGTCGCGCAGCACGTCGCTCAAGCGCTTGTGCGGCCGCACCGCCAGCGTCAGCGCGCGGCCGTTGACGCGGCATGCGATGGCCGTCGCGAGTGCGATTTCGGCCGGCTTGTTCATTGCACCAACTCCGTCACCGCGCGCTCGATCAGACCTCGAACCGCCTCCAGCCGATACGCGCGCGTGCCACGCACGTCGTCGATCGGCGCAAGCGGCGCCAGCGCATCCGGCGCGGCGAGCGCCGCGCGCACGCGGGCACTGAGCTCGTCGCGCGCCGCGCCCAGCAGCGCCGCTTCCAGCGCCGGCAGCCGCTGCGCCGCGGCCGAGCAGGCGCCCACCGCCACCCCGCAGTAGCTCACGCGCGCGGCGGCATCGAAATCGAGCACGGCCGCCACCATCGCGATCGAGATCACCAGATAGCGCCGGTGGCCGAGCTTCAGGAACACCGAGCGCGCCCGCGCCGAGCGCGCCGGCACGCGCACGGCGATCAACAGTTCATCGGCACGCAGCGCCGTGCGCCGATTGCCGAGCACGAACTGCGCCAAGGGCAGCTCGCGTCGGCCGGCGGCCGAGGCCAGCTCCACGGTCGCATCGAGCGCCAGCAGCGGCGGGATGCCGTCGGCGGCAGGCGACGCATTGCAAAGATTGCCGCCCACCGTGCCGCGATTCTGGATCTGCAGCCCGCCGATCTCGCGCGCCGCCTGTGCCAGCGCCGCGCAGTGCGGCGGCAAGGCCGCCTGCGCCAGATCGGTCCACGTGGTCAGCGCGCCGACGCGCAGCGCGTCGCCCTCGTCGGCCACGCCGCGCAACTCGCCGAGCGCGGAAACGTCGAGCACCGGCTGCGGCAGCGGGCGCTCGACGTGCGCGGCGAACACGTCCGTGCCGCCGGCCAGCACCAGATGCGGGGCGCGCGCTAATGCTTGCAGCGCCTGCGCGACTTGGCCCGGACGCTCGTAGGCGCCCGACCCCGACCGCTGTGACGTCTTCACCTGTTCGACCCGTCCCGGCCTTGATAAAGTGACGAATGAAGCGAAAGCTTCATTACGATCGTCAACTTACCGTACCCGCAACGGGCGCGTCAATTCGCGGCGCAAGGCGCACGCCCGCCGCAGTCTTTTGCGCCCGCGGCGAGCGATCGTTTAACCTTCGCCGTTTTTTTGACAGTGGATGCGACCGTGAACGAAGCTCCCGCCCGCACCGCCGCCGCGCAGGTCGGCCCGATCGAAACCGACGCCGTGATCGTCGGCGCCGGCCCGGTCGGCTTGTTCCAGGTCTTCGAGCTGGGGCTGCTCGAAATCCGGGCGCACGTGGTCGACTCGCTCGGCGAAGTCGGCGGACAATGCATCGAGCTGTACCCGGACAAGCCGATTTACGACATCCCGGCGGTGCCGGTGTGTACCGGCAAGGAGCTGACCGACAACCTGCTCAAGCAGATCGAGCCGTTCGGCGCGACGTTTCACCTCGGACAGGAAGTCAGCGTCGTGCAGCGGCGCGACGACGGGCGCTTCGACGTGCAGACGTCGGCTGGCACGCGCTTCGTGACGAAGACCGTCTTCATCGCCGCCGGGGTGGGCAGCTTTCAACCGCGCACGCTGAAGGTCGCGGGCATCGAGAAGTTCGAGGGACGGCAGTTGTTTTACCGCGTCAAGGACCCGGCGCGGTTCCACGGCCGCAACCTCGTGATCTGCGGCGGCGGCGACTCCGCGCTCGACTGGACACTCGCGCTGGTGGGCAAAACCGAAAGCGTGATCCTCCTGCACCGGCGCGACGGCTTTCGCGCCGCGCCGGCATCGGTGGCCAGGATGCGCGAGCTGTGCGAGCAGCTCCAGATGCAGTTTCTGGTGGGTCAGATCTCGGGGTTCGAAGAAGCCGACGACCGTCTGGCCGCGATCCGCGTGACCTCGCCCGACGGCGTCACGCGCCGGCTGCCGCTGGACGATCTGCTGGTGTTCTTTGGCCTGTCGCCCAAGCTCGGCCCGATCGCCGACTGGGGCCTGCAACTGGAGCGCAAGCAGATCGTGGTCGACACCGAAAAATTCGAGACCAGCGTGCCCGGCATTTTCGCGGTCGGCGACATCAACACCTATCCCGGCAAGAAGAAGCTGATCCTGTCGGGCTTCCACGAAGCGGCGCTGGCCGCCTTCGGCGCCGCGCGCTACGTGTTCCCGGACAAGAAGATCCACCTGCAGTACACGACCACCAGCACCAAGCTGCACCAGGTGCTCGGCGTGGAGTCGCCGGTGTTCGACTGAGCCGTACCGCAAGGGCCTCACGGCGCGGCCGGTCGTTGACGCGCAGGCCGAGCGGTCGTGGCTGCGGCAGGAAAGCGCCCGCCCAGGACTGCAGCGCCAGATCCTGAAAAAGGCGGCGGCGTACTTTGCCAATGGGTCGATATGAGGTACGGCCGGGTTCGAAGCCCACCGCGGCTCCGACCGCCTAACACGGACGTGCCAGCTGCTACGGGTATCGCGCGGCGGCCGGCATGCAGCGCGCGTGCGATGCGCCTCGGCACGCGCCCGCAACGACGCGCAGTCGCGCGAGGAAACTCAGCGCGGGCACCGTGGCGTCATGGCCGGCGGCGCATGCGGCGAGTCGTCGCCGTCATGCGACGGCTCACGCGCGGCAGCGTCGAACGCTGTCCACGGAGACTACGGCGCAGGCACTCGTACAAAGCCGAAACGCGCAGGCAGATCGTCCGCCCCACGCCGCTCGATATGGCAGGCGCCGCCGCCAAGCGCAAGCGCGCGCGGCTCCAGCGTTACCGCCCCGCCGCTTTCGATCAGCCGTTCGATGATCGGCCCGAGGGCTGCGACGAGCGGCCCGGTGTCGCGGTCGTCGAGCAGGCCGCAGCCCAGCTCGGTGGCGAACGCAAAGCGCCCGTCGTCGAGCAGCGCGGCGGCGCGCAAATCGCGCGGTCGCGCGCCGGTGTGGGCGACGAGGCCGGTCGGTTCGAGCCGATAGATCCACGGAGTGGCTGCGAGCGTGACGTACACGCGCTGCGGCCCGTTCTGAAAGTACCAGCCGCCGCGTTCATCGCAGGCGCAGTTGCGACCGATGAAGTCGCGGACCGCCTCGTTGGCGATCGGCTGCCCCTTGATCCGCCATTGGCCGCGCGCGGTGAGCTCGAGCCAGCCGAACACCGCCGGCACGTTCGGCCACTTGGCCATCGCGGCGAGCACGCTGTCGTCCATGCCCGCAGCATAGCGATCGCGGATCGCGCAGCCGCCGCACCGCCGCGCGCAAACGCCCGCTGATCGCGGTCGGGCTCAGACGCCGCGCGCAAAGAAGTCGAACAGCCGCTGCGGCAGGAAGTCCAGCGTCCCCGGCGGGGCGCCCTGCGCGAAGCCGATGTGCCCGCCTTCCTCGGGCTGCTCGAGCAGTACGTGGCGCGAGACCTCACGTTCGCGCGGCAGGCTGGCGGCCGGAACGAACGGGTCGTTGCGCGCGTTCAGCACCAGGTGCGGGATTTTGACGCCGACGAGCCATGGCTTGCCCGAGGCGCGCGTCCAATAGTCGTCGGCATCGCGAAAGCCATGCACCGGGGCGGTGAAGGCGTTGTCGAAGTCGCGCATCGTGCGGCTTGCGCGCACGGCGGCGGCGTCGGCGATGCCGGGAAAACGCTGCGTCTTCGCGAGCGCCTTTTCCTTCAGCGTCGACAGAAACATCTTCGTGTAAACGAGATTGAAGCCGCGCCCGAGCGCCGCGCCGCCGGCGGCCAGATCGAGCGGCGCGCCGATCGACGCCGCCGCGGTAACGAAGCACGCGTCTTCTTCGCGTTCGCCGAGCCACTTGGCGAGCATGTTTCCGCCAAGCGAGACGCCGGCGGCATGCAGTTTCGCCTGCGGCCAGCGCGCGTGCACGCGTCGCACGATCCAGTCGCCTTCGTTCGAGTCTCCCGAGTGGTACGCGCGCGGCAGCCGGTTCGGCTCGCCCGAGCAGCCACGAAAGTGCGGCACGACGCCGCGCCAGCCGCGGTCGGCGAAGTGCCGCATGATCGCGAGCGCATAGTGGCTGCGCGAGCAGCCTTCGAGGCCGTGAAACAGCACGAGCACCGGTGCGTCGTCGCCGGCCGGCTCGGGCAATGCGAAGTCCACGTCGATGAAGTCGCCGTCGGGCGTGTCCCAGCGCTCGCGGCGGTAAGCCACGCGCGGCCGCGGTGCGAGCTTGGCGGCGACGATCGTCTGCGCGTGCGGCCCCGGCAGCCAGCGCGGCGCGCGATAACGGCTTTCGATCACCGGCATGGCAAGGACTCGGGACTGCCCATCGTCATCCCGGGCCGCTGGCGATGCCGCTCGGGCGCTCGAGATTCCGCGTCGCCGCGCTCCTCGGAATGACAACAACAAGACATTCTTTCTCGGAGTGACAGGACGTTTCTCCTATCGAGAACTGCCGAACCTCGTGACATTGCCATCTTGGGAGTTCGCGGCGCCCTCGCCCGGATATTTCACGAGGTCGCCCCCGTAAGTGCAGGCTCCGTCGCGGTGAATCGGCACTTCCGGCCCCCGGTGTGTCGATCCGGTTTGTACCGCCGGGGCTGCGCGGGTTTGCACGGCGCCTGCGGGCGCGGGCTTGCGCTCAACGCCTTCCCAAGGCCTGCGGGCCTTGGCTGTGGCCGTCTCGCGCAATCCGCATCCCGCATGCATCCGCGCAATTGCCGCGCCCCTCGTGAAATATCCGGGCTCGCTGTCGCCGGTTCCGTCATCGCGAGCCGCG
>JBBIJJ010000120.1:0-10512 GCA_037446035.1 Burkholderiales bacterium
AGCCTGCACATACGGGGGCGACCTCGTGAAATATCCGGGTTTCCCCGTCGAATGAGAAGGCGTGAAGATTTCGTCGCGAGCGGTCCGCTGGCCGGGCGCCCGCAGCCGCAGGGGCGAGACATATCAAGTGGATAGGCGAGGCCCGAAAACGCAGTTTCGGCGCAGGCTCACAGCGGCGGAGCCAATGTGAAGCGAAGCGGCCGGAGCCAACACCGCGCAACGACGCCGGCGGGCCGCGCAGTAGAAAGATTCACGCCTTCCGAGTCCGGGATCGGCCAGAAGGTCTCGCCCGGGCGGAATGCCGCGGCCGGCAGGGCTATGCGTCGGGCAACCCGAGCGCCGACGGCGTCATCCTTAACAGTGAACTTGTCATCCCGAGGAGCGACTTCGCATCCCGAGCAGCGACTTCGTCATCGCGAGCGACCACTTCGCCATCCCGAGCGGCGACTTCGTCATCCCGAGCGAAGCGAGGGATCTCGGCGTGCCGAGCAGTTGAGATTCCTCGCCTCCGGCTCGGAATGACGAGCGAACGTCGGCTTGGAATGACGAGCGAACGTCGGCTCGGAATGACGAGCGAACGTCGGCTCGGAATGACGAGCGAACGTCGGCTCGGAATGACGAGCGAACGCCGGCTCGCGATCGCGAGTGAGTGTCGGCTGGGGGGATCGCGAGGGACTGTCGGCCCGGAATGACGAGCGAGAATCGGCCCGGGATGGCGGGGTGCTTCGGTTCGGAACTGTCACTCCAGGCAGCAGCTCGGACGGACGGCCGGCGACCGACCGCCGGGTTCGAGCGCGGTGCGGCGGCTTTGGCCCCCGCTGCCTCGACCCAGCCCCGCGCGGTCGAGCGTGCAGCGAGGTTCGAACCGCAGGCGGCCGTTTGCCGTGCGCGCGAGCGATACTACGCGTGCTGGCGTGCGGCTTCGGCGTCTGCGAACTCGCGCGCGACGGTCTTCGGCATGCGAGTGACCTGCAACAGGTGCACCTGGCGCGCGTCGGCTCGCAGCACTTCGAAGCGCAAGCCGTCGAGTTCGAGCGTGTCGCCGCGGCGCGGCACGCGGCCGAACTGGTCGGTGACAAAGCCGCCGATCGTGTCGAAGTCCTGGTCTGGAAAGTGCGTGCCGAAGGCCTCGTTGAACGCTGCGATTTCGGTCAGCGCCTTGACGCGGCAGCGGCCGTCGCGTTCGGCGACGATGTTGTCGGCGCCTTCGTCGAGGTCGTATTCGTCCTCGATATCACCGACGATTTGCTCGAGGATGTCCTCGATCGTGATCAGCCCGGCCACGCCCCCGAACTCGTCGACGACGATCGCCATATGGTTGCGGTTGGCGCGGAAGTCCTTCAGCAGTACGTTCAGCGGCTTGCTCTCCGGCACGAACACGGCCGGCCGCAGCATCGGGCGGACGTCGAAGTGCTGGTCGTGGTAGTAGCGCAGCAGGTCCTTGGCGAGCAGGATGCCGATCACATGGTCGCGGTTGCCCTCGATCACCGGGAAGCGCGAATGCGCCGTTTCGATCACGCGCGGAATCCAGCGCTTCGGATCCTCGGCGATGTCGATCACGTCCATCTGCGGCGCGGGCACCATCAGGTCGCGCGCGCGCAGTTCGGAGACCTGCAGCACGCCTTCGATCATCGACAGCGCATCGGCGTCGAGCAGGTTGCGCTCGTGCGCCTCGTGCAGCGCTTCGAGCAGATCTTCGCGGTTTTCGGGTTCTCGGGTGATGAACGCGATCAGGCGTTCGATCAGGGAGCGTTGGTTCTGGGAGGTCGACGGACGACCTCGGGGAGGTTCGGACATTTTCGTCGGGCACGACGATCGGCCCGGCTGTTGGGACGCGGCGAGCATATCGGATGCGCCCGCGCTGGCAATGACGGCTTTTTCGTACTCGCGCTTCGGCACGCGGCGGCCGGCGAACCGCGCGCAGTTCAGTGAGCTTGCGCTAACTTACGCGTACGGGTCGTCGATGCACAGCTCGGCCAGCAGCTCGGCCTCCCGCGCCTGCATGGCGCGTGCTTCGTCACGGCGCCGATGGTCGTAACCCTGCGCGTGCAGCGTGCCGTGGATCACCAGGTGCGCAAGATGCGCGCGCAGGGTCTTGCGTTGTTCGCGGGCTTCGCGCCGGACCACCGGCACGCAGATCGCGATGTCGGCAACGACCCGCGGCCGCTGCGCGTAGTCGAAGGTCAGCACGTTGGTTGCGTAGTCGCGGCCGCGGAACGCACGGTTCAGCCGCCGGCCTGCGCGGGCATCGACGAACGCCAGCGTGATGTCGGCGTCGCGTTCCAGAGCGAGCGCGACCCAGCGGCGCAGCGTGCGGCGTGTCGGCAGCCCGACGAACGCGTCGAGCCCATGAACCGACAGCGACAGATGCCGCGCCGGGTCCCGCGGACGGCGGCGCCGGCTCACGGCGCCGCGCGCGGCCGGCGCGGCGCGGGCGGGTTGAGGCTCTCGGCCTTTTCGTAGGCCTCGACGATGCGCGCCACGAGCGGGTGCCGCACCACGTCGGCTGCGGTGAAGTAAGTGAATGCGATACCGCGCACCTCGCGCAGGATGTGCTGCGCCTCGATCAGCCCGGAGGAGCTGCCGCGCGGCAGATCGATCTGCGTGACGTCGCCGGTGACCACCGCCTTGCTGCCGAAGCCGATGCGCGTGAGAAACATCTTCATCTGTTCGGGCGTCGTGTTCTGCGCCTCGTCCAGGATCACGAACGCCTGGTTGAGCGTCCTGCCGCGCATGTAGGCGAGCGGCGCGATCTCGATCGTCTGCCGCTCCAGCAGCCGCTGGGTCTTGTCGAAGCCGAGCAGGTCGAACAGCGCGTCGTACAGCGGGCGCAGGTACGGATCGACCTTCTGCGCGAGATCGCCCGGCAAAAAACCGAGCCGCTCGCCGGCCTCGACCGCCGGCCGCGTCAGCACGATGCGTTTGACCACGTCGCGCTCGAGCGCGTCGACCGCGCAAGCGACGGCCAGATACGTCTTGCCGGTGCCGGCCGGGCCGATCGCAAAGGCGATGTCGTGTTCGAGGATCGCCTGGATGTATTCGCGCTGCCGCGGCGTGCGGCCGTGCAGGTCGCGCCGGCGCGTGTGCAGCGCGGGCAGCGCCGTGTCAGGCGCCTCGGCCTCGCCCTCGTGCTCAGCCGCGCGCGGCGCCGGGCGCCTGCGGCCCCGGTTCTCGACGAAGTACAACTGGATGTCGTCGACCGAGATCGGCCGCTGCGCGCGCGCCAGAAAGTGCTCGAGCACCGCGACCGCCTGCTGCGCGTGCTCCTGCGTGCCCTCGATGCGGAACTGGTGGCCGCGCCGCCTGATTGAGACATCCAGCTCGGTCTCGATCTGCCGCAAATTGCCGTCGAGCGCGCCGGTCAGGTTCGCCAGTTGCGAGTTGTCGGCATCGGCCGAGTAGGCCAGCACCTTGGCGGCGGCTTTGCGTGCCACGCGTCGCTCAGGCGACGAGCGCCGACTCGCGCAGCTCGGTCTCGCCGCGCAGCGAGTGCGGCAGCGCCTGCGTGATGCGCACGTCGATCATCTTTCCGACGAGCCGCTGCGCGCGCGGCCCGCCGGCGAAGTTCACGATACGGTTGTTTTCGGTGCGGCCCATCAGCTCGCGCTCGTGCCTCCGGGACGGGCCTTCGACCAGGATGCGCTGGGTGGACCCCACCATCGCCGCGCCGATGCGCGCGACGTGTTCGTTGAGCCGTGCCTGCAGTCGCTGCAGCCGCTCGAGCTTGACTTCGTGCGGGGTGTCGTCGCGCAGCTCGGCGGCCAGTGTGCCAGGGCGGCGGCTGTAGACGAACGAGAAACTCGCGTCAAAGCCGATGTCGTCGACGAGCGCCAGCGTCCTGGCGAAGTCTTCTTCGGTTTCGCCCGGAAAGCCGACGATGAAGTCCGACGACAGCGAAATCTGCGGTCGCACCGCGCGCAGCCGGCGCACGATCGACTTGTATTCGAGCGTCGTGTAGCCGCGCTTCATCGCCGCCAGTACGCGGTCCGAGCCCGCCTGCACCGGCAGGTGCAGGTGGCTGACGAGCTTCGGCAGTCGCGCGTAGGCGTCGATCAGCCGCTGCGTGAATTCCTTCGGATGCGAAGTCGTGTAGCGAATGCGCTCGATGCCGGGAATCTCGTGCACGAATTCGAGCAGCAGCGCGAAGTCGGCGCTCTCGCCCGGGCTCATGCGCCCGCGGTAGGCGTTGACGTTCTGTCCGAGCAGTGTCACTTCGCGGACGCCCTGGTCGGCGAGGTCGGCGATCTCGGTTAGCACGTCGTCGAGCGTGCGCGAAACTTCCTCGCCGCGCGTGTACGGCACCACGCAGAAGCTGCAGTACTTGCTGCAGCCTTCCATGATCGACACGAACGCGCTCGCGCCCTCGACACGCGGCGGCGGCAGATGGTCGAACTTCTCGATCTCCGGGAACGACACGTCGACCTGCGGTGCGCCGGTTGCGCGGTGCTGCTCGATCAGCGCCGGCAGCCGGTGCAGGGTCTGCGGGCCGAAGACGATGTCCACGTAGGGTGCGCGCGCGACGATGGCCGCACCCTCCTGGCTCGCCACGCAGCCGCCGACGCCGATGACGAGGTTCGGGTTGCGCCGCTTCAGGTGCTTGACCCGACCGAGGTCCGAGAACACTTTCTCTTGCGCTTTTTCGCGCACCGAGCAGGTGTTGAACAGGATCACGTCGGCCTCGGCCGGATCCTCGGTCGTCGTCATGCCTTCGGCGGCGGCGAGCACGTCGGCCATCTTTGCCGAGTCGTACTCGTTCATCTGGCAGCCGAAGGTGCGGATGTAGACCTTGCGGTTCATCGCGACGGCGGCTTCAGCGCTGCGGTCCGCTGCGTTCGAGCCCCGGCGCCGCGTCGACGATCCAGACCGTTCGCACCAGCCCCTGCGCGTCGAGCTCGTAGCGCACCGGCGTGCCGTCGGGCACGAGGTTGGGCGTCACGGTCAGGTTGTTCGCGGTGAAGATGCGCGCGCCGGGCGCAAGGCGCAACTGCCTGCCGTCGATCGCCACCAGCGGAAGCTGCAAGGCGGTGAAACGTCCCTTGGGCGCGTCGGCCGGAATCCTGCGCGCCGGCTGCGCGGCGACCCCACCCGCGAAAAGCAGGGCGACGAGCAGCGACAGCAGGCGCGCGATCATGCAACTCCGAATGAAAGGTGGTGGCGGATCAGGGACTCGAACCCCGGACACAAGGATTATGATTCCTCTGCTCTAACCAGCTGAGCTAATCCGCCTGCCGAAGCGAACTCCGCCGCGCGGCGGAGGGCGCGAATTATCGGTGCTGCCCGCGGCGCGGTCAAATGACACGGGTGTCCGTGAGCAGGGGCCGCGGGCGGTCTGCGGGGCGGTCTGCGAACAGGCGGCTGCGTCGTCCCCCGCGAAGCCGCGGAGCCGTACGGGTTCGTGCGCAAGCGCCGCAGGCGCGCGCCGACAACTATTGACGATTACCCAACCTCGTGACCGCGCCAGCTTGCGAGTTGTTTTCGACTTCCAAAGCGCCGGTTCCGTCATCCCGAGCGGCGCGAGGGATCTCGCCGTGGCGCGCGGGAGAGATTCCTCGCCTTCGGTTCGGAATGACGAGGGCTGCGGGCGCCGGACGGTTGGCACGTGTCACAAGGATTCGTAAGGCTCAATAGCGACGAGATGGCCAGTTGCGGCGAAAGCTGACGTGCGGGTCAAGCAGGGCATAGGCGACGCGGCGACGCGGCCGACGCCAACGCCAACAGACGCGCCATCCCGGTTTCGCAAAGCGGAGAGCGGGAGCCGGTGTTGCCGGCGACTCCCATCCGTCCGCAGACAGAAGGCGACAGCGCGCGGTGCGTGGCGAACGGCCGCCACCGCCTCATCCCGGCCGCCAACCGCGCGGGGGCGGGCGCCGAGGATCCGGTCAGGCGCGACGTCGTCGGGTGCGGGACTGCGTCGGAATGGCAGGAGTAACGGCAGGGGCGCGAGAACTCGAAACCGCCGCCCCTCAAGCGATTCTCAGCGTCGGCGGGCCACTGAGCGTGTGCGTGAACTCCACGCTGATCGTGGTGCCCGGCAGACCGGGTTCGGTCGAGCGCGGGTTCTCGCCGATGCGCAGCAGCGCGTCATGTTGCTCGGCGATTTCGCGGACGATCGCCAGCCCCAGGCCGCTGCCGTCGACGTTCGTGCCGAGCACGCGATAAAAGCGCTCGAACACGAGCTGGCGCTCGTGCTCGGCAATCCCCGGTCCGGTGTCCTCGACTTCCAGGAAGGCCGATCCCGCGTCGGGCGCGGCGCGCACGCGCACCGTGACGTGGCCGCGCTCGGGCGTGTAGCGCAGCGCGTTGTCGACGAGGTTTTTCAGCAGCTCGCGCACCAGCACCGCGACCCCGATGATGCGCACCGGCCGCTCCGGCCCTTCGAAGCCGAGGTCGATGCGCCGCCGCTGCGCCAGCGGATAGCACTCACGCACCAGCTCGCGCGCCAGCGGGACGAGGTCGATCGCCTCGAACGCGCGCAGATCGGTCGCATGGTGCTCGGCCCTGGCCAGCGCCAGCAGCTGGTTGATCAGGTGCGTCGCGCGTTCGGTCGACGCCGCGATCTGACGCAGGCTGTGCTTCAGTTGCTGCGGATCGGTTTCGCGCAGCGCCAGTTCGGCCTGCGTGCGCAGCCCGGCGAGCGGGGTCTTCATCTGATGCGCCGCGTCGGCGGTGAAGCGTCGCTGCGTCTGCAGGTTCTGCGCCATGCGTTCGAGCAGCTCGTTGAACGAATTCAGCAGCGGCGTCAGCTCCTCGGGCGCGGCCTGCGGATCGATCGGCGACAGGTCGTCGGGACGCCGCGCTCGGATGCGCGCCTGCAGCGAGTTCAGCGGCGCCAGTCCACGCGAAAGTCCGAACCAAACCAGGATCACCGCGATCGGCAGCACGACGAATTGCGGCACGATGACGCCGCGGATGATCTCGTTGGCGAGCTGCGAGCGCTTCTCGAGCGTCTCGGCGACCTGCACCAGCGCGGGCTGGCCGCCCCTGGCATTGCGGAACTCGACCCAGGTGTAGGCAATTCGTACTTCGGTGCCGCGGATCCGGTCGGAGCGCAGCTTGATCCGCCCCGGCGTGGGTGCGTCGTTCTCGTCGGGGATCGGCAAGTCGCGGTCGCCGGCGACGAATTCGCCGCGCAGCCCGAGCACCATGTAATAGGTGCTGTCGATCGCATCGGCGCGCAGGATTTCGTGCGCCGGCAGCGGCAGTTGCAGCGCGACCTGCCCCTTGAACTCCTTGACATGGTCGGCCAGCAATTCGAGGCGCTCGCCCAGCGTGCGGTCGAACGGCCCGTTGGCGATCGACTGCGCGACCAGATAGGTGACGGTGACGCTCATGGGCCACAGCAGCAGCAGCGGCGCGAGCATCCAGTCCAGGATTTCGCCGAACAGCGAGCGCTGCTCGCCGGTGCGTCGCAGCGGGTTGAAGCCGGTCGGCGCCTTTTCGCTGGTCGATGCGCGCCGCGCGGCACCGGGTGTGAGCGCCGAGGCGAGCGCGCGCATGTTGGCGCGCCAGCCGGGTCGGGCCGACGGCGGTTGCGGCGCAGGCAGTGCTGCGGGATCGACGGTTTCGTCGGGCATCGTCGGTCGGATTATCGGCGCCGCGGCCGCGCGGCGCGGACGCCGCTATGCCGCGCCCGGCGGCACGGTGCCCGGCTGCGCCGTGCCGACTCCCGGCGGGTCGTTGGCCGCCTCTGCGGCGACGCGTTCGAGGCAATAGCCGAGTCCGCGCACCGTGGCGATGCGTATGCCCCCGGGCTCCAGCTTCTTGCGCAGGCGGTGAACGTAGACCTCGATGGCGTTGTTGCTGACCTCTTCGCCCCATTCGCACAGATGGTCGACGAGCTGCTCCTTGCTGACGACGCGGCCGGCGCGCTGCAGCAGGACTTCCAGCAGTCCGAGTTCGCGGGCCGAAAGCTCGAGCGGCTGCTCGTTGATCGTCGCGACGCGGCCGACCTGGTCGAGCGCCAGCGCGCCGTTGCGCAGCAGGCTCTGGCTGGCCCCGAGCGCGCGGCGCGTCAACGCGCGAACGCGTGCCTCGAGTTCGGACAGCGCGAAGGGCTTGGCCATATAGTCGTCGGCGCCGAAGTCCAGTCCGCGCACGCGCTGTTCGACGCTGTCGGCCGCGGTCAAGATCAGCACCGGCATCGGGGAATTGCGCGCGCGCAGCCGGCGCAGGACTTCGAGGCCGGAGAGCTTGGGCAACCCCAGATCGAGGATCAGCAGGTCGAAGCTTTGCGCGGCGAGCGCCGCGTCGGCCTCGTCGCCGGTGGTCACGATGTCGACAGCGTAACCGCCGGCGCGCAGCGAGCGCGACAGGCCGTCGGCCAGCACGGGGTCGTCTTCGGCGATCAGGATGCGCACTTGATATGCTGCGAGCCACCTCTGCGCGCACGCCGAGGTTCTCGCGCGAGCGGGTTCTCTGCCTTGTCGCGGCAGTCTAGGCAGCGGCTCCGCCCGTCGCAAGCGGCAGGGGCGGCAGCGGCAGCCGCGACCGGATCCGGCGCCCGCGGGGCGCTTGACGCCGATACTGAATGAAACTACAGTGATACTGTAATTCCATTCAGTGAGTGGCGCGCGGTGCGCCACTTCGATTCGGCGGCGCGAGCGGAGGCGAGCATGGACGACGGAAGGAGCGGGTTGGTGGCGGATTCCAAAGAGCGGCAGAAGGCCCTGGCAGCGGCGCTGGCGCAGATCGAAAAGCAGTTTGGCAAAGGCTCGATCATGCGACTGGCCGACGGCGAGGTGGCCGAGGACATCGACGTCGTGTCTACCGGTTCGCTCGGGCTGGACATCGCGCTGGGCATCGGCGGGCTGCCGCGCGGCCGCGTGGTCGAAATCTACGGACCGGAGTCCTCGGGCAAGACGACGTTGACGCTGCAGGTGATTGCCGAGATGCAGAAGATCGGCGGCACCTGCGCGTTCATCGACGCCGAGCACGCGCTCGACGTTCAGTACGCGCAGAAGCTCGGCGTGAACTTGCAGGATCTGCTGATTTCCCAGCCCGACACGGGCGAGCAGGCGCTCGAGATCGCCGACGCGCTGGTGCGCTCGGGCTCGGTCGACCTGATCGTCATCGACTCGGTCGCGGCGCTGACGCCCAAGGCCGAAATCGAAGGCGAGATGGGCGACGCGCTCCCGGGGCTGCAGGCGCGCCTGATGAGCCAGGCGTTGCGCAAGCTCACGGCGACGATCAAGCGCACCAACTGCCTGGTCATCTTCATCAACCAGATCCGGATGAAGATCGGCGTGATGTTCGGCAACCCGGAGACGACCACCGGCGGTAACGCGCTGAAGTTCTACGCCTCGGTGCGGCTCGACATCCGCCGCGTCGGCTCGATCAAGAAGGGCGAAGAGGTGATCGGCTCCGAGACCAAGGTCAAGGTCGTCAAAAACAAGGTCGCACCCCCGTTCAAGCAGGCCGAGTTCGACATCCTGTACGGCGAGGGGATCTCCCGCGAGGGAGAAGTCGTCGACCTCGGTGCCCTGCACGGGATCATCGAGAAGTCCGGAGCCTGGTACAGCTACGGCGGCGACCGCATCGGCCAGGGCAAAGACAACGCGCGCGACTACCTCAGAGAGCACCCCGAACTCGCCCTGGAGATCGAAAACAAGATTCGCGAGAAAGTGGGCGTGGCAGCCCGCAGCGCACCGATCATCGAAGGCTGATGTTCGCGGATCGGGTTTCGGCGCCGGCCCACCCGCGCAGCGGGTCAGGCGGCGCGCGCGGCGCGCCGCGGCCGCAGCCAAAAATCGCATCCGCGAGGACGGCGGTGTGGCGGCCCGCAGCGCACCGGCGATGCGAGGCTGACGGTTGCGATGGTGAATGGGCGCCGCCCAACCCGCCTACGCGGCTGACGCACCCGCCCTCCCGCACTGTCGCAAGCTGACCCGCTCCCGATGTGACCGTACGCGCACGACAGCCGCCGTCGCTGATGCAGCGAGCCGTCGCGGCGCTGGCTCGGCGAGAGCACAGCCGCGCTGAGCTGGCGCGCAAGCTGCAGCGGCATCTTCCGCAAGGCGCCGATCCGTCGGAGATCGGCCGCGTGCTCGACGAGCTGATGCGCAAGGGCATGCTTTCCGAAACGCGCTTCGCTGCGAGCCTCGTGCGAACCCGGGGCAATCGCTTCGGCGCCGAGCGCATCCGGCACGAACTGAAGCGGCACGGCTTGGCGCCGGAGCTGATCGCGCAGACGACCGCCGCACTTTCGGGCTCGGAGCTGGCGCGTGCCCACGAAGTCTGGCGCAAGCGCTTCGGCGCGGCGCCGCGCGACGCGGCCGAGCGCGCCAAACAGTTGCGTTTCCTCGCTGCGCGCGGCTTTTCGACGGAGGTGATCCTGCAGGTCGTACGCGGTGCCGCCGACGAGGACTGATCCTATTGACCATTACTTATCCTCGGGACACGTGCCAACCGCTTGGCGCCCGCATGCCTCAGAAGGTGTGAATCTTTCTGCTGCGCGGCCCGCTGGCGTCGTTGCGCGCTGCTCGGGCCTCGCCTATCTACTTGATATGTCTCGGC
>JBBIJJ010000121.1:0-10492 GCA_037446035.1 Burkholderiales bacterium
CGGCGGAGCCGATGTGAAGCGAAGCGGCCGGAGCCAGCACCGCGCAACGACGCCAGCGGGCCGTGCAGCAGAAAGATTCACGCCTTCTGAGCGCGCCGCCGATCACGCCGCCGCGGCACGCACCGGCTGCGGCGGCGCGGTCCGATCGTCGGGAGCCGGCGCCGGCTGCAGGTCGCGCGTCAGTTCGCGGATCGCTTCCTCGTCGAGGGTTTCGCGCGCCAGCAGCTCGCGCGCGCAGCGCTCGAGTACGCCGCGGTTGCGCGCGAGGATGTCGGTGGCGCGGGCGAACGCGTCCATGACGATCGTGCGCACCGCTTCGTCGATGCGCGTCTGCGTGCTCGGGCTGGTCGCGCAGCCGCCCTGCGGATACGTCGGCACGTCGAGAAAGCGGGCGCGCTGCGGCTCGTACGCGACGTAGCCGAGTTCCTCGACCATGCCGTAGCGGGTCACCATGTCGCGCGCGATGTCGGTGACCTTGGCCAGGTCGTCGGCCGCGCCGGTCGACAGATGTCCGAAGACGAGTCGCTCGGCCGCGCGGCCGCCGAGCAGCACGACGATCTTGTTCTCCAGCTCCTGCCGCGTCATCAGGAAGCGATCCTCGGTCGGCCGCTGGATCGTGTAGCCGAGCGCGCCGATGCCGCGCGGAATGATCGACACCTTGTGCACCGGGTCGGAGCCCGGCAGCGCGAGCGCGGCGAGCGCATGGCCCATCTCGTGATAGGCGACGACCTCGCGTTCCCTGGGATTGAGCACGCGGTTTTTCTTCTCGAGTCCGGCGACGATGCGCTCGATCGCCTGCGTGAAATCCGCCAGCGTGACCGCATCGCCGCGTCTGCGTGTGGCCGCCAGCGCGGCCTCGTTGACCAGATTCGCCAGATCCGCGCCGGAGAAACCGGTCGTCAGCGCGGCGACCTGCTCGAGATCGACGTCGGGCGCGAGCTTGACCTTGCGTACGTGCACCTTGAGGATCTGCACGCGGCCGCCCTTGTCCGGCCGGTCGACCAGCACCTGGCGGTCGAAACGGCCCGCGCGCAGCAGCGCCGGATCGAGGATCTCCGGGCGATTCGTCGCCGCCAGCAGCACCAGCCCCGACGAAGTGTCGAAGCCGTCCAGTTCGACGAGCAACTGGTTGAGCGTCTGTTCGCGTTCGTCGTGCCCGCCGATCGGACCGGCGGCGCCGCGCGCCCGGCCCAGCGCGTCGAGCTCGTCGATGAAGATGATCGCGGGTGCCTTTTGCCGAGCTTGCTCGAAAAGGTCGCGCACGCGCGCCGCGCCGACACCGACGAACATCTCGACGAACTCGCTGCCCGAGATCGAGAAGAACGGCACGCCCGCTTCGCCGGCCACCGCCTTGGCGAGCAGCGTCTTGCCGGTGCCGGGCGGTCCCACCAGCAACACGCCCTTGGGCATGCGCGCGCCGAGCCGTCCGTGCGACTGCGGGTCCTTGAGGAACTCGACGACTTCCTGCAGCTCGGCTTTCGCTTCGTCGACGCCGGCCACGTCGGCGAAGGTCACGCCGGTGTTCTTCTCGACGTACACCTTGGCGCGGCTCTTGCCGATCGACATGAGGCCGCCGATGCCCTGCCGCTCGGCGAGCCTGCGGAACACGAAGTACCACAGGCCGAAGAACACCGCCGCGGGCACGACCCACGACAGCAGGTCGCGCAGGAAAGTGCCTTCGACGACGCGCGTGTACTTGACGTCGTACTTGCTCAGGCGTTCGGCCAGATCGGGCTCGACCCGGTTGGCGACGATCGTGGTCTTGCCGTCCGCCTCGGGCGACTTCAGCCGGCCGGTGATCGTGCGTTCGCCGACGATGACCTCGGCGACGCGGCCTTCGGCCAGCGCGCGCTCGAACTCGGAGTACGGCACCGGCTCGATCGTCCGGGCCGCCTGCCACCAGTTCTGCAGCATCAGAAAGGCTATCGCGGCCAGCAGCCAGTACCACAGGTTCCAGCGGATTTGCGGTGGCATCGTCAGGCTCCCGGTTGCAAAGTGACGCGAACGTCGCGCCGGCGGCCGTCGCGCTGCACGGTCACGGCGATGGTGTCGCCGACCTTGAAGTCGTCGAGCCGCGCCAGCAGGCGACCGACCGAGTCGACCGGCTTGCCTTCGACCGCGACGATCACGTCGCCCGGCACGACGGCGCCGTCGGGCGTGATGGTCGCGCCCGCCAGCCCCGCCCTGGCCGCCGCCGACTCCGGCGCCACCCGCAGGATGACCACGCCCTGCACGTCGAGCAGCGCGGACAGGCGCCGGTTCAGCGCTTCGTCGACTTCGATGCCGAGCGCGGGGCGGATGTAGCGCCCGGTGCGGATCAACTGCGGCACGACGCGATTGACCGTATCGACCGGCACCGCGAAGCCGATGCCGGCCGACGCGCCCGACGGGCTGAAGATCGCCGTGTTGATGCCGATCAGCCGGCCGGCCGAGTCCAGCAGCGGACCGCCGGAGTTGCCGGGATTGATCGCCGCGTCGGTCTGGATCAGGTGTTCGATGATCGCGCCACCCTCGGTCGGCAGCGAGCGATCGAGCGCCGAGACGATGCCGGTGGTCATCGTCCAGTCCAGACCGAACGGGTTGCCGATCGCGAACACTTTCTGGCCGACCTTCAGGTCGCCGCTCGTGCCGATCGGCACCGGCGGCGGGCGCTTGAAGCCGACGCCGATGCGCAGCACTGCGATGTCGTGCGCGGGGCTGGCGCCGACGAGCGCGGACTTGTAGTCGCGGCCGTCGGCCAGCCGCACGATCGCCTCGGAGGCGCCCTCGATGACGTGGAAATTGGTCACCACGTGCCCGTGCTCGTCCCAGACGAAACCGCTGCCGGTGCCGCGCGGAACCGAAAATACGTCGCGCGTCCAGAAGTCGCGCACCTGCTGGCGGGTGCTGATGTACACGACCGAGTCGCGCGAGCGCTCGAACAGTTCGATCATCGACTGCTCGTCGGCGGCCAGATCGCCGCGCGCGACGATCAGCCGCGGCGCCGCGTCGCGCACCGCCGGATCCGGCGCCTGCACTTGCGGCAACCAGCGCCACAGCGCAAACAGCGCCAGACCGATGCCCGCGATCAGCAGCAGTCGATTCAAGAGCGAACTCCTCATCGCAGCGTCTGCCGTCGGGTGGCGGTCTGCACGCGCGCATCGATCACGGCGATGACCGCGGTCGGCGCCCACGCGATGACCTGCTCGAATCGCTCGTAGTCGCCCGGCAACCCCCACGTGCGGCGCATCTCGGCGAACGCCGAGCGCAGGGTCTGCGGCGGCGGTCCGTCCGCGCGCGTGCGCGATGCGCCGCTCACCATGACGGCATCCCGCTGCGCAGTGCCGCGCGCAGGCGTGCGATCTCGTCGGTCAGGTCGGCCACCAGCGCGGCGAGCTCGGGGGCGGCGTCGAACGAGACCTCGATCTGGCGCATCGTGCGGGCGCGACGCAGCGCGGCCGCGTCGAAGCGCGGACCGGCGGCGTCCGCGCCGCACGCCGACAGCAGGCCGAGCGCGACGCGTTCGATCACCCAGTCGCGGCTGACGGCGCACACGCCGGCCAGCTCCTCCAGCGTCAGTTGCGCCTCCTCCAGCGCGGCGGCGAGCGGGTCGGTACCGGTGTTCATGTCTGCTCCGATGAGGATCGAGCGGCGACGGCGCGCGCGTCGAAGTCCGCGAGCTCGCGCGCCATCTGCTCATACAGGCGGCGCGCGCGCGGATCGTCCGCGGGCGGAAGCACCACGCGAACGACCAGGTCCAGGTCGCCCGGCGGCTCGCTCGGCAGACCGCGGCCTCGCACCGTCAGGCGCCGGCCGCTTTGCGCTCCCGCGGGGATGCGCACGCGCAGTGTCGAGCCGTCGGGCAACTCGACCGGCACGATCGCGCCGAGCGCGGCCTCCCACGGTGCGACCGGCAGCTCGACGACCAGATCGCGACCGTCGACGCGCCAGCGCGGATGCGGCGCGAAGTGCACCTCCAGAAACAGGTCGCCTGGAGGCGCGCCGCCGGCGCCGGGCGCGCCCTGGCCGGCCAGGCGGATCAACTGCCCTTCGCGCACGCCGCGCGGGACCTGCACTTCCAGCGTACGCGTGTCGAGCACGACACGCCCGCTGGCATCGACCTTCGGCACCCGCAGGCTGATCGTCCTGCGCGCGCCGCGCCACGCGTCCTCGACGTCGAGCACGACCTTGGCGTGGTGGTCCTCGCCGCGCGCGCGGAATTCGTGACGGAAGGGCTCGGCCCTGCGCCTTCCGCCCATGCGCCCGAACAGTTCCGCGAAGAAGTCGCTGAAGTCGGCCGCGGCCGTGTCGTCGAACCCCGCGCCGGAGAACTCGAAGCTGGCGTCCCAGTCCGGCGGCGGTCGAAACTCCTCGCCCGCATGGTGCCCGCGCGCCAGCAGCGCGTCGTACGCGGCGCGCTTTTCCGGGTCGGACAGGACCGCGTACGCCTCGTTGACCTCCTTCATGCGGCGCTCGGCGTCCGGCTCCTTGCTCACGTCCGGGTGGTACTTGCGCGCGAGCCCGCGAAAGGCCTTCTTGATCTGCTCGGCGGTGGCGTCGCGCGAGACCCCCAGCGTCTCGTAGTAGTCCTTGAACTCCAAGCCGCTTCTCCTCGCTCCGGCGGGTCACGATCGCGCAGATTGGGATCGGCGCGATCGACTTCAACCCCGCGACTTCAACCTCGCGACGACCACCCCGCGCGTCGCAGCCCAGCAAGCATTGCGAATCGTCGTGACACGTGCCGACCGCCCGGCGTCGGCATCCCTCCACCGGGTCGTCACTCCGAGCCAGCCATCGCACGTCGCTCCGAGCCAGCCATCGCACGTCACTCCGGGCCAGCCATCGCACGTCGCTCCGGGCCAGCCATCGCGCGTCGCTCCGGGCCAGCCACGCTTTGTCATTCCGAGCCGGAGGCGAGGAATCTCTCCCGCTTGCAACGCCGAGATCCCTCGCGCGGCTCGGGATGACGGCAGCGGCGCCCGCCAGAGCGACGCGCACCCAATCGTCGTGACACGTGCCGACCGCCCGGCGTCGGCATCCCTCACCGGGTCGTCGCTCCGGGCCAGCCATCGCACGTCGCTCCGGGCCAGCCATCGCACGTCGCTCCGGGCCAGCCACGCTTTGTCATTCCGAGCCGAAGGCGAGGAATCTCAACCGCTCGCGACGCCGAGATCCCTCGCGCTGCTCGGGATGACGAAAGCGGCATGCGCGGAGGCGACAGAACTTGCGCCCGCGAGGGCGACGGAACCAACGTCCGCGAGGGCGATGGAACCGACGTCCGCAAGGGCGATGGAACCGACGTCCGCGAGGGCGAAACGCGCTCGCAGGGTGGGCGGTTTCACGAGATCGGGTGATCGTCAATAGGATACGCGACGCCCGCCGCGCCGCGGCACAATGCGCCTGCAGGTTGCACCGTACGAATGTTGACCCCGCCTTTCATCGCCCCGCAACGCTTCGACGATCCTGCCGCGGCGCTGGCGCAGGTCGCGACGATCTACGCGCAGTCCGTCGCGTTCCTGCGCGAGGCGCTGGTGCGCTTCGTCGCCGGCGAAGCGCTCTGCGCGCGGGTGCGGGCGTTCTACCCGTTCGTCCGCATTCGAACCGAATCGGTCGCGCGCGCCGACTCGCGGCTCGCCTACGGCTTCGTCGCCGGGCCGGGCGCCTACGAAACCACGCTGACGCGGCCGGACCTGTTCGCGGATTACTACCGCGAGCAGTTCCGGCTGTTGATCGCGAGCCACCGTGTGTCGATCGAGGTCGGCACGAGCCGGCAGCCGATCGCGGTGCAATTCGCGCTCGACGACGAGCAGCTCGAGGGCTCGCTCGAGCCCGCGCGTCGCGCGCGGCTGCGCGAATTGTTCGATCTGCCCGATCTCGGCGTGATGGACGACGGCATCGCCAACGGCACCTACGAGCCGGCGCCCGGGGAGCCGCGGCCGCTGGCGCTGTTCACCGCGCCGCGCGTCGACTACTCGCTGCACCGGCTGCGGCACTACACCGGCACGCGCCCCGAGCACTTCCAGAACTTCGTGCTGTTCACCAACTATCCGTTTTACGTCGACGAGTTCGTGCGGATCGGCCGCGAACTGATGGCCGATGCGGACGCCGCGCGCCACGGCTACCGCGCACTGGTGGAACCGGGCAACGTGGTCACGCCGCGCGCCGGGCTGCCGCCGGTTCCTGCCGACGAACAAGGGTCGCCGCCTGCGCGCGCACCGCAGATGCCCGCGTATCACCTGGTGCGCGACGACCGCGCCGGCATCACGCTGGTCAACATCGGCGTCGGCCCGGCGAATGCGAAGACGATCACCGACCACATCGCGGTGCTGCGGCCGCACGCGTGGATCATGATCGGTCACTGTGCGGGGCTGCGTTCGACGCAGGCTCTCGGCGACTACGTGCTGGCGCACGGCTACGTGCGCGAGGACCACGTGCTCGACGAGGACGTGCCGCCGTGGGTGCCGATCCCGCCGCTGGCCGAGGTGCAGGTCGCGCTCGAAGCGGCAGTGGCCGAGGTCACGCAACTGCGGGGCTATGAACTGAAGCGCGTGATGCGCACCGGCACGGTCGCCAGCACCGACAACCGCAACTGGGAACTGCTGCCGCTGCGCACGCCGATCCGCCGCTTCAGCCAGAGCCGCGCGATCGCGCTCGACATGGAAAGCGCGACGATCGCCGCCAACGGCTTCCGCTTCCGCGTTCCTTACGGCACCCTGCTGTGCGTCAGCGACAAGCCGCTGCACGGCGAGATCAAGCTGCCCGGCATGGCCGACCGTTTCTACCGCGAGCGCGTCGATCAGCACCTGAAGATCGGCCTGCGCGCGATCGACCTGCTGCGCGCGCAGCGGCCCGAGCAGTTGCACAGCCGCAAGTTGAGGAGCTTTGCGGAGGTGGCGTTTCAGTGACGCGCGTCAGATCCGCTCCACGATCGTCACGTTCGCCAGTCCGCCGCCTTCACACATCGTTTGCAGCCCGTAGCGCGCGCCGCGCGCGTGCAATGCGTGTACGAGCGTGGTCATCAGCTTCGCGCCCGAGGCGCCGAGCGGGTGGCCGAGCGCGATCGCGCCGCCGTTGACGTTGAGCCGGTCGGGATCGGCACCGGTGGCCGCAAGCCAGGCGAGCGGCACCGAGGCGAACGCTTCGTTGACTTCGAACAGATCGATGTCGTCGAGCGCGAGCCCCGCCTTGCGCAACGCGTGCGGCGTGGCAGGGATCGGCCCTTCGAGCATGACCACCGGATCGTGGCCGACCACCGTCATCTGCCGCACGATCGCCAGCGGCTTGACCGCGTGGCCGAGCGTCTTCAGCCCGCGCTCGTTGGCCACCAGCAGCGCAGCCGCACCGTCGCAGATCTGGCTTGCCGTGGCCGCGCTGATGCGGCCGCCCTCCTGCAGCAGCTTGACCGCCGCGATCGCCTCGAGCGACGCGTCGTAGCGGATCCCTTCGTCGGCCGCGTGCGTCTCGCCGGTTGGTACGCCGTCCGCATTGCGCACTTCGATCGGCACGATCTCTTCTTCGAAGCGCCCCGCGCGCGTCGCGGCCGCGGCGCGCTGATGGCTGCCCAAGGCGTAGGCGTCGAGCGCGTCTTTCGACAGCCCGTACTTCTGCGCGAGCAGCTCCGCGCCCATGAACTGGCTGAACTGCACGCCCGGATAGCGGGCCTGGATCGCGGGGCTCATGTAACTGCCGAAACCGTGCTTGGCGGGCAGCGTCGCCGGCAGCCCCATCGGCACGCGCGTCATGCTCTCGACGCCGCCGGCGATCACGAGATCCATCGCGCCGGACAGCACCGCCTGCGCGGCGAAGTGCAGCGCCTGCTGCGACGAACCGCACTGGCGGTCGACCGAGACGCCGGGCACCGACTCCGGCAGCTGCGACGCGAGCACCGCATTGCGCGCGATGTTGAACGACTGCTCGCCCGCCTGCCCGACGCAGCCCAGGATCACGTCGTCGATGGCCGCCGGGTCGATGTCGTTGCGTTCGACCAATGCATCGAGCACCTGCGCGGCGAGATCCGCCGGGTGCCAGCCGGCGAGCCGGCCGCCTTTGCGGCCGCCCGCCGTTCGCAATGCCGCGACGATGAAGGCTTCGGGCATCGGAGTTCCTTCCGTGATGGGTTCGGCGTTCGGAGCGAGAAAATGTTGATGGTCATCTCGGCCCCGGCTCGACATGTGCCGGAGCAGCCTGCGGCCGCGGTTTGGGTGCCATCTTCACTGACCGGATCCGGGCCTGCGCCGGGGCGACATCGCGCTCAGCGCGGATATGTGTCCGGTGGCAGCGAAAGCGTCAGCCCCAGCGCGCTCGCGGCGCGCTCGCCGGCTGCGTCGAAGTAGCGGATGCGACCGGACAGTTCGACGAGGATCACTTCGCGCGCGCCGGCTTCCAGATACGCGGCGACCTTTTCGTTCGACTCGCGGCGCGTGTTCTCTTCAGTCTGCACTTCGACGCAGAGGGTCGGAGCCGGACTCACGGGATCGACGCCGCGCCACGACTGCTGCCAGACCACATCCGGGATTCGCACACCGATCGAAGTCAGCACGGCCACGCCCGGCAGCGCCTCGCCGCCCAGCGTCTGTTCGATCTGACGCTGAAGGGCACTGACGATGCGCTGATGCACCGTCTTCGGTGCAATCATCTCGATCACCTCGCCGTACTCGTCCAGCTCGTAGCGCGCGGGCAGACCCGGCGAGCCGAGCAGGGCGTTCCAGCGTTGCGCCAGTTCCTGCGGCGACAGTTTCGGATAGACGATCGGCGCATTCATGGTCGGACGATGTGCGTGCTTCGTGCGGCAGTATAGGCCGGCCGCTCAAACGAGCCGAGCAGCCGTCTTCACCTTGCCCGCCCGCTCGTGCCAGGCGGTCAGCTCGACCGTCGCTCCGGGCCTGGCGCGCACGACCCAGTCGACGTACGCGAGGTTGTCGGTCGGCTTGCGGTCGGGCCAGAAGCTCACGCCGGTGTGCCGATACGCCCAGCCTTCGAGTTCGCCGAGCGACTCGCGCGGCTTGCCGGCGAGAAGCTGCGCGCCCGGCGGCAGCGCGATCTCCGCCAGCACGCCGCGCAGCAGCTTGTGCTGCATGGCCATCTTGGTCACGTAGGTGGGCAGCCAGCCGGTGTTCTGCACGACGAGCCGCACGCGCCAGGCGCCGTCGCCGGCGCCGGTGACCTGAACGTCGCGCAGCTCGAGCTTCGGCGAGACGAGCGCCTGCCACAGCAGCCACTGCGGAAAGCGGGCGACCTCGGCCTCCAGCCGGTGCGGCGGCGGATTGGTGAACGCGAGCATGCGGTTCCAGCCACCGATTTCAACGCGGCCGAGCTGCGGATGGTCGAAGGGTTTCCAGTCGACGTGGCCCGCGCCTTTCAGTTCCGTGTCCGACCACGCCAGCAGCTTCAGATCGTCCTCGACCGGATGCTCGCGGAACCAGTGGATCCACTCCTTGTTGTCGATGCCGGCCTCCTTCTTCGGATTCCAGAGCTCGACGGTCCACATGAACATGCCGAGGTGCTCGTAGATCCAGTCGAACGCGCCGCCGATGTACTGCCCCGGGTGATAGACGAACTCGTGGAAGATCGAGATCGCCGGGTAGCCGGTCAGCTCCTCGCCCTTCTTGCCGGCCTTCTGGTAGGTCCACAGGTCCTCAGGCGGCATCTTGTCGTCGGGGCGGTCGCCGAACGGCCGCAGCAGCACACCCGAGAATGTGTGGAAACTCGTGCCGCCGCAGATGTTCGGATGCCTGACGATGAAGTCGACCACCGCGCGGACTTCGGGCTCCGAGGTCGGATACGGTCCTGCACCGAGTTGCTCGTACTCCTGCCGCCAGCCCGACGGGAAGTTGCGGTTCAGATCCAGCCCCTGCGCGTTGCCCATGAAGCCGGCGAGCTCGACGTGCACGCCGTCGAAGTTCTCGACGCGGCCCTCGGGCATGACCCGGTAGTACTCGCCGCCCGGCGGATCGGTCGGATCGCGCCGGATCAGCAGGCGCGGCTGCTGCGGGTGCTTCTTCCACATGCCGTTCGGATCACTGAGGCGCATCTGCAGGATGCGGCCGTCGCCGTCGATGTCTTCGGCCACCAGCCCGGCGACCGGATCCTCGTCGAACGGGTAGCGGCGCGTGCTCGAACGCACGTACTTGGGCCGCTCCGCGAGCGCCCATTCGGCGCCGTCCGGATTGATGCGCGGGCAGATGTAGAACGCGCGCGTGTCCAGACACCGCTTGATGTCGGCGTCGGTCGCGTAGCCTGCGGTCAGCCACTGCAGGAAGTACAGGCACGCGGTCGACGCCGACAGCTCGACCGAGTGGATGTTGCCGTCGATCCAGTATGCGGGCTTGTCGGCGGCGGCACCGGTGGCCAGGTTGGTCACCGTCACGAGCGGGATGTCGCGCCCCTCGAAGCTGCGGCCGATCGACTCCACGGCGACGAGCTGCGGAAACTCCGCGGCGAAGGCGCGCAGCAGGCCGGTCAGTTCTTCGTACTTGTAGAAGCGGGAGTGGTCGAGCGCGGGCATCGAAGCGGC
>JBBIJJ010000122.1:0-10383 GCA_037446035.1 Burkholderiales bacterium
TGCCGAGCCGCCGGCTGGTCATTCCCCGCCGCCCCTTCGTGTCACGCTGGCGGGAAACCGCTGACGGCGACCCGAGACTTTTTGCGGCGCCGACCTTGAAGGCCCGTCATTCCGAGCCAAAGGCGAGCAATCTCCGCCGCGCGCGGCGCCGAGATCCCTCGCATTCGCTCGGGATGACGAAACCGGCGCCCTGAATGGCGATAAGGATTCGCAGACCGGCGGTGGCACGAGGTTGGGCCATTTTCAACCGCCGCGAAAAAAAAGAACTCCGCGCACGGTGTACGCCGCGCGCGGAGCTCAACGCCCGGCGGGGCGCGCTAGAAGTTGTATTGGGCCGAGAACTGGATGCGTTTGGCGTCGGCGCTCTGATCGTTCTGCAGGGTCTTGCGCTGCCACGACAGCTCGGCGCCGAAAGTCACCTCGGGAATCGGCGTCCAGAAGTTGGCGAAGTGCGCGCTCTCCAGCTTGCTTGTCGACAGCGCTTCCGGCCGATCGCCCGTGGTCCGGCCGTAGCTGAGCACCGAGGAGAAAATCCGCGTCCACTGCTGCTTGATCGCGACCTGACCGCCGTAGGCGTTGATCGTTTCGAGCGAGCCGTCGGCGGCGATGCGCGCTTCGCCGATGCCGGTGCCGTTGGCCGCGCCGCTGGCCGTATACAGATAGCGCCCGATGCCATCGCCGCCGATGACGTTGCCTAGCAGCGTGGTAGCGCCGAACGTGTAGCGCCCGGACACCATCACGCCATAGCCGGTGGCGGTGTCCGAAGCGGTGCCGGTGTCGTATTCGAGGAAGCGCGCCACGACCGACGCTTCGAAGCCCCATTGCTGACCCTGCCAGCTGACCCGGCCGGTGATGTCCGGAAACCGGTCCTTGGGCGAGGCGAAGCCGGTGGCCTCCGGATTCTCCAGCGCGACCGACCACTCGGTTCCGCCGGCGGTCTTCGCGGTGTAGCGGACCTGCGCCTGGCGCAGGAAGCTGGTGCCCATCGGACCGTTGAAGTCGACCGTCGACGGATACGCGGTGAACTGCATGAAGTTGGTCCAGGTCTGCCCGGCGCCGAAACCGCCGATCGACCCGTACGCGTGCCGTATGCGGAACGTCCGGGAGTTGGAAATCACTTCGTTGCCGCCGGCGCCGAAGAAATCCCCTTCGAGATTCGTCTTCAGGTCGCCGATCGGCGTCGACTTCGCCGTTCTGAGGAACAGGCGCGTCTGGCGCGCGTGGAATCTGAAAGTCTCGTCGCCGGCCTTGCTGCCGATCACGAGCGCCGTCGGATCCGTTGTGTCTCCAGTGTCCTGATCGATGCTGTAAATCGCGTCGAGCTTGACGTAGCCGCCGAGGGTGGCGGTCGCCCCCGAGTTGCCGAGCTTGATCGTCGTGGCGGACGACTGCGCAGTCGCCTGCCCCGGGATCGCCGCACCCATCGCGAGGGCGAGGACGGCAGGGACAACGTAACGCTGGTTCGTTGGATGCATTTTTCTGCCTTGGTGGGTCGATGAACGCGCAGCGGGGGCGCTGCGCACGCTGAAAGGGCTCTCCTTGGCACCCGCAGACGGCATCGCCGACGGGCACGCCAGACGTCAACCGTGCGCTGGATCGTGCGGCCGATCGAGCTGGCGCGGTTGACACAGCGTTTCGTATTGATTGCCGAGCGTCTCGGCGGCGGGGAAGCGGCTCGCGCGCGCACCGCATGGCTGCAAGCGCAGCGAGGGAGCACATGCGCGACGTCGTGATCGTCGGCACGCGCAGGCGCACGGCACGACCGGGGTGCGGCCGCGGGCGCCGCCTTCGCGTCGCGCACTCACTTCAGCGCGCGAGACTCGGGTCGGCGATCGCGTCCGTGCGCTTGAGCCACTCGCCGGGCGAGCAGCCGACCATGCGCGTAAACGCGCGGGTAAACCCGCTGGCGCTGCTGTAGCCGACGTCGCCGGCGACGCATTTCATCGGCCGCCGCGCTCGCAGCAGGTTCTGTGCGCTGGCGATGCGCGCGGCGGCCAGGTACTCGGCGGGCGTCGAGCCGGTGACGCTGCGGAAGCGCACGGCGAAGCGCGAACGGGACATACCGGCGATCGCGGCCATTTCGGCCAGCGTCCAGCCGCGCGCGGGCCGCCCGTGAATTGCAACCAGCACACGCGCCAGCTTCGGGTCGGTCAGCGCCGCGAGCGTGCCGCTGCGCACGAGGCCGCGCTCGAGCGCGTAGCGCACGACGCGGATCGTGAGCAGTTCGGCCAGGCGGTCGAGCGCGGCCTGCCGGCAGTGATCCTCGGCCGCCGCTTCGTCGGCGAACAGTTGCAGCAGCGCGGCGCCACCGGGCAGGGCAGCCAGCTCGGCCAGCAGCACCGGCGGCAGCGACTCGGCGATCGGGTGGCGGTCACCGCAGGTGAACTGCAGGGTGACGCGCATCATGTCGGCGCCGACCTGCGCTTCGACCAGCAGCGGCTCGGGCGCCCGTCGCGGCAGAAACAGGATCGCCGGCTCGTCGATCGTGTGCGAATCCCGACCGACGAAGGTCACGCGTACCGGTCCGCGCCGGATCAGCAGGATCTGGCTGTAACGCTGGTCCGAGCCCGACCAGAGCGAGCGCAGCGCGCTGCCGGCATTGAGCACGCGTACGCGCAACAGACCCTGCTCGAAGAACCAGGCGAGTCGGGATGCTTCGGACATGACGGATGTGCTGACGGACGATCGGGATGTCGTTCCAGCTTTCGAGTCGGCGCACGGCGCGTTTCGTTACACGGTGCGGCGGGCATTGGCGGCGCGCGGGTCTACGCGCGCCGTTCACGACCGCACCGCGCGTTCGAGGCGCCGGCTTGCGTGGGTGCTGTCGCAACTGGCATCGGTCACCGGTCGCGGTAGACCTCGGTGTCCG
Source organism: Burkholderiales bacterium (assembly GCA_037446035.1). GTDB lineage: Bacteria > Pseudomonadota > Gammaproteobacteria > Burkholderiales > Burkholderiaceae_F > DSNY01. The sequence goes on from JBBIJJ010000122.1 coordinate 2,870, forward strand.
GATTGAAGGCGACCCACGCGAACCAGAACGCCATCACGTAAGGCAGCGCACGCCCTTGCGTGTCGAGCGCCCGCGCGGTGCGGTGCCGCGCGTCGTAGCGGACGACGATCGTCTGTCCGCCGACGGTGTCGCGCAGTTCGTAGGTCGCACGGCCGCGCGCGGCGCCGTCGAGCACCGTGAACGGATAGGCCTTGCGCGCGGCACCGACCGTCACGCCGAGCACCCACTCCTTCGGCTGGAAGCGATCGTCTCGGTGCTCTACGTTGAACATCAGTCGCTGCACTCGTTCGTAGCCCGCATAGGGATCGTGCGCGTAATCGCGCGCGAAGCCGGTGTCCGTGGACAACACGCGCGTGGTCGGATGGCGCGCGTGCCAGTCGGCCCAGCTCGTATGTTCCAGCGGCAGCGCCTGCAGGCGCGTGCCTTTGAGCCGCCCGCTGATCGCCTGCTGCTTGAGCTGGGACCAGAGCGATTCCGTGCCGCGGTCGTACAGCAGCACATCGCTGTTGTACAGAAGACCGGATACGCCGAAGTTCAGCGTCTGCCCGCCGAGACTGGCGTCGAACGCGATGCCGGTGCCGCACAGGGGACAGTAGGTGACCGCCACCGGCGCATCGCCGAACCGGTCGTTCACGACCTCGTGCCAGTTCAGGATCCGCACCGGGTACGCTTTGGCCACACCGTTGTGCACGAGCCCGAGCACGCGGTCGTCGGCCCGCAGTCCGGCCGCGGCCGCGTCGACGAACTTGGGGCGATCGATCGCCGGGATGCCGTCTTTGGGAGGGCCGCCGCGTTCGACGGCGCGGATCGGAATCAGCGCATCGCGCAGGTCGAAGCCGTTATAGGCGGCCGGGTCGGCGGCCGTGGCGGCCGCGTGTACGGCGACGCCGAAGAACGCCAGCGCGAGGACCACCGCACGGTGCAGTCTCATGCACCGTGTGTCGGCGCAGTGGCGCGCCGATTACACGCCGGCCGCCTGGCGATACCCGCGGGGCCGGACGCAGTCCGAGCCGTCGGCGAACGGAGGGCGTGGTGGCGGCCGCGACGAAGACCGCTGCCGTCTCAGGGCGCCGACTTGTCGATGCGCCGCATGGCGCTGCGCAGCAGGTTCATCTGCTGCACGAATTCGTTGCAGCACGGACAGCGGCGCAGGTGCAGGCGCACGCGCACGTCTTCCATCAGCTTCAGGTCGCGGTCCATCTGCTCCGCGATGAGCCGGTGGGCCTGCTTGCAGGTCAAGCGCAAGAATCCGACGGCCATCTCAACGACTCCTGACCTGGCCGAACCAGTTCTGCTCAAGGCATTCGCGCAGCTTCATCCGCGCTCGATACAAGAGCACGAAGGCATTCGTCGACGAGATCGCCAGTTCCTTGCATACCTCGTCGGTGCTGAGGTCGAGCCATTCTCGCATCATGAAGATCCTTCCCTGGTTCGCGGGCAGCTCGTCGATGCAGGCCTGCAGGATCTCCATGAACTGGTTCTGGCTCAGCGAGGCTTCCGGATCGCCCCAGGTCGGCAGCGGGCGTGCGACGAAGTGGCCGTCGGGCTGGAAAAGATCGTCGAAACTCTCCGCGCTCGACGCTTCCATCCGCGCGTCCGCGGAGACTTCGCGTCCGCACTTGCGAAAGTGGTCGATGATCTTGTGCTTGAGGATGCCGACGACCCAGGTCTTCAATTGCGACTGACCGGCGAAGTTGCCCGCGCCCTCGAGCGCGGCGATCAGCGTCTCGGACACGACGTCCTCGGCCCACGTGTCGTTGCGCAGCTGCAGCCGCGCGATCTTCAGCAGCGCGGGGCGCAGCTCGGCGAGCGACTGGTTGACGGCAGCATCCATCGGCGCTCCTGCTGATTGCGTCCCTACCGCCCGGCGTGCGGCCGCGGCACGCCGGCGCGTCCCGGGAAAACGATGCACCGTCCACCCTGCGCCCGTCGAAGGGCGCCGCCGATCTCGCTGCGGCCGCTGGCCGTGCGCCGTTGGCGTTTCGACAGGCTTGAGGCGAACGGCGTCATTTGGCGTCGCCCATTTTCGGTCGCGCCTACTTCCGGTGCCGCAGGCGGCGGATCAGCGAGGACGTGTCCCAACGATGGCCGCCCATCGCCTGCACGTCGGCGTAGAACTGGTCCACCAGCGCGGTGACCGGCAGCGGCGCGCCGTTGCGCCGCGCCTCGGCGATGCACAGGCCGAGGTCCTTGCGCATCCAGTCCACGGCAAAGCCGAAGTCGAACTGGTCATCGACCATCGTCGTGCCGCGGTTGTCCATCTGCCAGCTCTGCGCCGCGCCCTTGCCGATCACCTGCAGCACGAGCTTCATGTCGAGTCCGGCCGCCAGCCCGAAGTTAATGCCTTCCGACAAGCCCTGCAGCAGACCGGCGATGCAGATCTGATTGACCATCTTGGCGAGCTGGCCGGCGCCGCTGGCGCCGATCAGCGTGACGGCCTTCGCGTAGGCCATCGCCACCGGGCGGATGCGCTCGAACGCGGCCGCGTCGCCGCCGCACATCACCGTGAGCATTCCGTTGACGGCACCCGCCTGGCCGCCCGAGACTGGCGCGTCGACGAAATGCAGGGCGCGGCGCCGCGCCTCGGCGTACAACTCGCGCGCGATCGCGGCCGACGCGGTGGTGTTGTCGACCAACACTGCGTCGTTGGACATGCCGGCAAAGGCGCCGTCGGCACCGAGCACGACCGCGCGCAGATCATCGTCGTTGCCCACGCAGGTAAAGACGATCTGCGCTCCTGCCGCCGCTTCGCGCGGCGTCCTGGCGAAGTTGCCGCCATACTCCTCGACCCAGCGTTCGGCCTTCTTGCTGGTGCGGTTGAACACGGTCACGTGATGGCCGGCGCGGGCGAGATGGCCTGCCATCGGATAGCCCATCACGCCCAGTCCGACAAAAGCGACCTTGTGCGGGGTCACGCGCTCGTAGGTCTTGTTCGTCATCGGCTGCGGATCCTCCTTCGAGTGCCGATTCTATCGGCCCGCCGGGCGCGCGGCCGCGCTCGCGCAAAAGCGGGACGCGCATCGAGGGGTCGCGCGGCGGGCGCGCCGGGCGCATCGTCATCCGCGCGACATGCGACTTCCGTAGCGTGCCGCCGTTGCCGTCCGACCGAGGAGGTTCACAATGACAACGATGCTTGCCGGCCGCCTGACGGCGGCGCTGCTGCTGCTGGCCGTTTCGCCGATGACGATCGACACCACGCATGCGCAGGGACGCGATGCCGAGGCGGCCCGCAGCGGCGCGCGCCCCGGCTTGCCGCCGGGTGTGCCGCTCGTGATCGCGCATCGCGGCGCGAGCGGTTATCTGCCCGAGCACACGCTCGAAGCGTATGCACTGGCGATCGAACTCGGTGCCGATTACATCGAGCCCGACCTGGTCGCGACCCGCGACGGCGTGCTGATCGCGCGCCATGAACCGAACCTGATCGCCACCACCGACGTTGCCGCGCGGCCCGCGTTCGCTGCGCGCAAGCGCACCGCCGTCGTCGACGGCGTGAGCGAGGAGGGTTTCTTCGCCAGCGATTTCACGCTCGCAGAGATCAAGACACTGCGCGCGATCCAGCCGATGGCCGAGCGCGATCAGTCGTTCAACGGCCGCTTCGCGATCCCGACCTTCGCCGAAGTCCTCGACCTCGTGCGCCGCAAGTCGGCCGAGCAGGGACGCGCGATCGGCGTGTATCCGGAGACCAAGCATCCGACCTATCACCGCGGCCTCGGACTGCCGCTGGAGGACCGCGTGCTCGACGAACTCGCCCGCGCCGGCATGAACCACCGCGGCGCGCCGGTGTTCATCCAGTCGTTCGAGGTCTCAAACCTGCAGTACCTGCGAACGCGCACGCGCGTGAAGCTGGTGCAACTGATCGACGGCGACTCGGTCGCCAACGACGGCACGGTCACACTCGCGCCGCCGTTCGACAAGCCGTACGACTTCGCGGTGCGCGGTGACCCGCGCACGTTCAAGGATCTGCTGACGCCGGCCGAGCTGCGCGAGATCGCGACCTACGCCGACGGCATCGGCCCATGGAAGCCATATCTGATCAGCTCGAAGTGCACGGATGCCAACGGCGATGGCCGGTGCGACGACGCGAACGGCGACGGGCGCATCGACGAAGCCGACCGCACGCTGCTCGCCCCGACGACGGTGGTCGCCGACGCGCACGCGGCCGGGCTGCTCGTGCACCCGTTCACTTTCCGCAGCGAGCCGCGCCGGCTTGCGCAGGACTACGCCGGCAACCCGATCAACGAGTACCTGAGGTTCTACGAACTCGGTGTGGACGGACTGTTCAGCGATTTCACCGACACCGCGCGGGCCGCGCGCTTCATGTTCCTGCTCAAGACGCGGCCGGAACTTGCGCGCTGTCTCACCGGCGAGCAGCGCGGCCGCGCGTGCGCGGCGCTGCGGTAGGAGACACTCATTTTCGCCGTTTCCCGCGTCTCGGTGGTCGATCCATCAGTCCTCGAGTGCCGTGAAGTCGACCACCGGCACACCGAGAACACCGAGGAACGAGAAAAAAATTCCTTCCCACTGTCCTCTGTGTCTCGGTCGTGAAAACGCTGCTCTGCGAAGGGCGACGCGATCGCCCCCGAGACACCGGGACAACTCGCTGCAGTCTGCGCGTGCCCGGGTACGAACCGCGTCCGCCGTCAGCGCTTGATCCGATGCGTCGTGGCGCCGGCGTGCTCGCGCCGGCGCACGAGCACGCGCATGAACTGCGGATGCCAGGGCCGGCAGGCGAGCAGCAGGCTCATCGGCGGTCGTTCCGCCGCCGGCAGGTGCGCATCCTCGCTGTGCTGGTCGGAGAACTCGCGCGCCAGCCGCTTGAGTTTTTCGATCAGCGCGGCGCTTGAAGCGGGCGACAGCCGCCCGTTCAGCAGGATCATCAACTCGTTGTCGGCGGCGAAGTCCGAGTCGAAGAAATCGTCCGCGGCGCTCTTGAAAGCGGTCTGGATCGGGCCATTCGGAATCCACGCGAACGTGCGCGCAATCCGCAGCTTGAAGCGATTGTTCGGCAGCAGTTCGATGATGCCGATGCGGTCGAGCCGCAGCAGCAGGCCGACCAGCTCCGCTTGGGTCAGGTCGTAGGTCGCGAGGATGTCGTCGAAGGAAAGCAGGTTCAGCGCGCAGATCGCGACGAGGAAAAGCTTCGCGTCCTCGACGATCTCGCGCTCCTGCGCGACGGTGAGCCGGCTGATCAGGTGCTCCTCCCGATTGAAACCGCGCGTCAGATCGGTGAACTCGATGCCCGCCGCCGTGCAGATCTGGTCGAGCCGCTCCAGCGTGAAGTTGCGCTGCGAGAACATGCGCTTGACGCTCGGCTCGCTGATGCCGATGCGGCGCGCGACCTCCGCGTAGGTCAGCCCGCGCGCCTTCAGCTCGCGCTTGAGCACGTCGATCACCGCACCGGCCTGCGCCATCGACAGCCTCCTCCCCCGCTGTTTCCCGCCGCACGCGCCGATTCGGTACGCCCAAACACGATCGACGCGCGGCGAGCGCGATCGTTTCTCGAGCCGACGCCCTTCGCCAAGCGCCGTCCCGAGCCAGTCAGCCTGGATCCCTCACCACAGAAACTCAAAGGCATGGAGGCAGACAGGCACAGAGGCACAGAGAAAGACGAAACATCAAGTCCTTACTCGCATTCCTCGCCTGACCCGCTGGGTGCGAGAGCCCATTTGCACAACCGTTTGATTTTTCCTCTGTGTTCTCTGTGTCGCTGTGGATCAAATGTGGTTTTCAGGGTCATAGGGCTCGGCCCGAACGTCCGCTCGTGTCGCGATCCTCCGTGGACGGCGGCGAGTATCGCTTCCCGATACCATCGGCCGCAAGCGGCGGCACACGCGCGCTGCACCGGTGACGGCGGGCCGCAGCCAGCGGCACGATCGCGCCACCGGAAACGACGGAGAACCACCATGTTGCGGATCGAACGCAGCGATCTCGCCAAAGCGAACGCGGCGGGCATCATCACGGGCGAGCAGGCCGATCGCCTGTGGGCCTTTCTCGCCGAGCGGATCGCCGCCGCACCCGCCGCGCGCGAGCCCGGCCCGCGCTTCACGTTCACCGACGTGCTGTATTACCTGGGCGGCATGCTGGCGATCGGCGCGATGTCGCTGTTCATGACGCTCGGCTGGGACGCGTTTGGCGGCTGGGGCGTGTTCTTCATCGCGCTGCTGTACATGGGCGTGGCGCTGGCGCTTGCGCGGCGTTTCGAGCGGCAGGAGCTCGCGATCCCGATGGGCATCATGGCCGCGCTGGTCATCGTGCTGGTGCCGCTCGCGGTGTGGGGTTTGCAGCACGCGCTCGGTTTCTGGGCCGACGCCAGGGGCGCCGAGCACTATCGCCAATACCACTACGTGATCGACTGGCGCTGGGTCACGCTCGAGTTCGCCACGCTCGCCGCCGGCGTGCTGATGCTGTATCGCTGGAAGGCGCCGTTGCTGCTGATGCCGGTGGCCGTGACGCTGTGGTACATGAGCATGGACCTGGCGTTGCTGCTGCTGCCGCCCGACGTGAAGCCGTGGTCGGAAAGCGAATGGCTGTTCCGCAAGTGGTTCTCGGTCGCGTTCGGGCTGATCATGGTGCTGGTCGCGTTCTGGGTCGACCTGCGCTCGCGCCTCACGAAGGACTACGCGTTCTGGTTGTACTTGTTCGGCCTGCTGGCGTTCTGGGGCGGGCTGAGTTCGCTCGGCTCCGACCGGCTCGCGGGCAAGCTCGTGTATCTGGCGATCAACCTGGGCCTCGTGCTGGTCGGCGCGGTGCTGGTACGGCGCGCCTTTGCCGTGTTCGGCGGGATCGGCGTGGCGATCGTGCTCGCCGACATCTCGTGGCGCTTCTTCAAGGACTCGTGGCTGTTCCCGCTCGCGCTGACGGCCATTGGGCTGGGGGTCGTGTATCTCGGCATCTGGTGGAACCGAAACGAAGCCCGTCTCGCCGGCACGCTGCAGGCGCGGCTGCCCGCCGACCTGCGCGAGCTGATCGCCAGCCGCCGCGCGAGCCTCGGGCGCTATTGAGGATTACGCAACCTCGTGACGCCGCCACCTTGCGAGTTCGCTTCGCGCTGGCTGTCGCCGGTTCCGTGATCCCGAGTGAAGCGAAGGATCTCGGCACGGCGAGCAGCGCAGATTCCTCGCCGTTGGCTCCGAATGACGGGGGCTGAGGCCTGCGGGCGCCAAGCGGTTGGCGTGTGTCACGAGGATAAGAAGTGGTCTTCCGTCATCCCGAGCGAGGCGAGGGATCTGAACGTTGCGAATGGCGGAGATTCCTCGCCTGCGGCTCGGAATGACCGAGGAGAAGCGGCTCGGAATGACCGAGGAGAAGCGGCTCGGAATGACCAGGGCTGAGGCATGCGGGCGCCAAGCGGTTGGCGCGTGTCACGAATATAAGAATTGGTCAATAGGCGGCGGCGGACCCGGTCAGAAGGTGTGAATCTTTCTGCTGCGCGGCCCGCTGGCGTCGTTGCGCGCTGCTCGGGCCTCGCCTATCTACTTGATATGTCTCGGCCCTGCGGCTGCGTGCGCCTAGCC
>JBBIJJ010000123.1:0-10306 GCA_037446035.1 Burkholderiales bacterium
CGCTCGTCATTCCGACGCGAAGCGGAGGAATCTCCACCGATCGCACGGCCGAGATGTCTCGCCCGCTACGCGGACTCGACATGACAACGCCTTCCTGACCGCGTTTGACCCGACCTCGGATCGCCGGCTCCCTCTCCCATTCGTCATGCCGCCGTGGCGCATGCATGCTTCCGGCACGAAGCACTCTCGCCATGCCGACGCGCAACCACGTCGTCGTTCCGAGGCGAATCACCCGTGTCCTTCCGCCGCAAATCACCCGTGTCCTTCCGCCGCAAATCACGCTCGTCATTCCGACGCGAAGCGGAGGAATCTCCACCGATCGCACGGCCGCGATGGCTCGCCGGCTGCGCGGACCCAACGTGACGACCCTGCCTGTCATCGCACCCATTCCGACCCGACCGCCGGCTCACTCGCCCGTGCTCCGCGAACGAACTCGGCGATCCGCTCCGGCGGCACGTTGACGCCACCCACGCCGGCAAGCAGGCCGTGCACCCGCGGCGCGTCGGCCAGTCCGTACAACGCCGCGCGCAGCTCCTGGTGCAGCACGCCGCCCGCGCCCGGCGAGTGGTTGCGGTCGAGCACGACCACGTCGCGCACGCCGGCGAGTGCCGCCCGCAGCGCCTGCGCCGGCAGGGGCCGGAACAGCCGCACCTTCAGCAAACCGACCGCCTCGCCCGCGCAGCGCAGCTCGTCGACCGCCTCGCGCACGGTGCCGCACAGGCTGCCCATCGTCACCACGACGGTGTCGGCGCCATCGCAGCGGTAGCTTTCGAGCGCGCCGTAGTGGCGGCCGGTGCGCTCGCCCCAGTCGCGACCGACTTCGTCGGCGAGCGCCGGGACCCGCGCCATCGCCTCTTCGAGCGCCTGGCGGTGGCGGTAGAACATGTCCTGCGTGACGACGTTGCCCCACGACTCGACGCGCTCGGTGTCGAGCCGATGCGGCGGCGCATACGGCGGCAGGAATTCGTCGACGAGCGACTGCGAAGGCATCGATACCGGCTCGAGCGCGTGCGAGACGTAGAACGCGTCGTGGTTGACCATCACCGGCAGCAGCACGGCCTCGGCAACGCGGAAAGCCTGGATCGTCGTGTCGAGCGACTCCTGCGCGCTCTCGGAATAGAACTGGATCCAGCCGGTGTCGCGCTGCGCGAGGCTGTCGGTCGCATCGGGCCAGAACGCCCAGGGAGACGCGACCGTGCGGTTGACGTTGGCCAGCACGATCGGCGCGCGCGCGCCGCTCGCGTAGTGCAGCAGCTCGTGCATCAGCAGCAGCCCTTGCGAGGCGGTCGCGGTGAACACGCGCACCCCGGCGAGCGATGCCGGGATGCACGCCGCCATGACCGAGTGCTCGGACTCGGGCGTGATGATCTCGGCGTCGAACTCGCCCGCGGCCGCAAACTCGGTGAGCTTTTCCAGCACCGGCGTCTGCGGCGTGATCGGATACACCGGAACGACCTTCGGCCGCGCCAGCCGCGCCGCCCAGGCGAGCGCATGGTTGCCGGTCAGCAGCACGGGCCTGTCCTGCGCGGCGGCGCGTTCGAGTGCGGTCAGTTCGTCGCGCGCGTTCATCGCGCCTCCTCGACCATCTTCATCGACCCGGTCGGGCATTCGCGCACGCACAGGCCGCAGCCTTTGCAGTAGTCGGTCAGCACCGTGTAGCCGGCGCCGTTGCGCTTGACCGCGAGGTCGGGGCAGCAGTCGACGCAGTTGTCGCAGAAGATGCAGGTGCCGCAGGAAAAGCAGCGCTCGCTTTCCGCCAGCGCCTCGTCGATCTCGAGCCCGAGCTGCACTTCGGTGGCGCACGCGAGGCGCTGCGCAGCGTCCAGCCGCGCTTCGGCCGCGCGCGGCTGCTGCGGGTAGTACCAGGTGTTGATTGCGGCGAGCGGCACGATCGGCTCCCGCTCGCCGTTCGCCGTCGGCTCGTCCAGGGGCGAACCTGCGGACGAGGCGAGCGCCGCTTCCTCGTGCCGTTCGTGTCGAGCTGGCCGATCCAGGAGCGCGGGCGATTCGCGCAGCGCGCGGTCGATTGCGAGCGCGGCGCGCTTACCCATACCGACCGCCTCGGTGACGAAGCGCGCCATGCTTGCGAGATCCCCGCCGGCGTAGATGCGCTCAGCGCTCGTCGCCTGCCTCGCATCGACCTTCAGCAGCGCACCGTCGATCTCGAGCATCGGCCGCAGCGCCGCGAGCTCCGGATCCTGGCCGATCGAGGTGACGATCGCGTCGGCCACGAGCCGGAACTCGCTGCCGGCGATCGGCTCGACGGTGAACTGGCCGCGCTGCATGCCCGGCGCGAAGCGGACACGGGTGCAGTCGAGCTGCAGGCCCGCATCGCCGTGTCGCACCGCCCCGAGCATCGCGCCGTCGACCAGCGCGATGCCTTCTTCCAGCGCTTCGACGATCTCCTCGCGCTGCGCCGGCATCTGCGCGCGCGACTCCAGCGCGAGGATCGTGACCTCGTGTCCCGCGCGGCGCGCGCTGCGGGCCGCATCGAGCGCAGCGCTGCCGCCGCCGATCACGACGACGCGCCCGCCCAGCGCGGGCGGCGCACCGGCATTGCTGCGCGCGAGGTACTCGGCGCCGTCGATCGCCCAAGGCTGCGCATAGTCGAGCTGCGGCAGCCGTTTCGGCCGCTGCGCGCCGGTGGCGAGATACACCGCATCGAAATCGCGCCGCAGCCGCGCCAGATCCTCGTGGGCGGCGAGCGGCTCGCCGCAACGCACGTGCACGCCGAGCGCGACGAGGCGCGCGATTTCAGCGTCGAGCACCGGGCGCGCCAGTCGATACGAAGGAATGCCGTAGCGCATCAGCCCGCCGAGTTCGGGCTGCGCTTCGAACAGCGTCACCCGGTAGCCGCGCCGGCGCAGCTGGAACGCGGCCGACAGCCCCGACGGCCCACCACCGACCACCGCGATGCGCTCGCTGCGCTCGATCGTCGGCGGCGCGAAGCCCCAGCGCTGTTCGAGCGCCAGATCGCCGATAAAGCGCTCGAGCTTGCAGATCGCCAGTGGCTCGTCGAAGCCGCCGCGGTTGCATGCGGCTTCGCACGGGTGGTGACAGATGCGGCCGGCGATCGCGGGAAACGGGTTGTGCCGCGTCAGGATCTCCCACGCGCCGCGAAAGTCGCGCGCACGCGCGCGGCCGATCCACTCGGCGATGTCGCCATCGACCGGGCAGGCCGCGTGACACGGCGACGGCGCGCGGATGTGCTGCGGAGCCGCGGCGCGCCACGTGCCGGTCTTGAAGACCTCCGTCGTGCCGGTGGTCCAGGTCGTGGGGATCGGCTGCATGGTCATGCCGAGCCGCAGGCGAGGAATCTCGAAGGGTGAACCGGGCGAGACCCCTCGTCGCTCTTGCTCCTCGGGATGACAAGGTCCACCGATCGATAGCCGTCTTCGCATGCGGCGATGTTCTCGTCGTGCAGCTTCGGCGCCTCGGCGGTCAGCACGCGCGCCAGCACGTCGAGCGCGGGCGCCCCGACCGCGCGCGCGAACGCGCCGAGCAGCGCCGAGTTGACGATGCGTCCGAGCCCGTGCCGGCGCGAGATCGCCAGCGCGTCGACCGGAATCACTCGCTGGCCGGGCAGCGCTGTCGCGTAGTGCTCGGCCGGACGCGACGAATTCACGACGATCAGCGTGTCGGGGCCTGCCGCCGCCAGCAGCGGCCCCGCGAGCAGGCTCGCGTCGAAGCACAGGATCGCGTCGGCGCGCTCGATGTCGCAACGCAGGCGGATCGGCCGGTCGTCGACGCGAAGGTACGAGCTGACCGGCGTGCCACGCCGCGCGCCGCCGTAGCTCGCGAACGCCTGCACCTGGCGCCCCTCGGCGAAAAAGGCGGTGGCCAGCAGGTTGCCCGCCGTCTGCGCGCCCTGCCCGCCGCGTCCCTGGATGATGATCTGCAGCAAGCGCGTCTCCTCGAACGCTCTGCCTCCGGTCAATCTAGGCCGGTTGTGGCCATTCGTCGAATTGATTGTCAGAATGCGGCCCATTCACCATTCGGATAGGCGGTCATGGCGTTCCCTTCGCTTCCCCCGTTGGTGAAGGGGGACCGACGGCGGAGTCCGATTCACACGCATCCAGGGTGCGTCCGTCCTCATCCCCCTTTTGTGAAGGGGGACCGAGGGGGATTTGAAGTCGGTCGCGCTCGTCGTGGCGCCGTCGAAATCCCCCCTGCGCCCCTTTGTCAAAGGCGGGTTCCACGCGGATCGAACGGATGAACTTCCGCCAGCTCGATCTGAATCTGCTGCGCGTGCTCGCGGCCGTGTATCGAACCGGCTCGGTCACCGCCGCGGGGCAGCAGCTCGCGCTGTCGCAGCCGGCCACCAGCAACGCGCTGGCGCGGCTGCGCGAGTTCTTCGGCGACGAGCTGTTCGTCCGCTCGCCGCGCGGGCTTCATCCGACGCACGCCGCGCAGCGCATCGCGCCGGCGGTGATCGCGCATCTGCAGGCGCTGGAATCGGCCGTGCGGTCGCCCGAAGCCTTCGATCCCGCGACCAGCCGCGCACACTGGCGGCTGTCGCTGTCCGATCTCGGCGAGATCCTGTTCCTGCCGCCGCTGGCGCACGTGCTGCGCAGCGAGGCGCCGAACTGCGCGCTGTCGAACGTCGCGGTCGCCGCCGAGCAGGTGAGCACCGCGCTCGAAGCGCGCGACATCGATCTGGCGATCGGCATCCTGAAGCCCGCGCACCGCGGCATCGCGAGCGAGCCGCTGTTCCACGAAGGTTTCGTCGGCATCACGTCGCCCGACTGGACGCCGCCCGCGGGCAGCGTCCCGACCCGATCGAAGGGCCGCGCCCTGAGCGCATGGAAGGGCGGCGGAAGATCGCTCACCGCGCAGCAGCTCGCGCGCGCAGCGATTGCGGTCGCCACGCCGACCGCGACCGTGCACGGCGGCGTCGAGGCCCGCCTGAAACAGTTGAAGCTCGCCGATCGCGCGGTGTTGCACGCGCGGCACTTCGGCGCGCTGCCGGAACTGGTCGCGCGCACCGACCTGCTGGCGATCGTGCCGCGGATGTATGCCGAGTCGCTGGCGCCGCGCTACGCGGTGAAGATCTGGGAACTGCCCGGCGTCGCGCCCGAGTACGAGGTGCGCATGCTGTGGCATCCGTCCGCCGACAGCGATCCGGCGCACGCGTGGCTGCGCGCGCTGCTCAAAAGACTGTTCGCACGGCCCGGCCGCGGCTGAGCGCGAGCGTCGCCGGGCCGAAGAAGCGTCGGCGCCCGCGCGTTCCGGGGATACCCGGCGCGCGGCACCGAATTACGCTGAAAGGCGTCGGCAGGATCGCAACCCGGACCGCGGAGGACGCAATGGGCGACACCGTGCGCAAGGTCTACCACTACGCCACCCTGGTACCCAACAAACCCGGCCAGGCATTCAAGGTGCTGGCCGCGCTGGTCAGCGCGGGCATCAATCTGCTCGCCTGTACCGGTACGCCGCGCGGCCGCCAGGCGCAGATCGACGTCGTGCCCGATGACACGCGCAAGTTCAACGCCGCCGTCAAGAAGGCCAAGCTCAAGTTCGCGCCGAAGAAGACAGGCTTCCTGATCCAGGGCGAAGACCGCCCGGGCGCGCTGGCCGACCACCTCAAGCGGCTCGCCGACCAGGGCATCAACGTCGCGGCGATCGATGGACTCTCGGCCGGCGCCGGCCGCTGGGGCGCGATCCTGTGGGTCGACCCGAAGGACGTGAATCGCGCGGGAAGGGCGTTGCGGGCGAAGGCGAGGTAGCGGGCGGCCGAGCGATGGCCCGCCTTGTCTGCGTGCCGGTCAGGTCTGCCGCCAGGGCAGCCCGTGCTTGCGCCAGCCGCCGAGCGTGCCGCGATGGTGCTCGTGATCGAGTTCGCCTTCGAAGCCTTCGAGCACGTTGGCGACATCCGTGAAGCCGTGCGCTTCGAGCGCGGCGCCGGCGTCGAGCGTGCGTTTACCGCTGCGGCAGATCAGGATGATCGGACGATCCTTGCGAACGGCCACGCGCTGCACTTCCTCGACGAAATGCGGGTTCAGCTCGAAGTCGGGCGCCGTCTGCCACTCGACGTTGATGGCGCCGATCGGGTGGCCGACATACCAGAATTCGATGTCGGTGCGCGTATCGATCAGTAGCGCATTGGGGTCGGCCTGCAGGGCCTCGTACGCCTGCTGGGGTGTCAGGTGTTTCATGGTTCGCTCCCGGCGCGATTATCCGGAGCGAAGTTGTGGCGCAAAGGAATGACTGCGCATACGAAAATGCCGGCAGGCTATGGGCCGGCGCCGCTGCCACACGGCCGCCGCGCCGGCAAGCCCGCGCTATCGAGCCTTCCGAACCCTCGTGACACGCGCCAACCTCCCGGTGCGCGCATCCCTCGGCCCTCGTGATCCCGCGCCAGCTCCATCTCGTCACGCCGAGCCGCAGGCGAAGAATCTCTCCCGCTCGCAGTACCGAGATAGATCGCGCTGCTCGGGATGACGGCGCCGGCACGTTCGACGGCGAAGAGCGCTCGCAGAGCGGTATCACGAGGTTGGGTTAACCGCGCCAGGACGAAGCCCGCAACCGCTTGCTCCGGGCGGTTCGCGCGATCGCGCGGACGCGGTCACAATACGGGTCGATCGGGCGCGCGCGGCGCCTGGCCCTTGGAAGGAGAGCAGAGCCCATGCAGCAGGAAGCCGGGGAGCCGGCCGGCGCGCATCGCGCCAGCTTCGGCGAACTGAACGTGCGGGTCGGCGCAAGGATCCAGCTCGTCGTCTCCGCTTTCGGGCGCAAGAGCGCGCTGGCCTCGACCCTGCTCGGCTACTGCGAACCCGACTATCTGATCGTGCGCACGCCGGCCGAAGGCGGATTGGCGGTGCGGCTGCAAAACGGCGAGGCTCTCGACGTGCGGCTGTTCACCGGCACGCACGTCGCCGCATTTCGCACCTCGCTGCTGCGCCAGTTCGCCGCGCCGATCTCGTACTGGCACCTGAGCTACCCGCAGGACGTGCGCGTGACCACGTTGCGCGCGGCCCCGCGCACGCGCGTCGATCTCGCCGCGCAGGCCCGTTGCGGCGATGCTGCGGCGGTGGCGGTCCGGCTGGTCGATCTGAGCGCTTTGGGCGCCAAGGTGATCGCGCCGGAGCCACTCGGACAACGAGGGCAGAGCGTCGAACTCGCCTTCGACATTCCGCGCGGATCGCAGGGCGCGACGGCCAAGATCGCGGTCGCGGCGACGATCCGCGCCGTCAAGCCGCTCGCGGCCGCCGGCGATGCGCCGCCGAGCCATGCGCACGGCCTGCGGTTCGACAACCTCAGCGAAGCGGATCAGGTGCTGCTGCAGAGTTTCGTTCTGCAGAAGCTCAACGACGCACCGGCGGCGAGCGCCTAACCGGTCGGCGTGAACTCGATCCTGCCTGCGGGCAGCATGTAGAGCACGAGCGCGCGGCCGTCGGTCACCGTCGGATGATGCGCGGAGTCCGGCGGATAGACCTTCCAGCCCGCGCCCTTGCCGCAGAAGCGCGCAGTCGGTGTCACCGGCATCACCATGCAGATCTCGCCGGTCGGGTGGCGGTGATGCGGCCCGACGATGTCGGTCAGGTCGACGACGTCGACGCTCAGGTTCGAGGTCTGCGGCCCGGGCTCAATCACGCGGCCGAAGCGCCGCCCGGCGCCGCCCTGCGTGCACATCCAGCCCGCGGCGATCGCAGCATGGCACGCGGCTTCGATTGCCCTGAACTCGGCGCTGTCCGGCGGAAAGCGGCGGTCCAGCTCGTCGCCAAGCTCGGGAACGAGCGCTTGGCAGGCGACGGCGTCGGTGATCGGTTTGAGCAACTCGCGGAACTGCTCGACGTTCATGGCCTGATCCTGCAGCGTTGCGCGATTGTCGCGCCGCGCACGCGTCCGCGACAAGCCCCGCTCGCTGCCCTTGGCGCCGATATGGCGAAGCCGATCCGTGGCACGCTGCGCTTCGGCGCCGGCGCTACAGCGCGACGGCCAGGCGGGTCGCCTCGTCGATCGCACGCGCGGCGTCGAGTTCGGCGGCGATGCCCGCGCCGCCGATCAGATGCGGCTTGACCCCGCGCGCGACGAGCGCGTCGCACAGCGCGCGGTCGCTTTCCTGACCGACACAGACGACGATGCAGTCGACGTCGAGCACCTTCGCGTCGCCGTCGACCCGGTAGTGCAGCCCCCGATCGTCGATCGCCGTGTAGCTCGCGCCGGCGATCATCTCCACGCCTGCGTCGCGCAGCCGCGCTTTCAGGATCCAGCCGGTCGTCTTGCCGAGGTTGGCGCCAAGCTTTGCAGCCTTGCGCTGGAGCATCGTCACCTTGCGACTGCGCGCGCGCGGACGATGCAGGGCGTGGCCGTCGAGCCCGCCGGCGCGTACGGCGCGATCGACGCCCCACGCGGAGAGGAAGGTCTCGGGCACGCGGGCTTCGTCCGCATCGCCGAGCAGATACTCGGCGACGTCGAAGCCGATACCGCCGGCGCCGATGATCGCGACGCGCTCGCCGACCCGTTGCGCGCCGGTCAGCACGTCGACGTACGAAACGACCTTCGGATGGTCGATGCCCGGAATCGACGGCACGCGCGGCTTGACGCCGGTGGCGAGCACGATCTCGTCGAAACGCTCAGCCAACAGCGCATCGGCGTCGGCGCGCACGCGGAGCTTCAGGGTGACGCCGAGGCGTTCGCGCCGAGCGCGAAAGTAGCGCAGCAACTCGCCGAACTCGCTCTTGCCGGGAACGACTCTCGCCAGGTTGAGCTGGCCGCCGAGCTGGTCGGCCGCCTCGAACAGCGTCACGCGATGCCCGCGCTCGGCGGCATTGACCGCGAAGGCCATGCCGGCCGGGCCCGCGCCGACGACGGCGATACGCTTCGACTTTGCCGCCGGCGCGTCGACGAACTCGAGCTCGCGGCCGGCGCGCGGATTGACCAGACAGGTCGCCGGCTGCCCGGTGAAGATGCGGTCGAGGCACGACTGGTTGCAGGCGATGCAGGTGGCGATCTCGTCGGCGCGGCCGAGGCGCACCTTCCGTGCAAAGTCCGGATCGGCGAGCAGCGGGCGCGCCAGCGACACGAGGTCCGCGGCGCCGCCGGCGAGCAGCGCCTCGGCGATGTCGGGATCGTTGATGCGGTTCGACGCGATCACCGGAATCGACACCGCCTGCTTGACGCGCCGGATCGCGAAGGTCCAGGCGGCGCGCGGCACGCTGGCGGCGATCGTCGGCACCGGTGAGAAGGTGTGAAGATTTCGTCGCGAGCGGGCCGCTGGCTAGGCGCACGCAGCCGCAGGGTCGAGACATATCAAGTAGATAGGCGAGGCCCGAGCAGCGCGCAACGACGCCAGCGGGCCGCGCAGCAGAAAGATTCACACCTTCTGACTCGTGCCAGCCGATGCCGGTGTTCAACACGTTGGCGCCGGCCTGCTCGATGCGGCGCGCGAGCTCGGCGATCTCGTCGGCCGACAGCCCGCCCTCGACCAGATCGATCGACGAGATGCGGTAGATCAGCAGGAAGTCGTCGCCGCACGACTTGCGCTCCGCGCGGACGACTTCGACCGGAAAGCGCGCGCGGCCGTCGAACGAGCCGCCGAATTCGTCGTCGCGCCGGTTGGTCGCCGACGCAGTGAATTCATCCTAAATTCGGCAGTTGGCGTCACGTCGAAACGGCAGAAAGCCAGCATTCATGCGGGTTTCAAGCCGATTCTGACGACTGCGGAGCAGTTCCAAACGGGTGATGGTCGTGGGCACTACAAGCCTCTGGCGCGAATACGTTTCTCGGTACTTCACCGACTTTAAGTGCCGTTTCTAGGTTCATTGATCAGGTAGCCCTCCGAGCCCATGATCTCCACGCCGTCGTAGCCGGCGGCGCGGGCGAGCACGGCGGTGCGCGCGAAGTCATTGATCCTAAATCCGGCAGTTCGCCTCACGTCGAAACGGCAGAAAGCCAGCATCCATGCGGGTTTCAAGCCAATTCCGAGGACTGCGGAGCAGTTCCAAATGGGTGATGGTCGTGGTCACTACAAGGCTTTGGCGCGAACGCGTTTCTCGATACTTCACGGACTTCAACTGCCGTTTCTAGGTTGATCGTCCGCCACACCTCCGCGGTCGCGAGCGCACGCGGCGCGTAGCGGTTGATGCGCGCCTTGATCGCCGACGGCGCGACACACGCGGGCACCTTGGCATAGCGGCCCGCGTGCAGGATTTGCAGCGCGATGCGTCCGCCTTCGCGATGGACCGCCTCGCAGATCGCGCGATGCGCATCGAGCTGATCCTCGCGGTCGAGGATCGGCGCGTCGGGCTCGATCAGGCCTTCGCGGTTCGGCGCAAATCCGCCCGTCAAGATCAGCCCGACTTCG
>JBBIJJ010000124.1:0-10268 GCA_037446035.1 Burkholderiales bacterium
GCTGCGCGGCCCGCTGGCGTCGTTGCGCGCTGCTCGGGCCTCGCCTATCTACTTGATATGTCTCGGCCCTGCGGCTGCGTGCGCCTAGCCAGCGGCCCGCTCGCGACGAAATCTTCACACCTTCTCAGTCGAACGCGAAACTGTAGACGAGGTCGAGCGCGTTTTCGGTCCCCGCGCGCGCGATCACCGACAGTCGCTGCGTGAGCCGGTAGCTCAGCTGCACGACGTTGGTCGTTCCGCTCGTGGCCTGCTCGTAGCTGAGCGTCAGTTCGTCCGAAAGGCGCTTGCCGATCGTGACGATCTCGCCGCCGAGCGTGCCCGCGTCGCCGCGCACGCGACCCGCGACCGACTGGCGCGGCAGCAACGATCCGCTGCCGGCGGCGTCCGCGGTGCGGATGCTCAACTCGTCGATGCCGAGCCGGCGCGCAAGTTGCGTGGGCACGCCTTCGCCGCTGCCGCCCAGCAGTCCGACCGCCGCGCGCGCCAGCGCGACGTTGTCGCCGCGCGAGGCTTCCGCTGGGCGTCCCAGCACGAGCCACGACAGCGTCTCGAAGTCGGCCTGCGGCGGATCCGAATATAGCCGCACCAGCGGGTTGGCTGCGGTGCGCGTGATCGTGACGCCGACTTCGACCGGCAGTCCCTTGCGCAGCGCCAGGATGTCGAGCCCCGGGTTGTCGATCGGCCCCTGGAAGTTGATGCGGCCGCGCTCGATGACGAGCTTTTGCCCGTAGCCCTCGTAGGTTCCGTCGCGCGTCTCGACCGCGCCGGTGGCACGGATCACCCCGCGTCCCTCGTGTCGTACGCGCAGCGCGCCGGCGAGCCGCGTATCGACGCCGTTGCCGCGCAGGACGAACGCCGGTCCGAGATCGATGCCGAAGTCGAAGTCGAACGCCACGCGCGGCTCGACTGCCTGCCGGCGTGCCAGGCCCGCGTCGGCGGCGCGCACGACGATCACGTCGTCCGACAAGGAAGGCACCGCGGCACGCGCGATGTCGATGTAGCCGGCGTTGGCGACCAGCGCGCCGTCGAGCCGCACGCGCTTGGGCGAGAACACCATGTTCGCGCCGCCGGTGCCGACCGCCCAGCGATCGCGCCGCTGCACGAGCGGAAATCGCACGAACTGCACCTGAACCACGCCCTCGAGCTGCGGCAACTTCACGCGACCGTTGGCGTCGATCCGTCCGTCGGTCTGCGCGCCGAGCGCCTGACGGATGCGCCGGTCGTCGGGGACGAAACGCGGCGGGCCGCTGAAGCTCACCGAGTCGAACACGACCTCGGTGCCGCCGCCCTCGCCGGGCGCGAGCCGCGCGCGCACGACACCATTGTCGAGCCGCATGCCCTGCTCGATCCAGGCGACGCGCACTTGGTCGGCGTCGATGAAGCCGCTCGCGCGCGGCGCCGCGGGCGTGCCGGCGAGCTGCAGGTTCGCTCGCACCGAACCGCCGACGCGGACGTTTTCGCGCAGGTTCGCCGAAAGGAACGGGTTGATCCAGGCGAGCGAAGGAACGCTCGCCTCGAGTTCCCCGCTCCACGGTCCTTGCGGCGCCAGCCGCCAGCCCGCATCGCCGCTTTCCAGCTCGGCGCGCAGCGCCGCGGTGACCGCACCGACCTCCGATCCGCGTGCGACCGCACGGGCCTCCAGGCGGTTGCCGCGCACCACCGCCTCGGCGCGCATCTCGGCGAGTCCCATTTTGGCGCGGCGCGCCGGCGGGCCGGTGTACACGTCGCCGCCGCTGCGTTCGATCAGCACCGATGCCTCGAGCGAACGCGCCGCGCGCAAGCGCCACTCACCGCGCAGTGCCAGCGGCGTCTCGCCGGGCCCGGCGGTCGCGGCCAGCACGAAGTCGGTGAACGCGCCGCTCGATTCGACGGTCGGCTCGCGCCTGTCCGTGCGCCACTGCAGCCGGGCGTCGGTCACGCGCGCGCCGTGCACGCGCAGCAGGGCCGGGCCGATGCGGCCTGCGTCGGGGCCGATCACCAGCTCGGTCGGCGCGGCCAACGCGGTATCGAAAGCGCCGCCCGCACTTGCGCTCTCGATCCGTCCGCGCCACGCGCCGTCGCCAATGGCGTCGCGCAGTTGTGTCTGCCAGCCGCCGGCCGCCGTTGCGGCGAGCGCGGCGCCATCGGCGGTGCGCGCCGCGAACGTCAGCCGATGTTCCCGCAGCGTGCCGGCGGCCTGCAACTGCGCTTCCGCCACGGACAGCGAATCGCCGCGCGGATGGCGGTGCGCGCGCAGCTCGAGTGCGACTTCGAGTGCGCCGTCGGTGCCGCCGGCGTAGCGAAGCTGCGCACTCAAGCGGCCGATTCGCTGTCCGGCGTAGACGAGGTCGTGCGCGTGCGCGCTGGCGTCGATCGTGGGTGCCTGCCAGGCGCCCGCCAGCGTGGCGCGCGCTTCGAGCGCGCCGCGCAGCGGCAGACCGAGTTCGTGCAGCGCCGGCGCATTCAGCACGACGTCCAGGTTGCGCATGGTGCCGCCATCGCCCGCGCCGAATCCGCCGCGAACGGCGAGCACGGCCGAACGCAGCGCCAGTTCGGCGTCGATCTGCACGTCGTTCGCACCGAGCCAGCGGGCGTCGATGCGCCCGGCCAGCGGCCTGCCGAGCAGCACGCTGTCCGCGAGCGAGGCACGCAGCGTGGCCTGCGGCGTCGGATGCAGCACGCCTTCGGCGTGCAGTTCGCCGTTCAGGCGCGCGTCCGCCCCCCTGACGAGCAGTCCGGGATTCAGATCGCGCAGCGTGCCGGTGACCGAAAACGCGCGCGCGTTGCGGCGCGACAGCTCGCCGGTCAACTGCGCATGGCCGCCGTCGAGCCGTAGCCGGCCCTGGTCCAACGCGATACGGTCGGTATCGATGCGCAACTGCACATCGAGGCTGAAAGGCGGGCGGCCGGGCGCGGCGCGCGCGCGCACTTGCGCCTGCACGCGCGTGGCGTCGGCGGCGGACTGGGCGGCGAGCCGGCCGTCGACGTGCATCGGCTGCGCGCGCGTGTGGATCGTCGCCGGATCGACGCCGTCGAGGCGCGCATCGATGTCCCAGCGCGGTGCGGTCCGCTGCTGCCAGTCCAGCGCGAAACGCCCTGTGGCCGCGCCGCGCGGCAGCAGCGCGCGCCCGTCGTCCAGCGCCAGCGCGCCGGCGTGCGCGGTGAGTCGGCCGCGCAACTCGCGCAGCGGGATGCGGCCGTCGTCGAGCGCACCCGGGCGGCGGTTGTGCACCTGGATCGGGCCTGACAGCGTGAAGGTGTCACCGGCGACGGGCCGAAGCTGCGCTTGTAGCTGCAGATCGGCCTGCGGTGCGCCCGCGAACCACGCGGCCGGATCGATGCCGTCGACATCGGCGTCGAGCGACCGCAGCGCCTCGGTCGCGAACGGGGCGATCCGCAAGCGCACGGCGCCGCGCGCCGCGTAGCCAGGGCCGCCGGTCACTCCGGCGTTCAGCTCGAGCGATTCCAGCGACTCCAGCGCGCGCCAGGTGGCCTGCACCGGCGCATCGAGTGCGGCGGGTTCGCTGCTGCCGCCGACGCGCAGACGCGACACGAGCGTGCCGCCGGCATCGATCGGAAAGGGCCGCTTTGGTCCAAGCGTGCCGACGACGGTCAACCGGTTGCCCGCGACGTCGGCGGCGAAGCGCCGTACCTCGGTGCCGCGCGAGCCGAACGCCAGTGCGCCGTCGATGGCGTTCATCGTAAAGATCGGTTGCGTGCGTTCGATCGCGAATTCGCCGATGCGCAGCGTGTGCGCATCGATCGTCAGCGGCGCGGCGATGCGCGCGGGAATGTCCGCCGGCGAAGGACTCGGCTCCGGCGGCAGGCGCACGGCGACCCGGTCGGCCGAAAGTTCGGCCAGCGCGAGCCGCCGCGACAGCGGCGCGAACGACTCGATCGATACGCGCAGCCCCGTGAGCACGACGACGGTGCGGCCGACTTCGATGCGCAGCTCGTCGATCTCGACGCCGGTGGCGAGCGCGCCGCGCACGCCCGTCGCGGCGATGCGCTCGGGCAACGCGGCATCGAGCGCGCGCACGACCAGCGCGACGCCAGCGGTGCTGCGGGCGAGCCAGATCGCGGCCGCGCCGACCAGCACCGCGCCCAGCGCGGCCAGCGCGAGCGCGACCCACAGCCAACGGCGGCGGGCGGCGGGCGGCGACGGCTGGTCGTTCATCGAGCGAACCTCAAAACGCGATCGCCACGGCGAAATGCAGGCGCCAACGTCCGCCGCTGCCATCCGGGCGGCGCTCGCCGTACGCAACGTCGAGCGCCAGCGGGCCGGCGAGCGTCTTCCAGCGTACGCCGATGCCTGCGCCGCGGCCGAAGGACATGTCGGCCCAATTGTCGGCGGCGTCGCCGACGTCGACGAAGATCGCGCCACCCCGGTCGGCGCTGAACCAGTGCACCGCTTCGAGCGAGCCGACCGCGAGCATCGTGCCGCCCGGCCGCGCCGTCCCCGCGCGCGGACCGAGCGCCTGGTACGCGTAGCCACGTACGCTGCCTACACCGCCGGCGGTGAACAACAGGTCCTTCGGAACGATGTCGGGGTCGTCGGCGAAGGTGCGACCGAGTTCGATGCGCGCGATCAGCACGTTGCGCTTCGCATCGGCGAACGGCGGGGGCTGATAGCGCACGTAACGCGCGTGCGTATAGGTGAATACGTTGTTGACCAGGCTGCGCAGGATGTCGCGGCTGATGCCGACGCCGACGGTGCCCGACAGGATGTCGCCGCGGCGGGGGTCGGTGATCTCGTCGACCGCACGCCGCGTCCACGTGTACGTGCCGGACGCGGTGTCGCTGGTGACGCCGGGCACCTCGGGCGTCAGCGCATTGCGCCGCAGCTCGCGCTGCAGGTTCAGCGCGAGCCGCGTTTCGATCGTTGCCTCTTTCGCCTCGCGCAGATGCGCGCGCGCCGCGCCGGCGCCCCAGCGGTGCGTGATGACGTTCTCGATGTCGGTGCGCTCGACCAGCACGCCGAGCGAGTCGAGCGCACCGCCCGGTTTGGGCGGCAGCAGCAGGTCGCCATAGACGATCGCGCGCGTGCGGTCCACGCCGACCCCGGTCTGCAGCGTGTACGGGTAACCGAAGATCAGCGCCTGCCGGTATAACGCTTCGGCGCGCGGCCCCGTGTTGGTCGAGTAGCCGAGGCCAAAGCTCGCGCGCTTGGTCTGCGCTTCGGTCACCTTGACCAGGATCGGCGCGCGCTCGGCGCGTTGCGGGTCCGGCTCGAACACGACGACGACCGACGCGAAGTACGGCGAACTCTGCAGGCGACGCTGGAACTCGAGCAGTTGCAGCACGTCGTAACGGTCGCCCGGCTTGGTGGGATTGAAGCGTTCCACGAGTGCCCGGTCGTAGCGCTTCAGCCCGTCGACCTGCAGCTCGCCGACAGTAAACGGCGGCCCACTGTCGATCTCGACGCGCAGCGAAACCAGATGCCGGTCGGCGTCGACCTCGGCCACCGAATCGACGAGCCGCGCAGCGGCGAAGTCCTTTTCCTGCACGCGGGCGAGCAGGCGCGACTTGGCGGTCGACCAGACGCCGTCGCGAAACGGTGCGCCCACGGGCAGCTCCCAGGCCGCGCGCAGCTCGGCGATGCGCTGCGGTTGCGTCTCGATCGCGCCGCGCAGCACGAGCTCGACCCGGTCCACACGCGCGCGCGGACCCAGTTCGACGCGCAAGACGTACAGCGCGGTTTCGTCGCGATCCGCCTCGATGCGGACGGTCGGCACGAAGTAACCCTCGGTCGCGAGGGTTGCCAGCGCATCGTCGCGCAATCGGCGCAGCCGGCGCTCCTCATCGGCCGGATCCGGGTCGGTTTCGAGGGCGACGATACGTTCGCGCGCTTCGAGCAGCCGGCCGAGCGCCTCGGTGACCTCGGCCGGCGCACCCGGCGCGTCGAAGCGCGCGAGCAGGCGTTCCTGCGCGGCGGCCGTCGCCGCAGCGAACAGGATCAGACTGGCGAGGAGAGCACGCAACGGACGGGCCGGAAAGGCGAAAGCGGATTGTATCGACCGCGCGTTCGGCAGCGGGGTCGGATCGAACGCTCGGCGCCGGCCTCGGGTCGGGCCAGAGGGTTGTTTGCCGCGGCAGGCGGCGTCGATCACCGTTCAGACCCCCGTTTGGATCTGCCTCACATCGTGCCGTCGGCCCGTTGAAAAGGCGCGGGCAGACCCCCAGCTTCCGAGTCGGACGAACGCACCGACATCCGACGGATTCTTGAAAACACGAAAATCATGCGCCTCGACAAGCTGACGACGAAGTTCCAGGAAGCTCTGGCCGACGCCCAGAGTATCGCCAACGGCAACGACAACCCGTACATCGAACCGGTTCACGTGCTGCTCGCGATGCTGCGCCAGACCGACGGTGCGGCGCGTTCGCTGCTTTCGCGCGCCGGCGTGAACGTCGCGCCGCTGACTTCGACGCTCGAAGCCGCGGTCAAGCGGCTGCCGCAGGTGAAGGGCGGCGACGGACAGGTGCAGATCAGCCGCGAACTGCTGGCGCTGCTCAATCAGGCCGACAAGGAAGCGCAGAAACGGGGCGACGCGTATGTCGCCAGCGAACTGTTCCTGCTGGCCGTGGCCGACGACAAGGGCGACGCCGGGCGACTCGCGCGCGAGCACGGCTTGACGCGCCGCGCCCTCGAAGCGGCTATCGATGCGGTGCGCGGCGGGCAAAACGTGGACAGCGCCGAAGCCGAGGCCCAGCGCGAGGCGCTGAAGAAGTACACGATCGACCTCACCGAGCGCGCGCGCCAGGGCAAACTCGATCCGGTGATCGGCCGCGACGACGAGATCCGCCGCACGATCCAGATCCTGCAACGGCGAACCAAGAACAATCCGGTGTTGATCGGCGAGCCGGGCGTGGGCAAGACGGCCATCGTCGAAGGGCTCGCGCAGCGCATCGTCAACGGCGAAGTGCCCGACACGCTGCGCGACAAGCGCGTGTTGACGCTCGACCTCGCGGCGCTGCTGGCGGGCGCCAAGTACCGCGGCGAGTTCGAGGAGCGGCTGAAGGCCGTGCTCAAGGAGATCGCCGCCGAGGAAGGCCGCATCATCGTCTTCATCGACGAGATCCACACGATGGTCGGCGCAGGCCGAGCCGAAGGCGCGATCGATGCCGGCAACATGCTGAAACCCGCGCTCGCCCGGGGCGAGCTGCACTGCATCGGCGCGACCACGCTCGACGAATACCGCAAGTACATCGAGAAGGACGCGGCGCTCGAGCGCCGTTTCCAGAAGGTGCTGGTCGACGAACCGAGCGTGGAGGCGACGATCGCCATCCTGCGCGGTCTGCAGGAAAAATACGAACTGCATCACGGGGTGGAGATCACCGACCCGGCGATCGTCGCCGCGGCGGAGTTGAGCCACCGCTACATCACCGACCGCTTCCTGCCCGACAAGGCGATCGACCTGATCGACGAAGCGGCGGCGCGCATCAAGATGGAGATCGACTCCAAACCGGAGGCGATGGACAAGCTCGACCGCCGGATCATTCAACTGAAGATCGAGCGCGAGGCGGTGAAAAAGGAAACCGACGAGGCGTCGCGCAAACGACTCGAGCTGATCGAGGCCGAGATCCGCAAGCTCGAGAAGGAGTACGCGGACCTGGAAGAGCTGTTGCGCGCCGAAAAGGCGGCGGTGCAGGGGGCGGCGAACATCAAGGCCGAGATCGACAAGCTGCGCGCGCAGATGAGCGAGCTGCAGCGCAAAGGCCAGTTCGACAAGGTGGCCGAGATCCAGTACGGACGGCTGCCGCAGCTCGAGGCGCAGCTCAAGGCCGCGGAGGCCG
Source organism: Burkholderiales bacterium (assembly GCA_037446035.1). Lineage (GTDB taxonomy): Bacteria > Pseudomonadota > Gammaproteobacteria > Burkholderiales > Burkholderiaceae_F > DSNY01. The sequence continues at coordinate 7,774 of JBBIJJ010000124.1, forward strand.
GCGGTGGCAAGCACGAATTCAAGCTGCTGCGAACGCGGGTCGGCGCCGAGGAGATCGCCGAGGTCGTCTCGCGTGCGACGGGCATCCCGGTCAGCAAGATGATGCAGGGCGAGCGCGAGAAGCTGCTGGCGATGGAGCAGCGGCTGCATCAACGCGTGGTCGGACAGGACGAGGCGGTGCGGCTCGTGTCCGACGCCATCCGCCGTTCGCGTGCGGGGCTGGCAGACCCGAACCGGCCGTACGGTTCGTTCCTGTTCCTCGGACCCACCGGGGTGGGCAAGACCGAGCTTTGCAAGGCGCTGGCCGAGTTCCTGTTCGACACCGAAGAAGCGCTGATTCGGGTCGACATGAGCGAGTTCATGGAGAAGCACTCGGTGGCGCGACTGATCGGCGCGCCGCCGGGATACGTCGGTTACGAGGAGGGCGGCCACCTGACCGAAGCGGTGCGCCGCAAGCCTTACAGCGTGATCCTGCTCGACGAGGTCGAGAAGGCGCACCCCGACGTGTTCAACGTGCTGCTGCAGGTGCTCGACGACGGACGCATGACCGACGGCCAGGGGCGCACGGTCGACTTCAAGAACACGGTGATCGTGATGACGTCGAACCTCGGCTCGCACGACATCCAGCGCATGCAGGGACAGGATCCCGAGCTGATCAAGGATGCGGTGCTGGCCGAGGTGCGCAAGCATTTCCGGCCGGAGTTCGTCAACCGCATCGACGAGATCGTCGTGTTCCACGCGCTCGACGCCAAACACATCCAGTCGATCGCGAAGATCCAGTTGAAGCGTCTGGAGCAGCGGCTGGCCGCGCAGGACATCCGGCTCGAGGTCAGCGAACGGGCGCTCGCCGAGATCGCCAAGGTCGGCTTCGATCCGTTGTATGGCGCGCGGCCGCTGAAACGCGCGATCCAGCAGCAGATCGAGAACCCGATCGCCCGGCTCGTGCTCGAGGGTCGGATCGGACCGAAGGACGTGGTGCCGATCGATTGCCGCGACGGGCGCTTCGTGTTCGAGCGGACCGTGCACTGAGAAGGTGTGAAGATTTCGTCGCGAGCGGCCCGCGGGCCAAGCGAACGCAGCCACAGGGCCGAGGCATAGCGAGTCGATAGGCGAAGCCCGAAAACGCCGTTTCGGCGCAGGCTCACATCGGCGGAGCCGATGTGAAGCGAAGCAGCCGGAGCCAGCGCCGCGCAACGACGCCAGCGGGCCGCGCGGCAGAAAGGCTCACGCCCTCTGACGCGCGAACGGCGCGTCAGTGAAGCGGACGCGCCGGCTGCTCGTCGCTTTCTGCGGGCGGTTCGGCGTGCACCGCGTGGCCCGCCGGATTCGGAAACAGCGGTGCGCCGCAGTCGTCGCAATACTCGAGCGGAAAGCGGTGTGCGTGCGTGGTGATCCGGGTCACCCCGAGTGCGCGCAGCGCGGCCTCGATCTGCTCCTGCGCCTTGTCCTCTTCGTCGCCCAGAAGGGGCCAGACCACCCCCTCGATCACCGCGTCTTCGTCGTTGACGGTCGAGATGCCGACGCGGATCTCTTCGACCCGCTTGTCCTCGAAAGGCGCGAGCGTCGCCTGCAGCGCCGCGGGCCCCAACTCGTAGGCGAGCTTCAGATACGACACGGCTGCTTCGAGAGAGAATTCGCGCAACTCGCGATCGGCGCTGCGCAGCGCGGCGTGAAAGGCGTTGGGCGCGAGCAGCCGGTAGCGGCAGCCGGTCAGCAGCGGCTGCAGTGCATTGCCGGCCTGCTCGCGGAACGCGGCGATGGCAGCAAGCTTGGCGTCCGGGTCGACCCCTGTCTCCTGCCAGTGATAGAGCGCCGAACCCTGGGGTGCGACGAGCGCGGCCAGCAGGTAGCGCGTATCGGCGAGCATGGCCACCGGCTCGCGCAACGCTTTCGGATCGACCTTCAGGCGCGTTCCATGCGCGGCCGCCGCGAACAGCTTGTCCGCGAAATCGCGCACCTCGCCAAACGACTCCGGCAGCTGGTCGATCGAGAAGAGGTAGTCGGCCAGTCCGACGCGCACGCCGCGCGCCGCGAGATGTCCGGCAACGTGCACGCCGATGTTATCGACCAGTGGTCCCGGCAGGGTCGTGGTCGGCAGTTTGTAGCGCGACCACGCGAGCAGCGGGATGGCGATCAGCAAGGCGTCGTGCGGTTTGCCGTCGATGTCGATGGTCGCGCTTTCCGCGCACGATTCCGCGAGATCGGCCAGATCGTCGTACGCCCCGGCGTCGGTGCGCGCGAGTTCGTCGAGCGCGGCCTCGATCGCGTCGTCGAAGCCGCGCGCCAGCCGATCGTTGATCAGCTCGACCAGCCGGCGCTCCCACAGCCGATCCTCGATGCGGGTTCCGGACTCGGACAGACGGCGCGCCAGCTTGGCGAGCGTTTCGGCGTCGGCGGAGTGGCGCGCGCGGGAAATATAGCGATTGCGGCGCATGCGATGTTCCTGCGAATGTGATGAGGCGAATTATCCCACCGTCGTCTCGGCGGCGCGTCTAG
>JBBIJJ010000125.1:0-10263 GCA_037446035.1 Burkholderiales bacterium
GCGCAATGACCGGCTGTTCCGCGCCGATCTCGCGGAGGCGCAGGCGCTGCTCGCGCGCTATTTCGACACGAAGCATCCAGGCGCGGCCAGCGCCGCGCTGCAGCTTCGGCAGCTCGCCGCCTCGACGCTCGCCGTCGAGCTGCCGACGCTGAACGACAGCCTGGGTGCACTGCGAGCCGCGACCGGCGGCCGCGCGGTGGCGCGATGAAGTGGCTCGTCTGGGCGGTGGTGCTCGCGCTGGCGGCCGTGGCCGCCGCGCTGGTGGCGCGTCTGAACGACGGCAACGTGGTGCTGCTGCTGCCGCCGTACCGGATCGATCTGTCGCTGAACTCGTTTCTGCTGGCGGCGCTGCTGCTGCTCGGCGCGGTCTACTGGATTGCGCGCACGGCGCAGAAGATCGCCGACTTTCCGGCGCGCGTGAAGCTGTATCGCGAGCGGCGCGCCGAGGTCGGCGGGCAGCGTGCGCTGCGTGAAGCATTGCGTTCGCTTTTCGAGGGGCGGTTTGCGCGCGCCGAACGCGCCGCGAAGGCGGCGCAGGAAGCGCCGGCCCTGGCGGGGCTGGCGGCGCTGATCGGCGCGCGCGCCGCGCATCGGATGCAGGAGCATGAGCGGCGTGACGAATGGCTGACGCGCGCCGAGGGCGACCCGCAGTTGAGCACGGCGCGACTGGTCGCCAGCGCCGAGATGTGGACCGAAGGGCGCGAGAACGCACGCGCACTGGAAGCGATCGCCGCGTTGCAGGCGTCCGGCGGGCGCCACATCCACGCCGCGCGCGTCGCGCTCGCGGCCAACCTGCAGGCCGGGCGCTGGGAGGAGGTGCTCAAGGGGGTGCGCCTGCTGGCCAAGCGCAACGCGCTGCACGAAGCCGTGGCCACGCGCTACAAGGTGCTCGCGTGGCGGGCGTTGCTCGCGCAGCGCCGCCACGATCCGTCGGCGCTCGAGGCGGCGTGGAACCGCGTCCCGGCGGAGGATCGTCGCATTCCCGACCTCGCGCTCGAAGGCGCGCGGCTGCTGAACCTCGCAGGCCGCGGGCGCGCCGCCGGCGCGGCCATCGAGGCGGCGCTGGACAAGGCGTGGGATCCGCGCCTGCTCGACGAGTACGCCAAGACCTACGATCTGCCTTCGCGCGAGCGCATCGAGCGCGCCGAAGCCTGGCTCCAGGATCACGCGGGCGATGCCGCGCTGCTGCGCTGCCTCGGTCTGCTGTGCCTGCGCGAACAGCTCTGGGGCAAGGCGCGCACCTACCTCGAGGAAAGCCTGCGCGCGCAGGCGCACCCCGCCACGATGCTCGCGCTCGGGAAACTCGCCGAGACCGTCGGCGACGAGCAGGAGGCGGCACGCCGCTATCGGGAGGCCGCGCTCGGTTACGCGGACCTGCTCGCGGAGCCTCAGGCGGCAGAAGCGGTGCACTCGCCGCGCGGCGCGCTGCGCGAGTTCTCGATCTGAGGGTGTGCGCGCCGGCTTGACACGGACCGCGACGGTCACGAGCCTTCGCCGGCACCGCCCCCCGGAGCGAATCGACACGACGGGAGATGGAATGAACAGCTTGCGCTACGCATGGGTCGCTGCGGGCATGCTTGCCTGCGCCGCCGCAGCCGCCCAGACGACGGTCAAGATCGGCTATGCGACCACGCCGCAGTCGCACTACCGCGTCGGCACGACCGTGTTCTGCGAGGAACTCGACAAGCGCACGTCCGGCCGCTACAAGTGCCAGCAGTTTCCGAACGCCGCGCTCGGCGGCGAACGCGAGATGATCGAGGCGGTGCAACTGGGCACGCTCGACATCATTAATACGTCGACCGGCCCGGTCGGCAACTTCGTGCCCGAGGTCAACATCGTCGACATCCCGTTCCTGTTCCGCGACTACGAGCACGCGCGCAGGGTGCTCGATGGCCCGATCGGCGACGAGCTGCGCGCCAAGTTCCCGGCCAAGGGACTGATCGCGCTGGCGTGGACCGAAAACGGCTTCCGCCACATGACCAACAGCAAGCGGCCGATCGTCAAGCCCGAGGATGCGAAGGGTCTGAAGATCCGCAGCATGCAGAACAAGGTCCACATCCAGGCGTTTCGGTCGATCGGCATCCAGCCAACACCGATGGGGTTTCCGGAGCTTTTCACAGCGCTGCAGCAGGGCACGGTCGACGGCCAGGAGAACCCGATCCCGGTGATCCTGTCGGCCACGTTTGCGCAGGTGGAAAAGCACCTGTCGCTGACCGTCCATGTGTACTCGCCGGCGCTGCTGATCATGTCGCCGGCGTTGTGGAACAAGCTGTCGGACGCGGACAAGAAGGCGTTTACCGAGGCGGCCAAGGCAGGCAGCGCGGCGCAGCGCAAGAAGGTCAACGACGACGAGCGGGTCGGCATCGACGAGCTGCGCAAGGCGGGCATGAACGTCGTCACCCAGGTCGACGGCGCCGCCTTCCGCGCGGCGATGACGCCGGTGTGGGCCGAGTTCGCCAAGCAGTTCGGCGCCGACGACATCCGCCGCATTCGGGACGTGAAGTAGGCGAGTCGGCGTGCCGGCGGAGGTTGCGCCGAAGGCGGACCTGCGCGCAGCGCAGGTCCTGCGAGGCCAGGCCGGGCGGCCGCAGACACTCCATCCGCCGACACGAGGCCGGGTCATACGAGCGACGCGTGCGGCGGATCTCGCATCGCGGGCTGACTGCGGTCGGCGAAGTCGAGGGTCGCAGGCCCGGCCAAAACCGCACGAGCAGGCGCATTCGGCGCGTGCAGTGACGCGTCCGTCCGCGAGCGAGCGGCGCAGCCCCGCGAACGGACACGGATGCGTCGGCCCGCGGCCGCGCTCGCCAGCGGGGCCGTTTGCGGGGTGCGCACGCCACGCGGGTGCTGTGCGCTCCAGGTCCTCCGCCTCCGTGGTTGCGCGGACCGGTATCGACGCTGCAGAGCCGCCGGGTTGCCGCCCGCGCGGCAACGGCTTCCGTCGCACGCGGCGCCCGGCAGTCCCGGGCGCGCGGTGCGATCCGGAGTTACGTGCACGAGACGATGGATCCTCGCGATCGATCGCTTCGTCACGAACGCGGCCCGGGCGCTGGCGGCGCTGCTACTGGGCGCGGTCGCCTGCCTCGGCCTGTACCAGGTGCTGATGCGTTTCGTGTTCGATCAGCCGAGCCCGTGGACAGAGGAGCTGATCGGCCGGCTGCTGATCTGGATGGTGATGATCGGTGTGGCGGCTGCCTTCAGGCAGGGCGCGCTGGTGTCGGTCGACGTGCTGCTGCGGCTTGCGCGCGGCGGCCTGCGGCGCGCGATGCGACGCGTGATCCTCGCCGCGTCGCTGTTTTTCCTCGGCGTGATCGCCTGGGTCGGCTTCGATCTGGCGTGGCGGATCCGGTTCCAGACTTTCGCCGCGCTGCCGATCTCGATCAGTTGGGCCTACCTCGCGCTGCCGGTCGGCGCGAGCTTCTCGTCGCTCGCGGTGCTCGCGCATTACTTCGATCCGATCCACCGCGAGCTGGAAGCGCAGCAGTAGCGGACCGCGCGCGCAAGCAAGGCAGGAAACGCCATGTCGATCGCGATGCTGGTCACGATGCTGCTTTGCTTCGCGCTGTCGATTTCGGCGGTCGTGTCGATCAGGCTGACGGCCTTCGTCGGCGTGGCCGGCTTCACCGAGCTGCCGTGGCTGGCGATCCCGAAGGAGATGTTCACCGCGATCGACAGGTTTCCTCTCGCGGCGATCCCGTTTTTCATCCTCGCCGGCAACCTGATGGAGGCGGGCGGCATCTCGCGTCGGCTGGTGGATTTCGCCAAATCGATCGTCGGCGGCGTGCAGGGCGGGCTGCCGATGACCTGCGTGCTGACGTGCATGATCTTCGCCGCGGTATCGGGCTCGTCGGTCGCGACGACGTTCGCGATCGGCGCGATTTTGATTCCCGCGCTGATTCGGCACGGCTATCCGACGCACTACGCGGCCGCGCTGCAGGCCACCAGCGCCGAGCTCGGTGTCGTGATCCCGCCGTCGATCCCGATGATCCTGTACGGCGTCTCGGCCGAGGTGTCGAGCGGGGAACTGTTCATCGCCGGTTTCGGCCCGGGGCTGCTGATCGGCGGCGCGCTGATGCTGTTCGTCTACCTGTACTGCAAGCGACAGGGCTGGGGCAAGCACGACGGCGACGGGCGGCTGCCGTTTTTCGTCGCGTTGCGCCACGCGGCGTGGGCGCTGCTGATGCCGGTGATCATTCTGGGCGGAATCTACGGCGGCATCTTCACGCCCACCGAAGCGTCGGTCGTGGCGGTCTTCTACGCGCTGTTCATCGGTGTGTTCGTCTACCGCGAGGTCAAGCCGGTTCAGGTGTTCGAAGTCCTGAAGCGCTCGGCGATCTCCGCCGCGGTGATCATGTTCATCATCGCCAACGCGGGGCTGTTCGCCTACCTGATCACGCGGGCCGGCGTGCCCGCGCAGATCGGGCAGTTCCTCAAGGAGGCGCTTCGATCGCCGGAGCTATTCCTGCTCGGTGTCAACGTCGCGCTGTTTCTGATCGGCATGTTCATCGAGACCTCGGCGTCGATCATCGTGCTGGCGCCGATCCTGGCACCAGTCGCCGCGCATTTCGGCATCGACCCGGTGCACTTCGGCATCGTGATGGTGGTCAACCTCGCGCTCGGCATGATCACGCCGCCGTTCGGCGTGAATCTGTTCGCTGCCTGCACGGTCGCGCGGATCTCGCTCGACCGGATCGTCACGCAACTCGCGCCGTTCGTCGCCGTGGTGCTCGGCTGCCTGCTGGTCGTGACCTACTTTCCGCCGTTAACGCTCGCTTTGCGCGATCTCGCGTATCGATAGCGCGCGAGCGTTCGGCGCGCCGCCGCCGCGCGCCGATCGGGCGCAACCCGCTCGCCGGCGACCCTCATCCGTGCCCGCGTTGCGTCTCGGCGACGGCCTGTGCCGGTCGGTCCACGGATGTCGTGCGGACTCGTACCGCCCGGTGGAGCAGCCGACCCGGAAAAGCCAGCCCGCTGACGCGCGATGTGAGGAGTCGCGACGCTCGATCGGTGTACCGCCGGACTTGAGCGCGGGCGCCGCCGCATGCTCTGATCGAGGCATGGGGACAATCAACGAAGTGCTGCTGGCGGCCGGCGCGTTGCTGTTCGTCGCGATCCTGTTGTCGGCGCTGTCACAGCGAATCGGGGTGCCCGCGCTGCTGGTCTTCCTCGCGGTCGGACTCTTCGCCACCGAGCTGCCGGGCGCACCGGAGGGATTCATCGGCACGTACCCCGCGGCGCTGATCGGCAACCTTGCGCTGGCGGTGATCCTGCTCGCCGACGGCCTGCGCACGCGGGCATCGACCTTTCGCATGGTCGCCGCGCCGGCGCTGGTGCTCGCCACCTTCGGCGTCGTGTTGACCGCCGTGCTGGTGGGGCTGCTTGCGGCGGCGCTGCTCGGCTTCGACTGGCGCTACGCGATGCTGATGGGCGCGATCGTCGGCTCGACCGACGCCGCCGCGGTGTTCGCGCTGCTGCGCGCCGGCGGACTGCGGCTGAACGAGCGCGTCAGCGCCACGCTCGAGGTCGAATCGGGCATCAACGACCCGATGGCCGTGTTCCTCACGCTGTCGATGATCGAGCTGATCCGGTTGCCGGACGCGACCGTGGCGCAGCTCGTGCCGATGTTCGCGCAGCAGCTCGGCGTGGGGCTCGCCTGCGGCGGACTGCTCGGCCGCCTGCTCGCCGAGATCATCGCGCGCGTGCGCGTGACCGAGGGCCTGTACGCGCTGCTGATCCAGTCCGGCGGGTTGTTGATCTTCGCGACCACCAACCTTCTGGGCGGCAGCGGCTTCCTCGCGATCTTTCTTGCCGGCATGATCGTCGCGCGCCGGCGCGTGCACGTGACCGAAGACGTGCTGCGCGTCAGCGACGGGCTGGCGTGGCTCGCGCAGGCGGGCATGTTTTTGATCCTCGGACTCATCACGGACGTGAAGAACCTGGCCGAGGTTGCTTCCGCCGCGCTGGCCATCGGCGTCGGTCTGATCGTCTTCGCGCGCCCGGTCGCGGTCGCGGTGTTCCTCGCGCCGTTTCGCTACTCGCTGCGCGAGATCGCGTTCATCGGCTGGGTCGGGCTGCGCGGCGCCGTGCCGATCGTGCTTGCGCTGTTTCCGCTGATGGCCGGCATCGCCGACGCCGCGCTGCTGTTCCATCTCACGTTCTTCACCGTGTTGCTTTCGCTGCTTGCGCAGGGCGCTTCGTTGCCATTCGCCGCGCGGCTGGCGCAGGTGGTCGTCCCTGCGAGTTCGCCGATCCTGGCGGCCGAAGCGATCGAAGGAAGCCGCGACGGGCACGAGCTGGTGCAGCTTCGCGTGCTGACCGACGCGCGCGTAGCCGGGCGGGCGATCGACGAGCTGGAGCTGCCGGGTGGCGCACGCGTGGTCGAGGTCGTGCGCGGCGGACACTCGATCGCCGCCACGACGCTCGCCGCCGGCGACGTCGTTGCCGTGCTTGCGCGCGACGAAACCGTCGGCGATCTCGAGGAGCTGTTCGCGCCGGCGCCGGCGATTCCCGAGTGGTCTCTCGACGCCGCCGCCACGCTCGGCGATCTGCGCGAATACTACGGGCTGGAGATTCCGTCCGACGCGACGGCGGGGCAATCGGTGGGGGAGTTCCTGCGAGCGAGACTGCGCGGCCGGCCGGCGATCGGCGATCGCATCGCCGTCGGCCGCGTGGTGTTGGCGGTGCGGCAGGCCGAAGGAGGAAGGATCCGCCGGGTCGGGCTGCGCGTGACGCCGCGTGGCGACGCAACGGCGCGGTGAGCACGCCTCAGAAGGCGCGAATCTTTCTGCTGCGCGGCCCGCTGGCGTGTTGCGCGGTGCTCCGCAGTCGCCTATCTACTTATATGTCTCGGCCCTGCGGCTGCGTGCGCCTGGCCAGCGGCCCGCTCGCGACGAAGTCTTCACACCTTCTTAGACGCAGCGGCCGCCGTCGACCTCGAGGCAGGCACCGGTGACGAACTCGGCTTCGTCCGAAGCGAGATAGAGGCACGCATTGGCGACGTCGAGCGGACGCGAGAAGCGGCCGAGCGGGATCGTCGCCAGGAACTTCTTGCGGTTTTCCGGCGTGTCGGGCATGCCCATGAAATCTTCCAGCAAACCCGTTTCGCCGATCACCGGGTTGACGCAGTTGACGCGGATGCGATCCGGGCCGAGTTCCGCGGCCATCGCCTTGCTGGTGACGATCACCGCGCCCTTGCTGCCGTTGTACCAGACGAGCCCCGGGCGCGGCCGCACGCCGGCGGTCGACGCGATGTTGACGAAGCAGCCGCCGCCCTGCGCGCGGAAGTACGGCACGATGTGCTGCGCGGTCCAGTAGATGCTCTTGACATTGACTGCGTAGACGCGGTCGAACGTCGCTTCGTCGACTTCGAGCAGCGGCCGGTTGCGGTGCGTGGTGCCGGCGTTATTGACGACGATGTCGAGCCGCCCGAAGTGCGCGAGCGCGGCGTCCAGCAGGGCCTTGACGTCGGCGCTCTTCGACACGTCGCCGAAAGCGAACTGCGCGCGCCCGCCGCCGACGCGGATCGCCGCGGCGACGCGCTCACCCGCTTCGCGCGTCAGATCGTTGACGATCACCGCGCAGCCTTCTTCCGCGAAGCGCCTCGCGATCCCCTCGCCAAATCCCGAGCCCGCGCCGGTGACGACGGCGACCTTGTTCGCAAGTCGCGGCGTGCTCATCGAAGCTCCTTTCGGGCTCGGGTTTCGTCGGAGGCTAACTTCGCGCGGCGCGCGAAGTTAAGCCGCGCAGCGGCGGCCGCAGACAAAACCGGCGCGCTGCCGGCGACGATCGCAACCTTGTTCTGCAGTCTCATCCCTTTCCGGTCCTTGTTTGAAACACCGAGACAGCGACCTTACCGAGAAGGACCCAATGTTCTTTTCCGTGTTCTCCGTGTCTCGGTGGTGAATCGACTTACCCGTGCCTGATGGCGATGGTCTTCAGCCGCGTGAAGCCCAGCAGCGCCTCGAAGCCCTTTTCGCGGCCGTAGCCGCTTGCCTTCACACCGCCGAACGGCAGCTCGATGCCGCCGCCCGCGCCGTAATTGTTCACGAAGACCTGGCCGCAAGCGAGCTTGCGCGCGAGCCTGAGCTGGCGCGCGCCGTCGCGCGTCCACACGCCGGCGACCAGGCCGTACATCGTGCCGTTGGCGATGCGCAGCGCTTCCTCTTCCGAATCGAACGGCAGCGCCGCGAGCACGGGACCGAAGATCTCCTCCTGCGCGATCGGATGGTTTGGCGGCACGTCGCGCAGCAGCGTCGGCGCCTGGTAAAAGCCCGTTTCCGGTGCGTCTTCGACGACGTGGCCCTGCGCAGCGATCGCGATGCCGTCGGCCTGCGCCTGGCTCAGATAGTCCCAGACGCGCTGCAGTTGGTTGCGCCGGATCAGCGGGCCGGCGTCCAGATCGGCGAGCGCGGGACCGACGCGCAGCTTCGACATTGCTTCGCCGATGCGCTCGAGCAGCGGCTCGTAGACGCGCCGCTCGACCAGCAGCCGGCTGCCGGCCGAGCAGGTCTGTCCGCAGTTCTGCACGATCGCGTTGACCGCGATCGGCAGCACTTCGTCGAGGTCGGCGTCGCCGAAGACGATCTGCGGGCTCTTGCCGCCGAGCTCGAGCGTGACCGGGCAGTGATGTTTCGCCGCGGCCTGCGCGACCAGCGTTCCGGTCGCCGGCGACCCGGTAAACGAGATGTGGTCGATGCCCGGATGGGCGGCGAGCGCGGCGCCGGCCTCGTGGCCGAGGCCGGTGACGGTGTTCAGCGCGCCGGCGGGAACGCCGACCTCGGCGGCGAGCTCCGCGACACGCGCGAGCGACAGACAAGCGTCTTCGGCCGGCTTGACCACGCACGCGTTGCCGGCGGCCAAGGCGGCGCCGACGCTGCGACCGAAGATCTGCAGCGGATAGTTCCACGGCACGATGTGGCCGGTGACGCCGTGCGGCTCGCGGATCGTCAGCACCGTCATGCCGGTCTGATACGGGATCGTTTCGCCGTGCAGCTTGTCGGCTGCGCCGGCGTAGTACTCGAAGTAGCGCGCCAGCGCCGTGGCGTCGGCGCGGCCCTGTTTCAGCGGCTTGCCGGTGGTGCGCGATTCGAGTCGCGCCAGCTCTTCGAGGTGATCGAGCACGGCCTGCGCAAGCCGCGCCAGCAGCCGCCCGCGTTCGGTTGCGTTGAGCCGTCCCCACGCGCCGTCGCCGAACTCGCCGTACGCCGCGCGCGCGGCTTTCACGGCGGCGTCGATGTCGGCGGCGTTGCCGCGCGCGATTCTGGCAAAGGGTTTGCCGTCCGACGGGTCGATCACGTCGATCGATTGCCCCGAGCGCGATTCGACCCAGCGATTGCCGATGAAGTGATGGCGGCCGTCGACCGCCGCCCAGTGACCGTCCACGTCCGCCTCCCGCTGCGCGCCGCAATTATCTGCCAGCGCCTCGCGATCGTCATTCTTCCGCCGCATCGCCTCGCGCAAGCACTTCTGCTTAGAATCGGCCGCATTCCCGCCGCGAGGAGCGACAGATGGGGCTTGACCGCGTGCCCGCCGGCCGCGCACTGCCGGATGACTTCAACGTCATCATCGAGATCCCCGCGCATGCGGATCCGATCAAGTACGAAGTCGACAAGGAGTCCGGCGCGCTGTTCGTCGACCGCTTCATCGGCACCTCGATGCACTATCCGTGCAATTACGGCTACATCCCGCACACGATCGCCGACGACGGCGATCCGGTCGACGTGCTGGTGATCACGCCGTTTCCGCTGCAGCACGGCGTGGTCGTGCGCTGCCGCCCGCTCGGTGTGCTGAGGATGGAAGACGAGGCGGGCGGCGACTCCAAGCTGCTGGCGGTGCCGATCGACAAGTGCCTGCCCTGGTACAAGCACTGGCGCAAGCCCGAGGACATCGCGCCCGAGCGGCTGGATCAGATCCGCCACTTCTTCGAGCACTACAAGGATCTGGAGCCGGGCAAGTGGGTCAAGGTGATCGGCTGGGCCGGTCCCGACGAGGCGCGCCGCGAGATCCTGGCGGGTGTGGAGGCGTACAGGAACGCTTCGCCGAAGCCGGCGTTCTGACGCTTCTGCGCGAGCCTTCGCTCGAAGCGCCCTCTCCCACGCGGTGGGAGCGGGCGGCGGTGAGGGCACTGAGAAGGTGTGAAGATTTCGTCGCGAGCGGTCCGCTGGCTAGGCGCACGCAGCCGCAGGGCCGAGACATATCAAGTGGATAGGCGAGGCCCGAGCACCGCGCAACGACGCCAGCGGGCCGCGCAGTAGAAAGACTCAC
>JBBIJJ010000126.1:0-10253 GCA_037446035.1 Burkholderiales bacterium
GCCGGCTCGGAGTGACAAGGGATGGCCGGCTCGGAGTGACAAGGGTGGCCGGCTCGGAGTGACGTGCGGGTGGCCGACTCGGAATGACAAGGGGTGGTCGGTTCAGAGTGACGGGAGGCGGCTTGCCATGACGAGCACTCGTCGGCTTGAAACGGCAGCAGCAGCATGTCATCCCGAGCGCATGCGAGGGATCTCGGCGCGGCGGGTGCGGAGATTCCTCGCCTTTGGCTCGGAATGACACGGGTGGCCGGCTCGGAGTGACAAGGGATGGCCGGCTCGGAGTGACAAGGGATGGCCGGCTCGGAGTGACAAGGGTGGCCGGCTCGGAGTGACGTGCGGGTGGCCGGCTCGGAGTGACGGAAACATGGGCGCGCCATGACGAGACGCGTCGGCTCGGGCGCCGGTCGGTTGGCATCTTCCTTGAGGATTCGTAACGCTCGACGGGAGAACACGATGCTGCTGTTCGCGCTCAAACACACGCGTGAATTCGGCGAACGCGTCGCCGCCGCGCTCGGCGTCGAACTCGCCCCCTCGGAAGAGCGCGAGTTCGAGGATGGCGAACACAAGGCGCGTCCGCTCGCCGACGTGCGCAGGCACGACTGCTTCGTGATCCAGAGCCTGCATGGCGGCCCCGACGGCAGCGCCAACGACAAGCTCGCCCGGCTGCTGTTCTTTGCCGGCGCGCTGCGCGATCACGGAGCGGCGCGCGTCACCGCCGTCGTGCCCTATCTCGCGTACGCGCGCAAGGACCGCGTGACCAAGCCGTGGGACCCGGTGATCACGCGCTACGTCGCGCAGCTTTTCGAGGCGATGGGCGTCGCCGGCGTGATCGTGCTCGAAGTGCACAACGTCGCGGCGTTGCAGAACGCCTTCCGCATCCCGACGCTGCACCTCGAATCGGCGGAGGTCTTCGCAGCGCGCGCGGGCGAGCTCGCGGGCAGCGGCCCGGTCGTCGTCGCCTCGCCCGATCCGGGCGGGGTGAAGCGCGCGCAGCTTTTCCGCGAAACGCTCGAAGCGCGGCTTGCGCGCCAGTTCGGCTCAGCGTATCTGGAGAAGCGCCGCAGCGCCGGTGTGGTCAGCGGCGACCTGCTCGCGGGCGAGGTCGCGGGTGCCACGGTGCTGCTCGTCGATGATCTGATCAGCACCGGCGGCACGATGCTGCGCGCCGCGCAGACCTGCCTCGCCGCCGGCGCGACCAAGGTTTACGCCTTTGCCGCGCACGGGCTGTTCAACGCGGGCGCGAGCGACGTGATCGCGAATCCCGCCTTCGCCGCCACGATCATCACCGACACGGTGCCGCCTTTCCGGCTGAGCGCGGCGGCGCGCGAGCGGGTAGAGATCGTCAGCGCGGCGCCGCTGTTTGCGCAGGCGATCCGGCGGGTGCATGAAGGAGTCGTTCCGGCAAGGTGACACCGCCAGGACCGAGGGGCTGCGATCGAGCGAGGCGAGTCCGTGACGCTGGACGAGCTGCCCGCATCGCTTCGCAAGAGGCGCCGAGCGCGGTCTGTGCATCAGCATGGCCGCCAGGGCAGCAGGTCGGATTCCTCTGCGTGTTGCGCCGGCCGAGGTGGCTGCGCTACGCCATTGCCCCCACCACGCGCTGCGCCAACGCCAGATATTCCCGCGCGCGCTGCGGCCACTTGTGCGGTTCGCGTGGCTCGGGCTCGGTCAGATGCGCGAGCGCCAGCCGCGCACGCAGGCAGGCGCGTAGCGCGACATAGAAGTGGTGCAGGCGGTCGTCGATGCGGTCGCCGAGTCGCGCTTCGAGGTCGCGGCGCAGTCGTTCACCGACCCACGGTGCGCCGAGTCGCTCGCATTCGAGGCCGAGGAAGCCGATCTCGTCGAACGGGTCCAGGAGCCGCAGCGCGCGGTTGAACTCCAGGCAGTCGATGATGACCGGCTGCTCGAGCAGGAAGACGTGTTCGGGGCGCAGGTCGCCGTGGCCCTCGACGACATGGCCGCCGCTGGCGCGCGCTTCGAGCAGCGCGCGGTCGGCGTCGAAGAAGCGCCCGACCGCCTCTAGCGTGCGCTCGACGCGTGCGCCGTCGAGCGCGAAGTCGGGCCGCAGCAGCAGGCCGGCGTTGGCGTCGTGCTGGGCGCGCAGCAGCTCGACGTAGCGCCGCGCATCGACGTCGGCGGGCGCGAGCCGCCGGTAGAACGCGCCCAACGCGGCGCCAATCTGCGCGACATGCGCGGCCGCCAGCTCGCCGCGCGCGATGAGCCGCTCGAGCGTGCGCTCCTCGGGCAGCCGGCGCATGCGTACCAGCCAGTCGATCGTCGTGCCCTCGCCGTCGATCGCCAGGCGCCCATCGGCCTCGCGCGTCAACCGCGCCACACCGAGATACACGTCAGGCGCGAGCCGGCGGTTCAGCCGCACCTCGTCGCGGCAACGCGCCTCGCGCGCCGCCAGCGTGCTGAAGTCCAGATACGGATAGACGACGGGCTTCTTCAGCTTGTAGGCCGTGCCGTCGGTCAGAAAGACCCAGGACATGTGCGTTTCCCGCAGCTCGACGTGCGCGGGGTGCTCGGAATACGCGGCGGGCGAGGCGAGGAAGTCGACCTTGGCCTGCAACTGGTCGGCGCCGTCGCGCAACGCGGCGGCACGCCTGGTGGCGCGCGGGGCGCCGGCGCTCGTGTCGCTGTTTGCCGTCATCGAACCGCGTCGTCGGTGGCAACGACCGCATCGCTGCGAGGGTGCGTACGCAGGGCACGTTACTGCGGCGATGCGTGCAACGTCAACGCGCACCGGCGCGGCATTTGATCGAGACGAAACCCGGGACGCGCGCTTGCCGACTGCCTACAATCGCGCCCTTCCGTTTCTCGGACAGCACCTGTCGAGCGCCGCGCATCGCACGCAATCGCGCCCGGCGCAATGCGAACGGCCACCGCCCGGACAAGTACGACGACGCCGTGACCGTCACCCTGACCCGACTGATCGGCGGCTTCGTGCGCCGGCACTGGCGCGCGTATGGAGCGTCGGCGCTGATGCTGATCGGTGTCGCGGTGCTGACGGTGTGGGTGCCGCGGCAGGTCGGCCGCATCGTCGACGGCCTGGTCGCCGGCACGCTCGCCGACGGCGCGCTGTGGCGCGAGCTGGCGTGGCTCGCGCTGATGGGTATTGCGATCTACCTGCTGCGCGTGGGCTGGCGACTGCAGCTATTCGCCGCAGCGTATCGGCTCGGCGTGGAGCTGCGCACGCGCTTGTACGCCCGGCTGGCGCGGCAGGGGCCGCCGTTTTTCAACCGCCAGCGCACCGGCGACCTGATGGCGCGCGCGACCAACGACGTCGATGCCGTCGAAATGGCCGCCGGCGAGGCGTTTCTGGCCGGCTTCGACGGCACGCTGACGCTGGTGCTGGTGGTGGGCATGATGACGCTGGGCGTGGACTGGCGGCTCGCGCTCGTCGCATTGCTGCCGTTTCCGCTGATGGCCGCTTCGTTCTGGGTGATCTCGCGCCGCGTGCACGACGCCTGGCGGCAGTCGCTCGACCGCTTCTCCGCGCTGAACGAGCACGTGCAGGAGACGGTCGCGGGCGTGCGCACGTTGCGTGCGCTGGGGCTGGAGGCGCGCGCGGGCAGGGATTTCGCGCAGCGCACGCAGGCCGCGGCCGACGCGAGCTTCGACGCGCAGAAGTGGGAGGCGGCCTACGAGCCGGCGGTCGGCGTGACGCTGACGGTGGCGACGGTGCTGACGCTCGCCGTGGGCGGCTGGCTCGTCTGGCGCGGCGAGCTGACCGTGGGCGGCCTGACCGCTTTCACGATGTACCTCGCGCAACTGATCTGGCCGATGTTCGCGGCCGGCTGGGTGTTGTCGCTGATCGAGCGCGGCCGCGCGGCGTGGGGCCGGCTCGCGCCGCTGCTGGCGGAGCCGCTGTCGGTCGAGGATGGCGGGACCGTTGAAGCGATCGAGCGCGGTGTGCTCCGGTTCGACGAGGTGACGTTCTCTTATCCGCAAGCGCCGGCTGAGGACCGCTCGGCCCAGCCCTGTCCGCGCGTGCGCGGCGAGGGCGAGACATTTTCCTGTCCCGGGACACGGGCCGAGGGCGAGCGACGGCAGGGCGTCCCTGCCTCGCCCGGCTCGCGAGGCGAGGGCAAGGGGGACGTGCAGCCCGTCGATCCACCCCACCGGCTCGCTCTCGATCGCGTCAGCTTCGACCTCGCGCCGGGCCGCACGCTGGGCATCGTGGGGCCGACCGGTGCGGGCAAGTCGACCGTGATCCGGCTGCTGCTGCGGCATTACGCGCCGCAGTCGGGCTCGATCCGATGGGGCGCGCATCCGCTGCACGCGTACCGGCTCGACGCGCTGCGTGCCGCGATCGCGTGGGTGCCGCAGGAGCCATTCCTGTTCTCGGCGTCGATCGCCGAGAACATCGCGCTCGCCCGACCCGAGGCGACGCGCGCGCAGATCGAAGAGGCGGCGCGACTGGCCGCGCTGCACGACGACATCCTGCGTTTCCCGCGCGGCTACGACACGCTGGTCGGCGAACGCGGCGTCACGCTGTCGGGCGGGCAACGGCAGCGGGTGGCGATCGCGCGCGCGCTGCTGACCGACACCCCGTTGCTGGTGCTCGACGATGCGCTGTCGGCCGTCGACACGGGTACCGAGACGCGCATCCTCGCGCATCTGCGCGGCGCACGCGCGGCGCGCAGCGCGATCATCGTCAGCCATCGGCTGTCGGCGGTGGCCGACGCCGACCAGATCATCGTGATCCGCGCCGGAGGCGTGACCGAGCGCGGCACGCACGACGAGCTGCTCGCGCTTGGCGGCTGGTACGCGGCGCAGTGGAGGTACCAGCAACTGGAGGCGAGCCTGGATGCGGCGTGAAGCGCGTCGACCGTTGTGAGTCGGGAGAAGATTTTCAGACGCGTCCACCACCCGCAGTCCCCGATCCGCTGAGTCCTGAATCTTCAATCCCCAATCCTCGATCCAGGCAATGTCCATCGCCATCGAAGCCGAAACGCATCCCGACCTGCGCCCGGTCAAGCCGAACGAGCGCCGGCAGGCGTTCGCGCTGCTCGCGCGCGCGGCGCGGCCGGACAAGCGCCAACTCGTGTGGGCCACGCTGTGGCTGGCGGCGGCGGGCGGACTGGAGGCGCTCGGGCCGATCTTCGGCAAGGTCTTCATCGACGCGCACCTGCTGCCGCGTTCGTTCGAGCCGTGGGCGATCGCGCTGCTGCTCGGCGGGTATCTGGCGTCGGGTTGCGCGGCAAGCGTCGTGCGCTACTTCCAGCTCGTGCGGCTGGCCGGTCTGGCGATGCGCTCGGTGCGGCGGCTGCGCGAGCGCGTGTACGCGCACGTGCTGAGGCTGCCGATGGCCTTCTTCGACCGCGCCATCACCGGCCAACTGGTCAGCCGCATCACCAACGACACCGAGTCGGTCAAGCAGCTCTACGTGCAGGTGCTGTTCGAGATCCTGCAGGGGCTCACGGTGTTGCTCGGCGCGATCGTCGCGATGGCCTGGCTCGACTGGCGCTTGATGCTGATCGTGCTGACGCTGGTGCCGGCGACGGCGGCGATCGTCTGGGGTTACCAGCGGCTGTCCAGCGGCGCGGTCACGCGCGCGCGCGAGCTGCGCAGCGACATCAATGCGCAGATGGCCGAGAGCATCGCGGGCATGAGCGTGCTGCAGGCCACCGGCGCGGTGCACCGGTTCGGCCGGCGCTTCGGCGCCACCAACGATGCGTACTGGCGCGCGCGCATGGGTGAGATCCGCGCCAACGCGTGGCTGCTGCGGCCGGCGCTAGATCTGGTCAACGTGCTGCTGATCGTCGCGGTGATCGCAGCCTTCGGCGCCCAGCGCCCGGACGCGCTCGAGATCGGTCTGCTGTACGCGTTCATCGCGTACATCGCACGCGTGGTCGAGCCGCTGATCCAGATCACGATGCAGTTCTCTCTGTTGCAGCAGTCGGTGATCGCCGCCGCGCGCGTAAATGCCTTGCTGCAGGAGGGCGAGAGCGAGCGCGTCACGCACGCGCGCCGCATCGCGCATGGGCGCGTCGAGCTGCGCGACGTGACGTTCGGCTACGACCCCGACGAGCCGGTGCTGCACGACCTGAGTCTGGAGATTCCGGCCGGTGCGTTCGTCGGCATCGTCGGCGCGACCGGCAGCGGCAAGTCCACGCTGCTCGCGCTGCTGCTGCGCTTCTACGCGCCGCAGGCCGGGCGCATCGAAATCGACGGCATTCCGCTGGCGACGATCGGCGACGAGCACTTTCGCGCCGACGTGGGGCTCGTGCCGCAGGAGCCGTTCCTGCTGGCCGCAAGCGCGCGCGAGAACATCGACATGGGGCGCGGTCTGCCGCAACCGGTGATCGAAGCCGCCGCGCGCGCCGCGCGCGTGCACGAGGTGATCGAGCGGCTGCCGCAGGGCTACGACACGCCGCTCGGCGAAAGCGGCGCACGGCTGTCGTCCGGGCAGAAACAGTTGATCGCGGTGGCGCGCGCGCTGGCCGGGGCACCGCGCGTGCTGTTCCTGGACGAGGCGACCGCGCGCATCGACAGCGAGACCGAGCAGCTCGTGCAGGCCGCGCTCGCCGAGCTGCGCGGCAAGGTGACCGTGATCGCGATCGCGCACCGGCTGTCGACGATCCGCGCCGCCGACCGCATCGTCGTGCTCAACCACGGCCGCATCGCCGAGCAGGGCACGCACGACGAACTGATGGCGATCGCAGGCGGCATCTACCAGCGGCTGTACCTGCTGCAGCAGATCGGGGAGTAGCGGCGCTCGGTGCGGCCTTGCGTTGCCGTACCATTAATGGTACAAAACCAACCGTGGTCGACTTGAAGCGGCTTCCCGCAGCGTTCTATCGCTCGGCCACGGGCAACGAACCCGTGCGCGGATGGCTGCTCGAGTTGTCGACCGAGGATCGAAAGATCATCGGCACGGATATCGCGAAGGCCGAATTCGGATGGCCGATCGGCATGCCGACTTGTCGTGCGTTGGGCGACGGCCTCTGGGAAATCCGCAGCGACTTGACCGGCGGCCGCATTGCGCCCGTACCGTTCTTCGCGTTCGAAGGGCACATGGTCCTGCTACCTGGCTTCGTCAAGAAATCGCAGAAGACGCCGCGCGAAGCGCTGCTGCTGGCACGAAGGCGCATGAACGAGGTGCTCAAACATGGCTAAACCGAAGAACCCGCGGATCGGTTCGAAGTTTTCCGCCTTTCTCGCGCAGCAGGGGATCGAGACCGAAGTCACGGCCGCTGCGATCAAGCAGATCATTGCCTACCAGCTCGGCGAGGCGATGGCGGAACAGGGGCTGTCGAAGACGGCGATGGCCGAACGGATGAATACGAGCCGGCAGCAGCTTGATCGGCTGCTCGACCCGAATAACGAGTCGGTCACGCTGCAGACGCTGCAGCGAGCGGCGCAAGCCGTCGGCAGGCGGCTGAAGGTCGAGCTGGTCTGAGAAATCCCCCCTCAGTCCCCCTTTGCAAAAGGGGGGACGAGGACGGACGCACCTTCGGCGCGTATCGAGCGGTTCGCAACGCTTGGCCGGCCGCTCGCGGTTGCCTGCGTCCGGCGGACCGCGAGCCCGGCGTCGCGACCTTGAAGCCGCGCGCCCCGCCCCCATAATCGGCCCCGCTACGGCCGTACCGGAGGACTTGCATGGGCGCACCCGACACCAAGATCAAGGAGACCCTGGGCTTCCAGGCCGAGGTGAAGCAGCTTCTTCACCTCGTGACCCATTCGCTGTATTCGAACAAGGAGATCTTCCTGCGCGAGCTGGTCAGCAACGCGTCTGACGCGTGCGACAAGCTGCGCTTCGAGGCGATCGCCAGGCCCGAGCTGCTCGAAGGCGGCGCCGACTTCGCGATCCGCATCGCCTACGACAAGGCGGCGCGCACGATCACCGTGTCGGACAACGGCATCGGCATGTCGCGCGACGAAGCGATCCAGCACCTCGGCACGATCGCCAAGAGCGGCACGCGCGAGTTTTTCGCGCAACTGACCGGCGATCAGCAGAAGGACACGCAATTGATCGGCCAGTTCGGCGTGGGCTTCTATTCCAGCTTCATCGTTGCCGACCGCGTGACGGTGATCTCGCGCCGCGCGGGGCTGCCGGCCGACCAGGCGGTCAAGTGGGAAAGCGACGGCACAGGAGAGTTCACGGTCGAGCCCGCCACGCGCGAATCGCGCGGCACCGACGTGATCCTGCACCTGAAGGAGGGCGAAGACGAGCTGCTGTCCAGTTGGAAGCTGCGCTCGATCCTGACCAAGTACTCGGATCACATCGCCACGCCGATCCGCATGAAGAAGGAGGAGTGGGACAAGGACAAGAACGCGTACGTCGTCGAGGACGAGGAAGAAACGGTCAATCAGGCGAGCGCGCTGTGGGCGCGCGCCAAAAGCGAGATCACCGACGAGCAATACAAGGCGTTTTACCAGCACGTCGCGCACGACTTCACCGAACCGCTGGCGTGGACGCACAACCGCGTCGAAGGCAAGACCGAATACATCCAGCTCCTTTACATCCCGTCGCGCGCGCCGTTCGACATCTGGGATCGCAACCAGCGGCACGGTGTGAAGCTGTACGTGCGGCGCGTGTTCATCATGGACGACGCCGAGCAACTGCTGCCGCCCTATCTGCGCTTCGTGCGCGGCGTCGTCGATTCGAGCGACCTGCCGTTGAACGTCAGCCGCGAGATCCTGCAGGAGTCGCGCGACGTCAAGGCGATCCGCGAAGGCTGCACCAAGCGCGTGCTGTCGCTGCTCGAGGATCTGGCCGAGAACCGCAAGGACGACTACGCGAAGTTCTGGTCCGAGTTCGGCCAGGTGCTGAAGGAAGGCGTCGGCGACGATCCGGCCAATCGCGAGCGCATCGCCAGGCTGCTGCGCTTCGCGTCCACCGCGAGCGAAGGCGCGCAGAGCGTGTCGCTCGGCGACTACGTCGCGCGGATGAAGCCCGGCCAGAAGTCGATCTACTACCTGACCGCCGACACGCCGGAGGCGGCGAAGTCCAGCCCGCATCTGGAGATCTTCCGCAAGAAGGGCGTGGAGGTGCTTCTGCTGACTGACCGCGTCGACGAATGGATGCTCACCTTCCTGCACGAGTTCGACGGCAAGCCGCTGGCGTCGGTCGCCAAGGGCGATCTCGACCTCGGCGAGCTGGCCGACGCGCAGGAAAAGGAGCAGCAGCAGAAGGTCGCCGAAGAGTACAAGGAGCTCGTCGGCAAGGTGAAATCCGCGCTCGGCGACCGCGTGCAGGACGTGCGCGTGACGCTGCGTCTGACCGATTCGCCGGCGTGCATCGTCGTCGACCGCGACGCGATGAGCGCGCATCTGGCGCGGCTGCTGAAGGCAGCCGGGCAGAAGGCGCCGGCGGGCAAGCCGATCCTCGAGTTGAATCCGCATCACCCGCTGGTGCAGCGGCTGAAGTACGAGGAAGCGAAGCTCGCCGACTGGGCCGCGCTGCTGCTCGATCAGGCGGTGCTCGCCGAAGGGGGCCAGCTCGACGACCCGGCGTCGTTCGTGCGGCGGATGAACGCCTTGCTGCTCGATGCGGCGAGCCGCTCGAGCTGACCTTGTGCCGATGGCCGGCGCGAGGGGCCTGCGGCCGCGGGCCGGTAAAGGACAGAGCGCGGGCGCTGGCCCTGCGGCCGCGGCGGCGGTGAAGCGCTCCGGCGATCGGCCGAAGCGCCGCCGTCTCAAGGGCTTTGCTCCCGTCGTCGACGCCGGCGTCAGGACGCTGATCCTGGGCAGCTTCCCGAGCGAGGCTTCGCTCGCGGCCGGACAGTACTACGCGCATCCGCGCAACCAGTTCTGGACGATCCTCGGGCGCGTGCTCGGCGAGCCGCTCGCCGAACTGCCTTACGAGGCACGGCGCGCGCGCGTGCTGGCGCACGGCGTCGGCATCTGGGACGTGCTCGGTGCCTGCGAGCGCGCGGGCAGCGCCGACAGCGCGATCCGCAACCACGAACCGAACGACTTCGCGCTGCTGCATCGCCTGGCGCCTAAGCTCGAGCGCGTGATCTTCAACGGGCGCACGGCCGCACGTTTCGAGCCGCCGTTCCGACAGGCCGGGTTTGCCACGGCGGTGGTGCCGTCGTCCAGCCCTGCCCACGCCGGCCGTACGTTGGCGCAGAAGCTCGCGCTGTGGCGGCGTGCGCTGGCGGTTCGGCGGCGGGGCTGAGAAGGTGTGAAGATTTCGTCGCGAGCGGGCCGCTGGCTAGGCGCACGCAGCCGCAGGGCCGAGACATATCAAGTAGATAGGCGAGGCCCGAGCAGCGCGCAACGACGCCAGCGGGCCGCGC
>JBBIJJ010000127.1:0-10215 GCA_037446035.1 Burkholderiales bacterium
CTGAGCGCGGGCCGGCGCCGCGTCGACCGCTGCGCGAACGCGCTCGCAGCGACCGCCGGGTCGCAGCGGGCGCAGCGCGTGCAAACATGCGCTCGCAGCACGCGCGGGCGGCGAGCGAGGGTGCAGCGCGCGGCGAGTCTCGCTGGCCGCCGGGACACGATCCGTCCGCGGGCGGTAACTCGCGCCGCCTGCCGCAAAAAGCGGCACGCCGGCGGCAGCGAGCAAGCGCGGCGGTTTGCTCGCAGCGCGCAGGCCGTTATCCACAGTCGCTGTGGACAAGTGTTGCGCCCGGCGCCGCCGTCGAGGCCAGCCGGCCGCGACGCTCACTGCTGGACGGCCCGATCCGCGGACGTGCGACCGAGGGCTGCCGGCGCTTGCACGACATATGCCGGGATCACTTCGAGCCCGAGCATTTGCGCGGCGCGCCAGCGCCGCTCCCCGTGCACGATCACATAACCGTGCTCGGCCGCGCGCACCAGCACCGGCCGCAGCACACCGCGTTGACGGATGTCTTCGGCGAGCCACTCGATTGACGGCGGCAGATAACCCTGGCCGCGCGGGTCGGGACGGATCTGTGCAACGGGAATCAACTGCGCGTGCATGCGATGCTCGATTTCGTTCGCGAGCGAACTTCTGGCGCAGTGTGCCCGCCGAACGGCTCGCCGTGAATCGCGCCGCCGCGGAAATCCCGGCGCCGACCAAGAAGAATTCCGCATATGCGTAGTTCGATCCGACATGCGGTGCGCCGCATACGGCAAAGGCAGCCCACGCCAGCGGCGGGCCGTACGACGCGCGCTGGCGCCGGCGCAGCAAGTTGCCGCCACGCATGCGAGGCCCGCAAACGACAGAGCCCCGCGCGAGGCGGGGCTCTGTCGTTTGAAGTTGGCGCGCCCGGCAGGATTCGAACCCACGACCCCTTGGTTCGTAGCCAAGTACTCTATCCAACTGAGCTACGGGCGCAACGGGCGCGAAGTTTACCGCATCCGACGCGCGCGCAAGGCCACGGTTTCGCGCGGCGACCGCGTACGCCGCTTGTCAAGACGCGCGCCGCTGAATAGCGCTGCGGGCCGACCCGATCAAGGGAGGAGAACAATGAATTTGATCTTGCTCAGAGGCGGCCAGGCGGTCGGACTGCTCGGCATCGTGCTGCTGGCGGTTGCCGTCGTCGCCCGGTTGCGCGGCGTGTACACGGTGGGCGACTACCAGACCGGCACGCTGCTGCTGGCAGCAATCGCCGCACTCGCCGTCGGCTGTTTCCTGCTGCTGTGGCTGCTCGCCGAGCACGCTCGGCGTTGAAAGCCGGCAGTGGGGTGGCGGAGACGGACGGATTCGAACCGTCGATACGGGTTTTTGCCCGTATGCTCCCTTAGCAGGGGAGTGCCTTCGACCTCTCGGCCACGTCTCCAAGCCTGACACTTCTCACTTGCGCAATCCGACGGATGGATTGCGCGGGCATCCGCGATGCCTTTGCTCCTTTCGCTTCGCTGCGGGACCGCCGTCGGCTGCACTTCCGGCGTCCTTCGCACGCCTCCGGTCAGACGCGTGCCCGTCCTCGCAAATCGCGCCGGCGATTCGCCCGCGCGGCGCGCAGTGTAGTCCGGTCGAACCCGGCGGGCAACGAATCGGCCGCGCGTCAGGCCGCCTCGTGCTCGAGCCCGAACGCCTTGTGCAGCGCGCGGACCGCGAGCTCCATGTACTTGTCCTCGACGACCACCGAGATCTTGATCTCGCTGGTCGAGATCATCTGGATGTTGATGCCTTCCTCGGCCAGCGTGCGGAACATCAGGCTGGCGATGCCGACATGCGAGCGCATGCCGATGCCGACGACCGACACCTTGGCGATCTTCGGGTCGCCGACGATCTCCTTCGCGCCGACGTGCGCCTTGACCTTTGCGGCGAGCACGTCCATCGCCTTGGCGTACTCGTTGCGGTGGACCGTGAACGAAAAGTCGGTCATGCCATCGACGCTGATGTTCTGCACGATCATGTCGACGTCGATGTTCGCTTCGGCGATCGGGCCCAGGATCTGGTAGGCGATGCCGGGACGGTCGGGCACGCGCGTCAACGTGATCTTCGCTTCGTCGCGCGAGAACGCCACACCGGAAATGACGGCCTTTTCCATCTTCGTGTCTTCCTCGAACGTGATCAGCGTGCCCGAGTTCGCCTCCTCGGCGAGCGGCATGTCGGGGTCGGTCAGGCTCGACAGCACGCGCAGCGGCACCTTGTACTTGCCGGCGAATTCGACCGAGCGGATCTGCAGCACCTTCGAGCCGAGGCTCGCCATCTCGAGCATTTCTTCGAAGGTGATCCTGTGCAGCCGGCGCGCCTCGGCAACGATGCGCGGGTCGGTCGTGTACACGCCGTCGACGTCGGTGTAGATCAGGCACTCGTCGGCGCGCAGCGCCGCGGCGAGCGCGACCGCCGACGTGTCCGAGCCGCCGCGGCCGAGCGTGGTGATGTTGCCGTGCTCGTCCACACCCTGGAAACCCGCGACGACGACGACGTGCCCCGACTCCAGATCGGCGCGGATCTTTTTCTCGTCGATGTCGATGATGCGCGCCTTCGTGAACGCGCTGTCCGTGAGCACGTGCACCTGCGGGCCGGTGTAGCTCCTGGCCTTCAGGCCGAGTTCCTTCAACGCCATCGCCAGCAGGCCGATCGTGACCTGCTCGCCGGTGGAGGCGACGACGTCCAGCTCGCGCGGATCCGGGTTCGGCTGGATCTCCTTGGCGAGCGCGATCAGCCGGTTCGTCTCGCCACTCATCGCGGAGACGACGACGACGAGCCGATGGCCGGCGCGTTGCCACTTGGCGACGCGGCGCGCGACGCTCTTGATCCGCTCGACCGAGCCGACCGACGTGCCGCCGTACTTGTGAACGATGAGCGCCATGATCCTTGCGTGACCGCCGTTATCGGGTGCGGCGAAAAGCCGCGGATTATAGGGCCCGCACCGACGCCGGCCGACGCGCCGGCTCAGTCGCCCAGCAGCGTGGCATCGGGCCGCCAATCGAGCCGCACGCGCTGCCCGCCCGTATCGATCATCCGCACATCCGGGCCGAGTCCCGCGACATAGATCAAATCGTCGCCGCGCCACACGAGCGGCAGCGAAGCGCGCTCGAACTCGGCCACGCCGGCGTCCTGGAACAGCCGCTTCAGCGTCTTCGACGGTCGTGTCGGATGCGGCTTGAAGCGTTCGCCGCCCGCGCGCGCGCGCATTTCCAGCGGCGCGGCGCGCAGCCAGTCGGCGTCGAAGCCTTCTTCACTGGTCTGCTCGAAGCGCAGCACCCCGCCCCACTCGGGCAGCACGATCTCGCGCTCGCCGCGCCACCAAATCGGCACGTGGCGACGCGCCGCCGCGGTGGCCCGTCGCAGAAGCAACAGGCCGCGATGCCGGCGCACTTCCTGCTCGCCGATGCGGATCAGCAGCCGCGCGTCGCCGCGCGCGGTCAGCGCCTGATCGACGATTTCACCGAGCCGCGCGCGCGACGGCGCCTCCAGCCCGGCCGCGGACAGCCACTCGCGCAGCACGAGCGCGCGGCGCGCGGGGGCGAGCGCGGCGAGTCGGTCGAGCCGCAGCATCCCGCGCGGCGCGCCTTCGGCGCAGGCCGCAAGGTCCGCCGCCCCCAGCTCCCGCAACACTTCGGCCGCAGCGGCGACCAGATCGATCGAGCGCGCCGCCGCGCGCCGGAAGCCGCTGCGGATCGCCTCCAGTTCCGGAATCACGCGCGCACGCAGCGCGTTGCGCGCGAGCCGCGTGTCGGCGTTGCTCGGATCCTCGACGAAGGGCAGTTCGCGCGCGCGTGCGTAACGCTCGATGCTCTCGCGCGGCACGGCGAGCAGCGGACGCAGTAGCGTGAGGTCTGCGTCAAACGCGCGGGCCGCGGGCATCGCCGCCAGCCCGTCGACGCCGGCGCCGCGCAGCCACTGCAGCAGAAAGGTCTCGATACGATCGTCCAGATGATGCGCGGTCAGCACGAAACGCGCGCCGCGCTCGCGCGCCGCCGCCGCGAGCGCGGCGTAGCGCGCATCGCGCGCGGCCGCCTCGATGCCGCGGTGCCCGTGCGCCACGCTCGCACGCCGCACGTCGATCGGAATGTCCCACTCGGCGCACACGCGCTCGCAGTGCGCTGCCCAGTCGTCCGCCTGCGGCAGCAACCCGTGGTGCACGTGCGCCGCGAGCAGTTTGCGCCAGCCCGGCGCACGCGCGTCGCGCAGGCGGCGCGCCAGGTCCAGCAGCACGGTCGAATCGCGCCCGCCGCTGTAGGCGATCACCAGTGGGCCGCCGCCGCGGCGCGCCTCCGTCGGCTGCGCGGCGAGCGCGCCACGCAGCGCATCGAGCAGCTCGCGCTCGAGCGGATCAGCTTTCGGGGGTCGTTTCCTTGAACTTGCCATAGCCCAGCAGACGGGTATGGCGCGCGGCAAGCAGCTCCCGGGTCTTCGTGCCCTGGAACTGGCGCAGGCTGTCGCCGAGCGCGCGCTTGAGCAGCGCGGACATCTGCTTGGGATCGCGGTGCGCGCCGCCGAGCGGCTCGGAGACGATCTTGTCGATCAGGCCGAGCGCCTTCAAGCGATGCGCGGTCAGGCCGAGCGCTTCGGCTGCCTCGGGCGCCTTGGTCGCGCTCTTCCACAGGATCGACGCGCAACCCTCGGGCGAAATCACCGAGTACGTCGCGTACTGCAGCATCAGCACGTGGTCGGCCACCGCGATCGCGAGCGCGCCACCCGAGCCGCCCTCGCCGATGATCGTCGAGATGATCGGCACCTTCAGTTGCGACATCGCGTACAGATTGTGGCCGATCGCTTCGCTCTGGCCGCGCTCCTCGGCGTCGATCCCCGGATATGCGCCCGGCGTATCGACGAAGGTGAAGATCGGCAGGCCGAATTTCTCCGCCAGCTTCAGCAAGCGCAGCGCCTTGCGGTAACCCTCGGGCTTGGTCATGCCGAAGTTGCGCAGCGTGCGCTCCTTGGTGTCGCGGCCTTTCTGGTGGCCCAGCACCATGACCGGCTGGCCATTGAAGCGCGCCAGCCCGCCGACGATCGACAGGTCGTCGGCGAAGGCACGGTCGCCGTGCAACTCGTGGAAGTCGGTGAAGATGTCGTGGATGTAGTCCAGCGTGTACGGCCGCTGCGGATGGCGCGCGAGCTGCGCGACCTGCCAGGGAGTGAGCTTCGCGTAGATGTCCTTGAGCAGCGCCTGGCTCTTTTTCTGCAGCCGCTCGATCTCCTCGGAGATGTCCACGGCCGAGTCGTCCTGCACGAAGCGCAACTCCTCGATCTTCGCCTCGAGTTCCGCGATCGGCTGCTCGAAGTCCAGATACGTCGTCTTTGCCATCAGTACTCCACCGGAACCGGATCGAGGCTGCGCCACAGATACCAGGTGGCGACGCTGCGCCAGGGCGCCCACGGCGACGCGAGCTGCTCGATGCGTGCGCGTGCCTCACGCCCGAGCAGCGTCTGCGTCGGCTCGCCTTCGAGGTAGTGCAGGCTGATCGCCTTCAGCAGTCCGAGGTCGTCGAGCGGCAACACGTTCGGGCGCAGCAGATTAAAGATCAAAAACATCTCGGCTGTCCAGCGACCGATGCCGCGGATGTCCGTCAGGCACTCGATCACCTCTTCGTCGTCCATCGCCTCGAGCTTGCGCGGGTCGACGCGGCCGCTGGCGAAGTGCTCCGCGAGATCGCGCAGGTATTCGACCTTGCGCTCCGACAGGCCGCACGCGCGCAGCGTCGCCGCGCGCCGGCGCAGCACCGCGCGCGGCGTCAGCGGCTCGCAGGTCTTCGCGAGCCGGCCCCACACCGCGTCGGCGGCCTTCACCGAGATCTGCTGGCCGACGATCGAGCGCGCGAGCGTCGCGAACGCATCGCCGCGCGAGACGAGCGCGACGCGCGGATGCCGCCGGATGATTCGCGCGAGCGTCGGATCGACGCTCGCCAGCGTGCGTTTCGCTTTCCGCCAGTAGGTTGGCGCTGTCATCGGTCGTACGGACGGGGTTCGACCACCGCAACACCGAGAACACGGAGGCAACCCGACTGCAGTTCTCTGTGCGCTCTGTGTCTCTGTGGTGAATCCGCCCTCGTAACTCGCGTCACTGCCGCCGCCACGTCGTGCCACCCGGCCCGTCCTCGAGGACGATGCCTTGCGCAAGCAGCTCGGCGCGGATGCGGTCGGCTTCGGCGTAGTTCTTCGCCTTCTTGGCCGCCGCGCGCAACGCGATCTGCGCTTCGATGCGCGCGGCTTCGGCGTCGGTGCCGCCGCCGCGCAGATACTCGTCCGCATCGCGCTGCAGCAGCCCGAGCACACCGCCCAACGCGCGCAATTGCCGCGCCAGCAGGGCCGACTTCGTCCGGTTGACTTCGTTGGCCAGTTCGAACAGAACCGAGATCGCCAACGGCGTATTGAAGTCCTCATCCATCGCCGCAGCGAAACGCTGCGCGTGCGGCTTATCCCAGTCGACTGCCGCGGCCTCCGGCGCCGTGTCGCGCAGCGCGGTGTACAGCCTCGTCAGCGCCGCACACGACTCGTCGATCAGGCTTTCGGTGAAGGCGATCTGGCTGCGGTAGTGCGAGCGGATCAGAAAGAAGCGCAGCACCTCGGCATCGTACTTCGCGAGCGCATCCCGGATCGTCCAGAAGTTCCCGAGCGACTTCGACATCTTCTCGCTACCCACGCGCAGCGCGCCGCTGTGCAGCCAGATATTGGCGAAGCGTTGCCCGAACGCGCCTTCGCTCTGCGCGATCTCGTTTTCGTGGTGCGGAAAGACGAGGTCCGGCCCGCCGCCGTGGATGTCGAGCGTGCGGCCGAGCGTCGCGGACGCCATCGCCGAGCACTCGATGTGCCAGCCGGGGCGGCCCGGGCCCCACTTCGAGTCCCAGTTCGGTTCGCCCGGCTTGGCGTGCTTCCACAGCACGAAGTCGAGCGGGTCGCGCTTGGCGGCGTCGACCGCGACGCGCTGGCCGGCGCGCAGCTCGTCGAGCGACTTGCCCGACAGCTTCCCGTAACCCGGAAAGCGCCGCACCGCGAAGTTCACGTCGCCGTCCTCGGCCGCGTAGGCGAGCTCCTTGCGCTCGAGCAGTTCGATCAAGCCGAGCATCTGCGGCACGTACTGCGTCGCGCGCGGCTCGAGGTCCGGAGGCAGCAGCCCGAGCGCGGCGAAGTCCTCGTGCATCGCGCGGATGAAGCGCTCTGTCAGCGCGGTCGTGGTTTCGCCGTTCTCGGCCGCGCGACGGATGATCTTGTCGTCGACGTCGGTGATGTTGCGCACGTAGGTGACCCGCAGACCGCGCGCGCGCAGCCAGCGCACCACCACGTCGAACGCGGCGAAGGTTCGGCCATGGCCGAGGTGGCAGTAGTCGTACACGGTCATCCCGCACACGTACATGCGAATGTGGCCGGGCTCGATCGGCTCGAGCGGCTCGAGCCTACGCGTCAGCGTGTTGTAGATACGGATCGTCATGCGAGCATCCCGGATCGTCGGGGCAAGCGCTGCCGCCGCGGCAGCGCGCGATGGATCGGCGCGGCGAAGAATCGGTGACGGTCGGTCAACAGCGCCGGATCGGCATCGTCGATCGGAGTGCGGGCGGGGGCGGCGTTAGAATCGTAACCGAGTATATCCAATCGTTTCGCGCGACATCTTCCTGCCCCGCCCGCATGCCACCGCGCGCCCTTGTGATCGTCGCCTGCTGCCTTGCGTTCGGCGGCATTGCGGCCGCGCAGGCGCCGACCGTGACGCCGGCGCCGAGCGAGCGCGAGCAAATCGCGCAGCTGGTGCGCGACAGGCAGCTCGACGCCGCGCTCGCGCACGCCGACGCGTTTCTCGCCAAGTCGCCGCGCGACGCTCAGGTGCGTTTCCTGCGCGGCGTGATCCTCGCCGACCAGGGCAAGGCGGTCGAAGCGGCGGCGGCGTTCGAATCGCTGATGCAGGACTTTCCCGAACTGCCCGAGCCGTACAACAATCTGGCGGTGCTGCACGCGGCGCAGGGTCGCTACGAGCAGGCGCGGACGCTGCTGCAACAGGCGATCGAGGCGCAGCCGAACTACGTGACCGCCTACGAGAACCTCGGCGACCTGCACATCGCGCTGGCCGCCGACGCCTACCAGCGCGGCGCCAAGCTCGCGCCGAACGACGCCGCGCTCGCGCGCAAACTTGCGCTGGCGCGCGAAATCGGCGGCAAGCTGCGTGCGGCACGCTGAAACCCAGACCACCAAGGAGTCTTGATGAATCCGCTGACCCGCATCGTCGCGCTGGTCTTCGGCCCGCTGCTGGCGGTGGCCGGCGCCGACGCCGGCGCGCAGGCCGCTGCGCCGCGCGTCGTCCTGTCGACGTCCGAAGGCGACATCACGCTCGAGCTGAACGCCGCCAAGGCGCCGAAGACCGTCGAGAACTTTCTCGACTACGTGAAGCGCGGCCACTATGACGGCACGATCTTCCATCGCGTGATCGACGGCTTCATGATCCAGGGCGGCGGCTTCACGCCCGACATGAAGCAGAAGCCGACCCGCGCGCCGATTCCGCTCGAAAGCAAGAACGGATTGAAGAACGAACGCGGCACGATCGCGATGGCACGCACCAGCGTGCCCGATTCGGCGACCGCGCAGTTCTTCATCAACGTGGTCGACAACGCGAACCTCGACTACCCGAAGCCGGACGGCAACGGCTACGCGGTCTTCGGCAAGGTGGTCGCCGGCATGGACGTCGTCGACAAGATCCGCGCGGTACCGACGACTTCCGCCGGCGGGCACCAGAACGTGCCGGCCAAGCCGGTGCTGATCCGCTCTGCACGGATCGTGCAATGAGCGCGCATCCGGGACAACCCATGGTCCGCCTGCACACCAGTTTCGGCACGATCACGCTTGAACTGAACGCGGCCAGGGCGCCCAAGACCGTCGAGAACTTTCTCGCCTACGTGAACAGCGGGCATTACGACAAGACGCTGTTCCACCGCGTAATCAACGGCTTCATGATCCAGGGCGGCGGCTTCGAAAGCGGCATGCGGCAGAAACCAACCGCAGCACCGATCGAAAACGAAGCGGCCAACGGCCTGCGCAACGACAAGTACACGATCGCGATGGCGCGCACGTCGGACCCGCATTCGGCCACCGCGCAATTCTTCATCAACGTCGCCGACAACGACTTCCTGAATCACACCGCGCCGACCGTGCAGGGCTGGGGATACTGCGTGTTCGGCAAGGTGATCGACGGCTTCGACGCGGTCGGCCGGATCAAGGCCGTGCGCACGATCCGCTACGGCATGCACCAGGACGTGCCCGAGCAGGAAGTCCTGATCGAACGCGCCGAGATCGTCGCGCCGTGATGCCCGCATCGCCGCTCGATCCCGTACCGGCGTTGGCCGCGCAGATCGATCGCATCGCGTTGCACGATCCGGTTTTCGTCTCCGACCTGCACCTGTCCGAAACGCAGCCCGCGACCCTCGACCGTTTTCTTCGCTTCGCGCGCGAAGTGGCGGCCGCGCACCGCGAACTGGTCATCCTCGGCGATCTGTTCGAGTACTGGGTCGGCGACGACGACCTGGCGAGCGGCGTGGGCCGCACCGTCGCCGACGCCTTGCGCGCGCTCGGTGAGCGCGGCGTGGCCGTTTTCCTGATGCACGGCAACCGCGATCTGCTGCTCGGCCGCGGCTTTGCGGACGCCGCCTGCGCCACCCTGCTCGCCGACCCGACGCGCGCGGACGCGCCCGGCGGCGCGGCGCTGCTCGCGCACGGCGACGCCTACTGCACGCGCGACGCCGACTATCAGCGTTTCCGCGCGCAGGTGCGTGATCCGCGCTGGCAGCATGACTTCCTGGCGCGGCCGCTCGCCGAGCGGCGGGCGTTCGTCGGCATGGCGCGGGCCGCGAGCGAAACCGCACGCAAGACCCAGCCGATGGACATCATGGACGTCGCCCCCGCAGCGATCGACGCGGCGCTGCGCACGGCCGGACTCGCGGCGATCGTCCACGGTCACACGCACCGGCCGGCACTGCACCGCTGGACGCTCGACGGCCAGGCCGC
Organism: Burkholderiales bacterium; assembly: GCA_037446035.1. Lineage (GTDB taxonomy): Bacteria > Pseudomonadota > Gammaproteobacteria > Burkholderiales > Burkholderiaceae_F > DSNY01. The sequence goes on from JBBIJJ010000127.1 coordinate 10,009, forward strand.
CGAGCGCTGCGTGTTGCCGGACTGGGATTTCGATGCCGAGCCGGTCCGCGGCGGCTACGCGCTGCGCACGCCGCGCGGGTGGTCCATCTTCGCGCTCTCTTAAGAAACACGTCCCAAGGGGCTGATCTTCAAAGGTGTTTTCACGCGGGTTGCGGTGCAGGCACGAGTTGCATGCCCAGCTTGCTGGCGCGTTGGGACAACTGCCGC
>JBBIJJ010000128.1:0-10069 GCA_037446035.1 Burkholderiales bacterium
GGGCTGCGCGGGTTTGCACGGCGCCTGCGGGCGCGGGCTTGCGCTCAACTCCTCGCCAAGGCCTGCGGGCCTTGGCTGTGGCCGTCTCGCGCAATCCGCATCCCGCATGCATCCGCGCAATGGCCGCGCCCCTCGTGAATATCCGGGCTAGCCAACTTTGGTCGTCGCCGGTGTGCTTTCCGTTGCGCCGGCGAAATCGTCGGCCCTCGGAGTCTGCGCGCTTCTTCACAGAGCCGGCGCAGCAAGCAAGACCCGCGTCGGTGTACGGGCGGTCCGCAAGCCCGTTGCAGTCAGAAGGTGTGAATCTTTCTGCTGCGCGGCCCGCTGGCGTCGTTGCGCGCTGCTCGGGCCTCGCCTATCTACTTGATATGTCTCGGCCCTGCGGCTGCGTGCGCCTAGCCAGCGGACCGCTCGCGACGAAATCTTCACACCTTCTCAGCGCAGATGCCGCGCCAGGCGCTCCACACCCTGCTCGATCAGCGCTTCGGTCGCGGCGAAGCACCAGCGCAGATAGCCTTCGCCTTCGGCGCCGAACGCGATGCCGGGCGCCAGTCCCAGCCCCGAACGCGTGACCAGATCCTTCGCGAACGCGAGGCTGTCGTCGCTGCGGCCGGGGATGCGGAAGAACAGATACATCGCCCCCGGCGGCGCGGCCGCTTCCACACCCGGCAGCGCGCGCAGCCTGTGCACGAGCAGGTCGCGCGCGCGCTTGAGCCGCACGACGGTATCGCGAATCAGCGGGTCGCCGTCGCGGAGCGCGACGATGCCGGCGCGCTGAACGAACGGCGGCGCGCACGACGTGTTGAATTCGACCAGCTTGCCAAAGTCGGCGACGAACCGGCTCGGCGCGATCAGCCAGCCGAGCCGCCAGCCGGTCATCGTCCACGACTTCGAGAACGTGTTCGCGCTGATGAAGCGCTCGCCGTCTTCGACCTGCGCGAGCACGCCGGGCGCATGCGGTTCGCCCGTATAGACGAGCCGCTCGTAGGCGTCGTCGGAGACGAGCCAGATGCCGTGCCGGCGGCAGTGCGCGAGCAGCGCGTTGCAGTCCGCCTGCGGCATCGTCCAGCCGGTCGGGTTGTTCGGCGAATTGACCAGCACCGCGCGCGTGCCGGGCGCGGCGGCATCGACGAGTTTCTGCAGATCGAGCGACCAGACGCCGTCGCGGCAGTCGAGCGGTACGCGAACGACCCGCGCGCCCATGATGCGCGGGATCGACGTGAGGTTCGGCCATACCGGCGTGACGATCGCGACGCGATCGCCCGGATCGAACAGCGCCTGCGCGATCAGGGACAGCGCGTTGACGCCGGCGCTAGTAACCGCGATGCGGTCGGGTTCGATGCGAACCCCATGCAGCTTCGACGCGTAATCGGCGATGGCCTGCCGCAGTTCGGCAATGCCGAGGTTGTGGTTGTAGAAGGTTTCGCCCGCGTCGAGCGCCTGTTTGGCCGCGGCGCGGATGAACTCCGGGGTGGGCAGGTCGCCTTCGCCGAACCAGAACTTGACGATGTCGTCGCGGCCGAGCGCGGCGTTGGCGACTTCGCGGATGCGCGAGGCGGGCAGGGCGTCGAGTGAGGTGCGCAGCATGCGCCGATTATCGCGCGGCGCACTCGCCGCCGCCGGCGCGCAATCCGCAATCCGGACTCGACGCGCGAGCGCCGAGCGAGCGCTAGCGCGCGAGCTGATTGATCTCGATGATCGGCAGCAGCACGGCGAGCACGATCAGCATGACGATCACGCCCATCGTCAGGATCAGCGCGGGCTCGAGCAGCGACGTAAAGAAAAGCGCCCTGCGCTCGGCCTCGCGCGCGTGGATGTCGGCGGCGCGCGCGAGCATCTCGGGCAGTTTGCCGGTCGCCTCGCCCGAGGCGATCAGATGGATCAGCACCGGCGGGAACAACTTCACGTGCCCGGCGCGGCGCTCCTCCTCGGCGTCGGCGCGCAGCGCCTTGGCGAGCGAAAAGCCCTCGCGCACGCGCTGGGTGGCGTCGACCACGCGTGCGCGCATCGCGAGGTTGGTCAGCGTTTCGCCGGCGGCCTGCAGCGCGCGCAGCATCGGCACGCCCGAGCCGACCAGGATCGAAAGCGTGCTGGAGAAACGCGCGGTGTTGATAGAGCGCGCCAGCACGCCGGCCACCGGCAACCGCAGGATGCGCTGGTGCCAGCGCATGCGCACCGCCTCGACGCGCAGCGCGCGGTTGAGCAGGAAGGCGCCGAGCGCGAGCAACGCGGCGACGATCCAGCCGTAGCCGCGCACGAAGTCCGAGGTCGCGATCAGCGCGCGCGTGAGCAGCGGCAGCGCCTGCTTGGTGTTGGCGAACACCTGAACGACCTGCGGCACGACGTAGGTCAGCAGCCCGATCACCACCGCCAGCGCGACGAAGGTGACGATCGCCGGGTAGACGAACGCGAGCGTGATTTTCTGCTGCAGCTTCGCGCGCTCCTCGATGTAATCGGCGAGGCTCTGCAGGACCGAGCCCAGCTTGCCCGATTCCTCCCCGGCGGCGATCAGCGCGCGATAGATGTCGGGGAACTGGCGGGGATGGCGCGCGAGCGCCTTCGACAGCGACGAGCCGCCGAGCACGTCGGTGCGGATCGCGGCCATCAGCTCGCGCACCGACTGCTTTTCGCTTTGCTCGACCATCACCGTCAGCGCGTCGGCGACCGGGAGTGCCGCGCCGAGCAGCGAGGCGAGCTGGCGCGTGATCACCGCCAGTTCGGTTTGAGACAGCCGTTTGCCGAGTGCGAGCGACAGCGCCTGCTTCTGCGCCTCGGAAACGACCGGCTCGACCGTCAGCGGCACCAGCCCGCGCCCGCGCAGAAGCTGCCGCGCCGCGCGCGCGCTGTCGGCCTCGAGCACGCCCGTCGTCTCCCTGCCGGAAGCGTCGGCGGCGGCGTAACGGTAGGCAGCCATCAGTCAGAGGCGAAGCAGTGGTCAACCGCCGGGAACGCCGAGAGCGCCGAGAAACACAGCGGGGCCTTCTCGGTGTCCTCGGTGTTCTCCGTGTCCCGGGCGCGAAACCGGATGAACGCCCGCACCGGCGCTCACTCCCGCGTCACGCGCAGCACTTCTTCCTGCGACGTGATGCCGGCGGCGACCCAGCGCATCGCGTCGGCGCGCATCGGCAGCATGCCGGCGCGCTCGGCGGTGCGGCGGATGTCGGTGTCGTTGGCGCCGTTGTGCACCAGAAGACGCAGCTCGTCGTCGACCGTCAGCAGCTCGTAGATGCCGGTTCGACCCAAATAGCCGGTGTGACCGCACTGCACGCAGCCGACCGCGCGGTAGGTCTGGCCGCCTGCGCCGGCGGACTCCACCGGCTGCTTGCAGTGCGGGCACAACTTGCGCACGAGCCGCTGCGCCAGCACCGCGAGCAGCGAAGAAGACAGCAGGAAAGGCTCGATGCCCATGTCGATCAGCCGGGTGACCGCGCTGGCGGCGTCGTTGGTGTGCAGCGTGGCGAGCACCAGATGGCCCGTCAACGAAGCCTGCACCGCGATCTGCGCGGTTTCGAGGTCGCGGATCTCGCCGATCATCACGACGTCGGGGTCCTGCCGCAGGATCGCGCGCAGCGCGCGCGCGAAGTCCATCTCGATCTTCGGATTGACCTGCGTCTGGCCGATGCCCTCGAGGTCGTATTCGATCGGATCCTCGACCGTCATGATGTTGGTGGTCGCGTGATCGAGCCGGCGGATCGCCGCGTACAGCGTCGTCGTCTTGCCCGAGCCGGTCGGTCCGGTGACGAGAATGATCCCGTGCGGCTGGTGGATCAGCTCGTCGAACCTGCGCAGCGTGCGGTCGCTCATGCCGAGGTTCTCGAGCGTGAGCTTCGACAGATCCTTCTCCAGCAGACGCAGCACCACGCGTTCGCCGTGGCCGGTCGGCAGCGTGGAAACGCGCACGTCGATCGCGCGGCCGCCGACGCGCAGCGTGATGCGGCCGTCCTGCGGCAGGCGTTTTTCGGCGATGTCGAGCTGCGCCATGATCTTGATGCGGGACACCAGCGCCGCGTGCAGCGCGCGCTTGGGCCGCACGACGTCGCGCAGCGTGCCGTCGACGCGAAAGCGCACCAGCGAATAGGTCTCGAACGCCTCGATGTGGATGTCGCTGGCGCCGTCGCGCGCGGCCTGCGTCAGCAGCGCGTTGATCATGCGGATGATCGGCGCGTCGTCCTCGGCCTCGAGCAGGTCCTCGATGTCGGGGACCTCCTGCATCATGCGCGTGATGTCGAACTCGCCTTCGATGTCGCCGACGATCTGCTGCGCGCTGCCTTCGGACTGCGCGTAGGTCTGCGCGATCGCCTCCGACAGCTTGTCGGCGGCCACGACGACCGGCGTCACGCGCCCCGGGAACACGCGCATGACCTCGTTGAGCGCCGCCAGCGGGGTCGATTCGCTGATCCACGCCTCGGCGTCGCGCTCGCTGGTGGGTTTCAGCAGGATCGCGTTGTCGCGTGCGAACGCGTACGGAACGAAGGTCTGCGCGCTGCTCATCGGTGCGCGTTCCTCAAGGATTGACCAGCGTCGGCTCGAAGCCGCGCCGCTTCAGCTCGGCGAGGGTCTCGGCCACGCTTTGCCTGGCGCGATCGACCGCGACCCGCACCCGCACGACCTCGCCTTTGCCGTTGGGCCGGCGCACGCTCTCCCAGTACGCGTCGAAGCCGGCCGCACGCAGTTGCCGCTGCAATTCACGCGCCTTGGCCAGGTCTCCGATCGCGGCGACCTGGATCAGCTGTGTGCCGGCCGCCGGCGCCGCCGCGCCGGGCGCAGCGGCAAACGCGCCGGTCACTGGCGCTGCGGGCGCCGGCGGTTCGGCGGCTGCCGGCGGTGGCAAGGTCGCGCGCTGCGAAAGCGCCGGCGCGGCCGGCGTCGCCTCGGGCGGCGACGCTTGCGCGGGCTGCGGTGCCGCCGATTGGGGCGCCGGTGCCGGTGCCGGGGCGGGCGCCGGCTCCGGCGCGGGCGGCGCGACCGGCAGCGTGGTCGCGGGCGGTTCGCTCGTCGCCGGCGGCACGGCCGGCGCGGGCGCAGGTGCGGGCGGCTTCGCGGGCGCCGGCGGCGGCAGATCCGTCTGATAGCCACGGAACAGCAACGAGTCGGGCCGCTGACTGTCGGCCATCTGGGTGCGCATGTACTCGTAACGGTCGGCCGCCAGCGTCGAGGAGGCGCGCTCGTCCCGGATGACGTACGGGCGCAGGAAGATCATCGTATTGGTCTTCGTGCGCGAGCGGTTGTCGTAGCGGAACAGACCGCCGATCAGCGGCAGGTCGCCCAGCAGCGGCACCTTGCTTTCGCTGTCGTTGGAACGGTCCTCGATCAGCCCCGACAGCACGACGAAATTGCCGTCGTCGACGATCACCGCCGATTCGAAGCTGCGCTTGTTGGTGACGATCTGCCCCTGCACCGTCGTCGGCGCGATCGACGAGACCTCCAGATAGATCGAAAGCCGCACGGCGCCGCCCTCGGAGATCTGCGGGCGCACGCGCAATTGCGTGCCGATGTCGCGCCGCTCGAAAGTCTGGAACGGGTTGGTGGCGCCGGTGGCGCCCTGCGTGAACGAGCCGGTCTGGAAGGGCACGTTCTGGCCGACGAGGAACTTCGCTTCCTCGTTGTCCAGCGTCTGGATGTTCGGCCGCGACAGCACGTTGGCGTTGGCCCGCGTCTCGAGCGCGCGCGCGAGGAAGCCGAGGTTCGTCACCTCGCCGATGCCGGGGATCGTCACGCGGCCGCGGATCACGCCGATATTGAGCCCCGGCCCGAGCGAACCGAGGTTCTGCGCGGCATCGATGATGTTGGTGCCGCTGCCGCGCGCGCCGAAGTTGGTGCCGCCGATCGCGCTGGTGTCGCTGGCGTTGGTTTCGCGCAGCCCGCCGAGGGCCTGGAACTGCACGCCGAACTCCGCGGCCTTGTCCGCGCTGACTTCGACGATCAGCGACTCGATGACGACCTGCGCGCGCCGCACGTCGAGCTTCTCGATCGTCGCGCGCAGATTGCGGTACAGCGGCTCGGGCGCGGTGATGATCAGGGAATTAGTCGCCGCGTCGGGCTGGATCATGCCGGCGAGCCCGCCGGCGGCGCCGGCGCCGCCGGCAGTCAACGCTGGGCTCAGCTGCGCCTGCACGACGGGCTGTGCAGGTTGGCCCGGCTGGCCCGGTGCCGTCGTCGTCGGCGTCAACCCGCCGCCGCCGGTCTGCGGCACGAACGAGGGATCGGCTGCGATGATCGCGCGCAGCAGCGGCGCCAGCTTGACCGCCTCCGCGTTGCGCAGGTAGACGACGTTGATGTTGCCGGGCGTCAGGCTCGGCTGGTCGAGCTTCTCGATGAACTGCTTCGCGAGATAGAGCCGCGCGCGGCTGGCGGTGCGCACGATCAGCGAGTTCGTGCGCGGCTCGGCGAGCACCTGCACGCGCTGCCCGGCGTCGACCGCCTGGCCGGCGGCGCGCGCGCCTTCGTCGAGCACGCGCGTGGCGATCGCCGCGATCTCGACCGCCAGCCCGTGCTTCAGCGGAACGATCTCCGCGTCGGCCGCGCCGGGCTGGTCGATCGCGGCGATGATCTGCGCGATACGGCGCAGATTGTCGGCATAGTCGGTGATGACGAGCGTGTTGTTCGGCCCGTACGCCGAGATCGTGTTGTTCGGCGCGATCAGCGGCCGCAGGATCGGCACCATGTTGGTCGCCGATTCGTACGAAAGCTGGAATACCTGCGTGACGATCTGGTCGCCGCGCGGCGCGGCGGTCGAAGGCGCGACGACGCGCCCGCCCTGCAGCTTGGCGTCGGCTTCGGGCAGGATGCGCGCAATGCCGCCCGGCTGCGGCGACTCGACGATCGTGAAGCCCTGCAATCGCAGCGCGGACAACAGTTGTTCGTAGGCCTGCCGCTTGGTGACCGGCCGCTCGGTCACCAGGTTGATCGTGCCCTTGACGCGCGGATCGATGACGAACTGGCGGCCGGTGAACTGGCCGATCGCGCGCACGACCGCTTCCAGGTCGGCCTGCACGAAGTTCAGCATCACCGTCTCTTCCTTGACGGTCGGCCGCGACTTCGGGGCCGGTGCGCCGCCTGGCTGCGCGCCGAGTGGCGCGGCGGGCAGCGCGAGGGCGCAGATCACGGCCCAGGCGACCGGGCGGACCGCCGAGGGCAGCGCGCCCCTTGCGCTCCGTTCTGCGCGCAATTGGGTCATCTCACGTCCCGATGTTCAGAATCGCCGATTCGCCGTCGCGCCGGCCGAGCAGCGATATCAGCCCGGTCAGTTGCGTCTTCACGCCGGGGTCGGCGCTCGGCACGGCTCGTGCCACGCCTTGAAAGCGTAAGCGCCCACCCTCTGCGATTGTGCCACTGCCCGTCAGTTCCAAGGGACCGGAAAGGGTTAGTAGATTCAGTTGAGTTCCGGGGAACACGCCGTTGGTTTGCAGGCGGTAATGTCCCATCGGCGATACCGGCGTCAGGGCGCTCGATGCGTACTGCCACTCGGCCGACAGGTTGCCTTGCCAGCGCCCGGGTTCGATCTGCAGTCGATCCCAGGTCACGGTCACCACGCCGCCCGGCCGCACCGTGTTCCACGGCGCGCCCAGCCCGGTCAGCAGCGACGCGGGCAGACGCACGGTCGCGGCGCCCAGCGTGGCGCGGCCGCTCGGCCAGGCGCGGATCGCGAGCGGCTGCGACAGCGCCGACGGATGCCGCAATGTCAGATCGACCGTTCCGGTCAAAAGCTGCCAGGGCGAAAGCCGCCAGGACAGACGCTCCGGCAGGCTCGCGCGCACCGCGCCCGGTCCGCCGCCCGAGGTGAGGACCAACGTCGCTTCGCCGCTCCAGAGCGTACCCTTCGATTCGGCAAGTTCGACGCGTCCCTGCGTCGCGCTCGCAACGGCCGCGGCGAGCCATTGCGCCGGCGCCAGTGCGCCCACCGTCGCGACGATCGCGATCAGCGCGACGATCCCATAGCCGATCCAGCGCAGCACGGTGCGACCTCACCCGGCGCGGCGCGCGAGCCGCAGCGCCAGCTCGACGTCGACGTTGCCCGGCGTCGCCGTCGCCGTCGCGTTGACGCTGGTGGCGCGCGCGCCCAGCTCGCGTTCGGTGCGCGCGAGCCACGCGGCCCAGGTCGCATACGGCACGTTGGTAAAGGTGAGCTGCAGGTCGCCGTCTGCGAGCGGCACGATGCGCGTGGCCTTGAGCCCGGCGGCGGCGAGCGACTTTTCGAGCGCGCCGCGCGCTTCCTGCGGCGAAACGGTCGCAACCTGCGCGCGCGACTTGAGACTTCTGACCTCGCCGAGCAGCGCCTCCAGCTTCGCGGCCTGCGCGCGCGCCTGCGGCAGCCCGCGCTCCAGCCGTGCGATGCCCGTGACCGCCGGCTCGACGGCGAGCAGGTACAGCAACGCGATCAGCACGATCGCCGCCCCGGCAGCCAGCATCGCCTTTTCGCGCGGGGCGCGCTCGGACCAGAACTGCGCGATCGCGTTCATCGTCAGCCTCCGCTCGGCGCGAGCCGCGCCGAGCCGTCCGCCTCGAACCGCAGGTTCAGCCCGATCTGGATCGCCTGCGCGCGCAACGTGTTCTGCAGCGCCGGGTTGTCGGCGGTGCCGGGCTTGAACTTCACCCGCAGCGCCCCTTCGCGGTACTCGATGCCGGCGACGCTGCCGATCGGCGCGAGCGAAAGCAGTTGCGCGGCCTGCGCGTTGAGCACCGAAAAGTCGTCGGCCGACGGAATGCCGGCGCGCGCGCGCAGCGCACCCAACTGCCGCTGCGTCTGCAGCACCGGGTCGACGACCGCGGTCGCCTCCGGAAACGCGCTGCGAAACGCGGTTTCCATTTGTGCGCGGATCGCCTTCGCTTCGGCCTCGAGCTTCAGCCAGTACGCGTTCATGCCGACCACGAAGGTCGCCGCCGCGACGCCGCTCCAGATCAGCGGCACCTTCAGCTTGGCCGTGGTCAGCTTCGGCAGCGACAGACTACCGAGCAACCCGCCGGGCGCAAACGCGCCCTGCAGCAGATTCACCGCCGTTTCGGTCGCCGCCACGTCGATCTCGCGTTGCGAAGCGTCGACCGCCACGCCGAGCTGCTCGGCGAACTGCACGAGCCGGCCCGCGTCGCGCCCGTACGCCTGCACGCGCTTGATGCCGAGCTGGCGGACCGCGAGCAGCAGCGGCGCGGGCACCGACGCACCGTCGAACTCGAAAGCGAAGCCGTCGTGCTTGCCGCTGCGCGCGATGCCGCGCCCGCGGTCCAGCCGCACGCTCAGCACGCCGGCGGCGGGCGCGGGCACGACGTAGATCTCAGAGTACGCCGCGCGCGGGCGGTAGCCGGCTTCGGACAGCGCGTCCAGCGCGCTCGTCAGCAGACCGCGGTCGATCACCGCGACCGGCAGTTTCGGCGCCGCGGCGATCGTCGTCACCGTACCCGAGCGCGCCTGCGGGGTGAACGCGAAGTGGCAGTCGGCCGGGTCGGACAGCAGCCGCTCCTCGAGCAGGTTCGGCAGCGCCAACCGCAGCTTCGCCTCGGGCATGCGCGGCGCATCGACGGCGGCGACGAACACGTCCGACGTGTCGAACACTAGATCGACTGCGGAGGCCTTCGGCAGCAGCGCGATCGGCGTTTCTCCGCTTTCGGTTCCCTTGGCGCCGACCGCGACGAAGCTCACGACGGTCGACGACGCGAGCTTGCCGCGCCCGCCGAGCGCGCGGTGTGGCGGCACGAAAACGAACAGGCGCTGGGCCGACTTCTCCTTCATCCTAGAAACGGCAGTTGAAGTGGGTGGAGTACCGAGAAACCCGTTCGCGCCAAAGGCTTGCAGTGAGCACGACCATCACCCACTTCGAACTGCTCCGCAGTCGTCGGAATTGGCTTCAAACCCGCATGGATGCTGGCTTTCTGCCGTTTCGACGTGACGCCAATTGCCGAATCTAGGTTCATAGTTCGCGCTGCCAGAGCACGGCGATCGGCGCCGGCGCACCCGGCCGGCCGCGCTTGACCAGAGCTTCCATCCCGGTGCTGGCGCGGTCAAGCCGGACGCGGCCGCGCACGAAAAAGTAGCGCGACGCCGTGGAGACATCCTGCGGCAGCAGTCCGGCCGCCT
>JBBIJJ010000129.1:0-9946 GCA_037446035.1 Burkholderiales bacterium
CCGCTGGCTAGGCGCACGCAGCCGCAGGGCCGAGACATATCAAGTAGATAGGCGAGGCCCGAGCAGCGCGCAACGACGCCAGCGGGCCGCGCAGCAGAAAGATTCACACCTTCTGAGCGAAGAACCTGCCCGTAGCTCAGTTGGACAGAGCACCGGCCTTCTAAGCCGGTGGTCACTGGTTCGAGTCCAGTCGGGCAGGCCAGTTTGTTCGACGATGGTGGCCGTAGCTCAACGGTAGAGTCCCGGATTGTGATTCCGGTTGTTGTGGGTTCGAATCCCATCGGCCACCCCAGTCCCTCCTGATGCGCGAGCGCGCCGGCCTTTGGTCGCGTCCCGTTGAATCGTTCGTACCGGCGCCGGCAGCCTATCGGTGGCCGCTCGGCGGCGGGAAACGATTCGGGTCACGGGGTACGCGCCCGCCCGAAGAAGCTTACGAAGGCGAGCGCGCCCGGTCGGGCGATATCTGGGCGTGCGTTGCCCGTAGGGCGCCGTTGCGCACGAAGGTGGGCCGCAGCAGGGAGACGAACTGGCGGGTGGCGTTGCGCCAGGAGCGTGCCATCGCAAACTCGCGGCACCGCGCGCGATCGATCCGCAGTGCGGCGAGCGCCGCGCGCCGCAGATCCTCGTCGAGCACGGCGACGGTGCTGCCGCCGACGACGTCCTGCGGGCCTGGCACCGGGTAGGCGGCCACCGGCAGCCCACAGGCGAGCGCCTCGAGCAACACCAGCCCGAACGTATCGGTGCGGCTCGGAAAGACGAAGACATCGGCCGCGCTGTACAGGCGCGCCAGTTGCTGGCTGTCCTGCATGCCGAGGAAAAGCACTTCGGGATGCCGACGGCGCAGGCGATCGAGCGCAGGACCATCGCCGGCGACGACCTTGCTGCCGGGAAGGTCGAGCTGCAGGAACGCGTCGACGTTCTTTTCCACCGATACTCTGCCGACGAAGGCGAAAATCGGTTTCCGCAGATCGAGTGGCATCGGATCGGTCGGACGGAACACGTCCGTGTCGACGCCGCGCGTCCAACGTCCCACGCGTTCGATGCCGATCGCGCGCAGCTCCGCTTCGACCGCATCCGTGGCCGCCATCACCACCGCGGACGCGCCGTGAAAGCGGCGAAGCGCGGCGTACGTCCAACGCTCCGGAACGCCGTACATCGCGCGCAGGTACTGCGGGAAGCGCGTGTGATACGCGGTGGTGAACGGGATATGATGGCGCACGCAGAAGCGGCGCGCGGCAAAGCCGAGCGGTCCTTCGGTTGCGATGTGCACCGCGACTTCGCCGTCGTGCGCAAGGTCCTCACGCAGTCTCCGTGCGAGCTTGCAATATGGCAACAACGACAGCCGGACTTCCGGATAGCCGGGACAGGGCACCGTCGCGAACGACTGCGGCGTCACCAGCGTGACGGTATGGCCGCACAGCTCGAGTTCGCGCCGGGTGGCCTGCAACGTGCGAACGACGCCGTTGATCTGCGGTGACCAGGCATCGGTGACGATGACGATCTTCATCGGATGCACGGTGCCGCCGGCTCGGGCTGCGCGGCCGGCTCGTTGTCGTTCCAGTGCGGCACCGTCGCGCCGGGTTTGAGCACGATCGGCCAATGCACGATGCGCAGTTCGCCGTCGCGCGACTCGACCAGCGCGGTCAGACTCTCGACCCAGTCGCCGGCGTTGCAGTACAGCAAGCCATCGATCTCGCGAATCTCGGCGCGGTGGATGTGTCCGCACACGACGCCGTCGTAGCCGCGCCGGCGCGCCTCGCGCGCCAGCACCTGTTCGAAACCGAAGATGAAGCTGACCGCGTTCTTGACCCGGTGCTTCAGGTACTGGGACAGCGACCAGTACGGCCGCCCGAAGAACGCGCGCACGGCATTGACGTGGCGATTGAGCCAGAGCGCTAGGTCGTACATGACGTCGCCGACGTACGCGAGCCATTTGGCGTGCTGGATGACGCCGTCGGCGAAATCGCCGTGCACGACCCACAGGCGGCGGCCGTCGGCGAGGCGATGCTCGGCCTCGGCGCGGATCGCGATCCCGCCGAAGTCGAGCCCGGCGAACTGGCGCGCGAACTCGTCGTGATTGCCCGGGATGTACACGACCTGCGTGCCCTTGCGCGCCCGCCGCAGCACCTTTTGCACGACATCGTTGTGTGACTGCGGCCAGTAAAAGCCGTTGCGCAGCGCCCAGCCGTCGATCACGTCGCCGACCAGATACAGACAGTCGGACTCGTGGTGGCGCAGAAAGTCGAGCAGATGCTGCGCCTTGCAGCCGCGGGTGCCGAGGTGCGTGTCCGAGACGAAGATCGCGCGGTGGCGATCGGCGCGGCCGTCGCGCTGCACGGGCCCGTCAGGCGCGAGCGCCTGCGGCGAACCGTCCGCTTCGGCCGCGACGCATCGAAGAGCGAGTTGCCAAGCGCTTGCTTGCATGGAAGTTCAGGTTAGCGCTGCACGGTGACCCGCACGTGACCGGCGCGGCGCGCACGTCATCGGTGTGTCACGCGTCGCGCTTATGATTAAAGACTTTCGCGAATCGCCTGTTCGCTCGCTTCCAGGCCTGAGAAGGTGTGAAGATTTCGTCGCGAGCGGGCCGCTGGCTAGGCGCACGCAGCCGCAGGGCCGAGACATATCAAGTAGATAGGCGAGGCCCGAGCAGCGCGCAACGACGCCAGCGGGCCGCGCAGCAGAAAGATTCACACCTTCTGAGCGCCGGGTGCGATCGAGTCTTGCCCCGAAGCCATCGGCCGCGACATGTCATCCCTCGGACGTCATCCGGCGCGGCGCCGTTCGTAGAGTCGGTGCCGATGCCGCGCGATACGCCGTTCGGGTCCGCTCCGCCCGCCGTCGTGGTCCGTCTGCCCCCGGGGCCTTTGGGGCCGCGCTGGCGCGTGCGCGGTCTGCGCGGCAACCGTGCGCTCGCGGCATGGCTGCAGCATCAGGTCGCCGACGCCGAGGTTCGCGTGTTCGCGAGCGCAGCCAGCGGAATCGTTCGAATCGACGCACGTCGCGTGCGCAGCGCGCGCGACTGGGGCGCGGCGCTCGCGCAGTCCGTTGCGGCGTTCGGCGCGGTCGTGCTGCCGCGGCCAGGCCGCGGTGCCGCTCAGCAGCGACGACCGGCGGCATTACGCACGGACGAGCAGCCGCACCCGCCGCGCGCCGATGGCGAGATCGCGGCGTTCGCCGCGAAGGACGGAACTCGGCGGGATTGGCACGCGCAGCCGCTAAACGGCCTGCTGCGCGAACTCGACAGCTCGCTCCGTGGGTTGAGCGCCGCGCAGGCGCAGGCGCGACTGCGGCGCGACGGTCCGAACGAGATCGGTGATATCGCCGCGCGCGGGGATCTCGAGATCTTCGTGGACCAGTTCAGATCGGTGCCGGTCGCGCTGCTCGCGGGCTCGGGTGCGGTCGCGCTGGCGTCGCGCGCGTTCGGCGACGCCGCGGCGATCGCCGCCGTGCTGACCGCCAACGGCGTCGTCGGTTACGTCACCGAGCGGCGCGCCGAAATGACCGTATCGGCGCTGCGCAGGCTCGCGCCAACCTCGGCGACCGTGCTGCGCGACGGGCGCGAAGTGAAGGTGCCGGCGCGCGAAGTCGTCGCCGGCGATGTGCTGGTGCTCAAGCCCGGCGAGCCGGTCGCGGCCGATGCGCGCGTGGTCGAATCGCATCGACTGTCGGCCAACGAGGCGCCGCTGACCGGCGAAAGCCTGCCGGCACGCAAGGAGCCGGTCGACCGGCTTGCCGCGGCCACGCCGCTCGCGGAACGCCGCAACATGCTGTACATGGGAACGTCGATATCCGGCGGCGCCGGCCGCGCGGTCGTCGTCGCCACGGGCGAACACACCGTGCTTGGCAGCATCCGCGCGCTCGCGCAGACGACCGAGGCGCCGCGCACACGGCTGCAGACCGAACTCGACGGGCTCGGCAAGCGGCTCGCGATCGGTGCGGCGGGACTGTGCCTGGGCGTGTTCGCGATCGGTCTTCTGCGCGGCCGGCCGCTGCTGCCGCTGCTGCGCAGCGTCGTGTCGCTGGGTGTGGCCGCGATTCCGGAAGGGTTGCCGACGGTGGCCACGAGCCTGCTGGCTGCGGGCATCCGCAAGCTGCAGCGGCGCAACGTCTATGCGCGGCGGCTCGACGCGATCGAGAGCCTCGGCGCGGTCGATGTGGTCGGCTTCGACAAGACCGGCACGCTGACGCAGAACCGGATGTCGGTCGCATCGGTCCTGATCGGACGCAAACGATTCGTGCCGAACGGCAGGACGAAGTGGCCGGCGGATCTCGCGCTCGTCTGCGCGCTGTGTAACGACGTCGAACGCGGCAACGGCAGCGGCTGGCAGGGTTCGTCGACGGAAATCGCGCTGCTGAAACTGGTCGCAGCCGCCGTCGATGTCGACGGTTTGCGCGCGCGTCATCCGCGGCTCGCGATCAAGCAGCGCTCTGAACATCACCCGTACATGGTGACGCTGCATGCCGCCGAGCGCGGCCAGTATTTGGTGACGGTGAAGGGGCGCCCGCCGGAGGTACTCGAACGCTGCACGACGTGGTTCGACGGCCGCCGCGTGGCCCCGCTGACGGCGGCGATGCGGCGTGATCTCATGGCGGAAAACGCCGCGCTCGCCGCGCTCGGTCAGCGCGTGCTGGCGCTGGCAATCAAGCGGCAGTCCGGACGCCGTCTCGGACAGACGGGCGGGCTGACCTGGCTCGGACTGGTCGGTCTGTCCGATCCGCTGCGGCCGGGCATCGCCGAATCGATCGCGCGTTTTGTCGCCGCCGGCATTCGCCCCGTGATGCTCACCGGCGATCAGATCGGCACCGCCCGGGCGGTGGCCCGCGACGCGGGATTCGATGGCGCCGGGCGGATCGCCGACGCCGGCAGCCTGCCCGAGGACGCACCGCGGCTCGGCGACGTCGTCGAGCGGGCGAACGCGTTCGCGCGCTGCACCCCCGCAATGAAACTGGCGATCATTCGCGCGTTGCAGGACAGAGGCCATGTCGTGGCGATGACGGGCGACGGCATCAACGACGGGCCGGCGCTGAAGACCGCCGATGTCGGCGTGGCGATGGGCGCCAGCGGCACCGACTTCGCGCAGGCGATGAGCGATCTGGTCTTGCAGGACGATCACCCTGACGGGCTGCTCGCGGCGATCGCCGAGGGGCGCACCTCGTACCTGAACGTCAAGAAGGCCGTGCAATTCCTGGTGTCGACCAACGTCAGCGAGCTCGCACTGATGGGTAGTGCGGTCGCGGCCGGGCTGCCCGATCCGCTCGATCCGCTGGCGCTGCTGTGGACCAACCTGATCACGGACGTGTCGCCGGCGATCGCGCTCGGTCTGGAGCCGCCCGAACCCGACATCCTGAACCGGCCGCCATTTCCGCGCACGGCCGCACTGCTGTCGCCGCGCGACTGGAGGACGGTCACCCTCGACGGCGGCCTGATGACCGGCGCGGCGCTGGCGAGCTTCGCCTACGCGCTGTGGCGCTACGGGCCGACGCCGCGCGCACGCACGATCGCGTTCATGACGCTGACGAGCGGGCAGTTGCTGTACGCGCTGTCCGCGCGCTCGGAATCGCCACTGGCGTTGGTCGGCCGCGGCAGGCTGCGCGCCAATCCGTGGCTCGCGCGCACGGTGGTGCTGTCGCTGGGTGCGCAGGCGGCCACGGTGCTGTTTCCGCCGCTGCGCGCGCTGCTGCGCACGACCCCGATCGGACTCGTCGACGCCGCCGTGATCGCCGCCTGCGCCGCAGTGCCGGCGCTCGGGCGCGAGCTGCGCAAGCGGCTGCGCGTCACCGACCGCGCATGACCGCCGCGCAAGCCACGCTGCTGCACGAGACCGCCACGCGGCTGCGGTTCCGGCTCGCCCTCGGCACCGATCCCGCGCAGGTGCGCGTCGCCCTCGAACTGCTGAGCGGCGTGCGTTCCGTGCGCTGTGCTGCGGCCGCGCGATCGGTCACCGTGCTTTACGACGGCCGCGCCGAGACGCGCCGCGCGATCGTCGATCTCATGCCGGCGTTGCTTGGCCGCGGAACCGGCAGCGATCTGCCGCGCCGTCGCGAACGGACGCTGCCTTTCGAGGTCGCGCTTGCAGCGGCGGCGGCCGCGCCACTGCTACCGCCGGCCGCAGCCTCGACCGCCGCTCTGGCGTTGATCGGCGCTCGGGCCTTGGGCGCCTGGCGCAAGGGCGCCGATGTCGCCGCGGTCGCGCTCGACTCGGTATCGCTCGCCGTGTCGGCGCTGACCGGTCACCCGGCGACCGCCACGTGGTCGCTGCTGATGGGTAGCGCGGCCGAGCAGCAGCGCAACCGCATGTTGCGCCAGACGGACCGGCTGCTTGCCTTCCTGGCGCCGCCGATCCGGCGCCGCTACGACATCGTGCGCGCCGGCGAGCCACGGGCCGTCGACGCCGCAGCGCTGGTCGCGGGCGATCGCATCCGGCTCGGTCACGGGGCCGTCGTGCCGGCCGACGGGATCGTGCTCGCCGGCGGTGCCGAGGTCGACACGGGGCCGCTCGCCGCGCAGCCGACGCGGCGTCTGGCGCGCGGTGACCGCATCAGCTCCGGCGCGCACGTGCTCAACGGCGAGATCGAGCTGCGCGTCGAGCGCCCGTCGGCGCGATCGCGCAACGCGCGGCTGCGCGATCACGTACGTCATGTGCTGCGCACGCGCGAAGCGCCGGGACCCTTGACACCCGATCTGGAGCGATTGATCGCCCTGCCGATGACCGCAGCCGGGCTCGTGCTCGCGCTGACCGGCGATGTCGCGCGCACCGCGTCGATGCTGCAGGCCGATCCGCAGATGGGTATGTCGCTGGCGCAGCCGGTCGCGCGCGAAGCGGCGGTGTACGCCACCGCGCGGCATGGCGTGCTGCTGAGCGGGCTCGACAGCCTTGACCGGCTCGCCACCGCGACGACCTTCGCGTTCGAGGACATCGGCGTGCTGGCCGAGCCGTACTGGTCGATCGAGCGCGTGATGGCGGGCGGCGAAGCGATCGATCCGAGCCAGGCGCGCCGCTGGCTGACGCTGCTGGCCGGCCACGACGACGATGGCCTGGTCGACGCCGGGCTACCGGACGAGCAGATCGCCGCGTGGCGCGAGCACGGCTCCGTGTTGAACGTGGATGGGCGGGTCCTGCACGTTGGCGGCGCCGCGCTGCTTGAGCGTACCTGGGGTCTGCGTCTGCCCGAGCCCGATCGGCGCAGCCTCGTGCGTCGGCTTGGCGTGGTCGAGAACGGCCGACTCCTCGCCTCGATTCATCTCGGCTGCCGCCTGCGCGCAGGGGTGGCAAGGCAGTTCGCGCAACTACGTGCGCTCGGCGTGCGCCGGATCGCTGTCTTCACCGAAGATCCGGCGGCCCGGCCCGCGCAGGCGCTGACGCAGCTCGGCGCCGATGTCGTCGTCAGCGCGGATCGACTCGCGCAGGAACGGTGGCTCGACGCGGCGGTTCAGCGAGGTGAACGCGTGGCGCTGGTACACACCGGCCTGCGCGATCTGCTGCCGCCGGGCGGACTGAGCCTGTGCCCGGTCGATGCGGAGGCGGGCGCGCACGGGGTGCTGCTGGCCGAACCGCTGCCCTCGCTGCTCGCGGCGCGCGCGGTCGCGATGGCGGTGCGGCGCCGGCTGCGCCGGCACTTCGGCACTTCGGTGACGCTGAACGCCGGGCTGATGGTGGCGGCGGCGATGCGCTGGCTGCCGCCGCTGGCCACCGCCGGCATCAAGCATGGGCTGGCCGTCCTGCTCTTGCGGCAAAGCGCGCGGCTGGCGCGTCTGGAGGTCGCCGGCCGCGTGCCTGCGACCGGCGCGCAGCCGGCCGAACGCGAAGTGGAAACTGTTTGAGGAGAGTCGAATGATCGATGCCAAGGACTTGCTCAAGCCCGGCGCTTGGGTGCTCGGGTTGGCGGCCGCGGCCGCGGTGGGCTTCGCGGCCGGCTTCGTCGTGGCGCGCGATCCGGCCCTGCTGCGCCGACTGGCGCGCGCCGTCGCGGGCGGCGTGGAACGCGTGACGGTTGCGGTGGCGGAGTCGAGGGAGGAGTTCGCCGACCTTTGGGCCGAGGTGCGCGAGGACGCGCGCCACGCCGCCGAGGAGCGCGCGTTCGCCGAGGCGGCCGGCGCGCAAGACGCTCCGATGGCCTCGGCAGCGGAAGCGGCGGTCGCCCGTTCGGAACGTCGGCGTGGGCGTCGCCCGCGGACCGTGACGGCAAAGACGACCCCGCATTGAACGGGCGTCGACGGCCGCCGCGATACCCGCGGCGCGGACGCTCGTCGCCGCCAGCGAACCGACGCCTTCGGGGGCGACCTCGCGAAGTCCCGGGGCTAGCCCAAATACTGTTCAGATACATAGTCTCGGCCTTGGGTCATGCCGCTGATGGAGCTTGGCTCCGCGATGCCTGACGCCGAAGTTGCTCATCTTGCGCTTGACGCCGCGAGGGTTGAAGTGGCCGCGGCTGCTGACGCACCTGCCGCCGGCGATCTCTGCCAGCAGCGCGGCGCGCCACGCTGGCAATCGCTCAGGGGGGAAGGGCCGCGGCCTGCGGCATCTTGCGTTTGCTCACGCGCATCGCGTGGCTGAAGCTCAAGCGATCCGGATCGAGGCCGCGGTCCCATGCCGCTTGCGCCATCAGCTGGCGAATCGCGAAGTGCGCGAGCAGCAGCCCCCATAGCTCCTGCTGCACCAGATCGGGCGTCTTGCTGCGCAGCACGGTGCTGTTGGCACGCAGGTGCGTCTTGAACTCGTCGAACACGCCTTCGATCTGCCGGCGCTCGTGATACAGCCGCGCCAACTCCTGGGCCGGCGCCCCGCTCGCGTCGAGTAAGGTAGTCAGCAGTCGATAGCTGTCCTGCGTCGGTGTGGCCAAGTCGTCCAACGCGTACTCGATGACGCGCACGATCTGTCCGTGTTTGCGCGCGGTGTCGGTGCTGTCGTAGATCGTGCTCAAGTACGAACCGTCGGGCAGGATCTGCTGGCGCGGCAGCTTGATGTTCGACGCCACGCGCCACAGCAGCGCGGCGCCCGTTTCGCAAGCGAGCTGCCAGAGCTTGAAGCTGTAGAAGCCGCGATCGGCGAGCAACAGCATGGTCTTGTCCAGCCAGCCCGGCAGCCGTTCGGCGGCCAGCGCCTTCTCGCTTCGCGCATACGGCGCGACGGCAGCCGCCGTGATGACATGCGTGCCGCATTCGACCAAGCCAAGCAGCCGCGCCTGCGGGAAGGCGCTTTGCCCGCGCGTAGCGGTGGGGTAGCCGAAGTACTCGGCGTTGGCGCTTTCGTCGGCGACATCCATGCAGCTGCCGTCCAGCGCCATCACCCGCCAGCTGCGATACCACGCTCCCGGCGCATCGGGTGCCGCCAACGGCCGCAGCACGCGCTCGGCCAACCGTTGCATGACTTCCGCTCCGAGGCGTGTGCGCGCCGGCGAGATCGCGGACTTGCTGGCCTGCACGGCCTCGGCCTGCTCGCCGCCGAGCCACTGCAGGCCCTCGCACACGACGCGCAGCACTTCCTCCAGCGGCGCCTCGCGCCACAACGCAAGGGCCATCACGTAGTACACGACCGCCGGCGCCGACAACAGCCGATTGCGCTGACTGGCGCGCCCGGTCTGCTCGAGCACCTCGTCGATCATCGGCCGCGGGCACACGCTGGCCAGCACGCCGGTGCTGATCAGGTGCGCAACGTCAACCTTCTCCGGCAACGCCTTGCGGGTTCTCGCCATCGGTTCCGCCCAAGGTTGGGACGGAACGGGATTGCGCCAGGTGATTGTCTATGTGAACAGTATTGGTTCTAGCCCGGATTTCTCAGTGCGCCGTGAAAAGGCGCTGTCTTCCAGTGGGTGCGAATGCCACCCGGCAACTGTCGCTCCAGCCGGAAGCAATCGGAGCAATCGTGGAGGCAACGAAGCGATTGAAGCCTTCGGTGTAGAGGGTCCTTCAAGGGATTTGGCGAGCGTGCCGGCCGTAACGCGAGTG
>JBBIJJ010000130.1:0-9922 GCA_037446035.1 Burkholderiales bacterium
CGGGTGCTGCCGCGGGCGGGGGCGTGGTGGCTGCAGGGGCCGCCGCGGTGGGCGCTGCGGGCGTGCCGGGTGCGGCAGGTGCCGCGGGCTCCTTCTTCTGGCCGCAAGCCGCCAGCAGCGCTAGCAAAGCGGCGGCCACGAGGCCGCCGGGGACGAGGGTGCGCATGAGCTGGGGCTCCTGTAGGTCTTTTCGGCGCGGCGACTATAGACGCAAACGCGGGCCGCGTGGCCGGCAGCTTCTGGTGTTCTTGAGCCAGAGCAAGGAAGCGGCGTTTGGTTCGCGTGCAATGCTGCGGAAGTTGACCTAGTTCAAGTTGCCCGCGGACCGGTCATTGGACCATTTGTGATGTTGGATGTCCTTTCCCAATGTCCCATTGCGTCCCGAGGAGGGCTTCATGCGCCACGATCGTCCGCAAGACCCCACTGCCGTCGAACCCGCCGCCGCTGAGCAGCCACCCGCGCGTCGCCGCTTTCTGACGCACGCCACCGCGCTCGCGAGCTTGGCCGGCCTCGCCGCCTGCAAGGAGGCCGCCAAACCCGTCGCCGGCCCGCCCGACGCGCCGATGGACCCGCACCTGAAGCCCGGCGAGCTCGACACCTACTACGGCCTGTGGAGCGGCGGCCATACCGGTGACGTGCGCGTGCTCGGCCTGCCCTCGGGCCGCGAGATCGCGCGCATCCCCTGTTTCGTGCCCGACGCGCTCATCGGCTGGGGCTTCACCAACGAGTCGAAGAAAGTCATGGGCACCAAGTCCGACGGCTCTCTGAAATACACCGTCGGCGACACCCACCACGTGCATGCCTCTTACAAGGACGGCAACTACGACGGCCGTTATGCCTGGGTCAACGACAAGATCAATGCGCGCATCGCCCGCATCCGGCTGGACTACTTCGTGTGCGACAAGATCACCGAACTGCCGAACGTGCAGGGCTTTCACGGCATCTTCCCGGACAAGCGCGATCCGGTCGATCCCAAGATCAACTACACCACCCGCGTGTTCTGCGGCGGCGAGTTTTCCACGCCGCTGCCCAATGCCCCGACCGAGGACCACACCAAGTACCGCTCCCTTTTTTCCTGCGTGGATGCGGAAACCATGGAGGTGCGCTGGCAGGTGCTGATCGACGGCAACTGCGACCTGGTGGCGACCTCCTTTGACGGCAAGCTGGCCGCCGCCAACCAGTACAACACCGAAATGGGCGCGCGCTACGAGGACATGATGTCGGCCGAACGCGACGCCTGCATCTTTTACAACATTGCGCGCATCGAGGCCGCGGTCAAGGCCGGCAAATACAAGACCATCGGCGCGTCCAAGGTGCCGGTCGTTGACGGCACCCGCGCGGCCAACGCCGACCCCAAGACGGCGCTCGTCGCCTACGTCTCGGTGCCGAAGAACCCGCACGGCGTCAACGCCAGCCCCGACGGCAAGTACTTCATCTGCGCTGGCAAGCTCTCGCCGACCGCGACGGTGATCGACCTCGCGAAGATGCTCGAGTGGTTCGACGGCAAGCTCGAGAAGCCCGAAGCCGCCATCGTGGCCGAGGTGGAACTCGGCCTCGGGCCCTTGCACACCGCCTTCGACGGCCGCGGCAACGCCTACACCACGCTCTTCCTGGACAGCCAGGTCGTCAAGTGGAACGTGGATGCGGCGATCAAGTTCAGCGGCGGCGACAAGACAGCCAAGTACGTGCTCGACCGCATCGATGTGCACTACCAGCCCGGCCACATCAACGCCTCGCAAAGCGAGACCATAGCCGCCGACGGCAAGTACCTCATGGTGGGCTGCAAGTTCAGCAAGGACCGCTTCCTGCCCGTGGGCCCGATGCACGCCGAGAACGAGCAGCTGATCGACATCTCCGGCGACAAGATGGTGCTGCTGGCGGACCACCCGGTGCGCCCCGAGCCGCACGACTTCATCATCTTCAAGCGCGACCTGCTCAGGCCGAAGGTGGTGTACTCGCACGACGAGTTCCCGCTCGCGGTGCGCGACGTGAAGCAGACCGGCGTCACGCGCAGCGGCAAGAAGGTGACGGTGAAGATGGCCTCGCTCGCGCCGGCCTTCGAGCCGCGCGAGTTCAAGGTGAAGAAGGGCGACGAGGTCACGCTCATCATCACCAACCTCGACAAGGTGCAGGACCTGTCGCACGGCTTCGCGATCCCCGGGCACAACGTCAACTTTGTCATCAACCCGCAGGAGACCGCGTCGGTCACCTTCACGGCGGGCGAGCCCGGCGTGTACTGGTGCTACTGCACGCACTTCTGCCACGCGCTGCACCTGGAGATGCGCTCGCGCATGATCGTGGAGGCGTAGACCTCACCCCCCGAAGCGCCTGCGGCGCCCCCCGCCCCAGGGGGGGTGCCGCCGGCGGACCGGCACAGCCGGATCCGCGGCGGCCGCTTGGCGTGGCTGGCCTCAGGTGAGCTGAGCGCCGCGGGGTGGCTTGGGCACCACAGGTTCCTCCTCCGATGAAGTCGATCCGCCGGCGCTTGCGCGCTTTGCTGAGCGCCGCGCTCCTGCTGGCGGCCTCGAGCCTTGCGCCCGTGCTCGCAGCACCCGCCGCGAGCGCCTACCAGGCGCAACTGCCCGAAGGCCTGGCCACCGAGCCGGAGCTGTGCCGGCTCGTCGCCTGCGCCGAGGTCTTCCCCGGCGCGAAGGCGTTCTCCGCGCGCAAGGGCCAGCCGCCCTACGTGGAGGCCTATGCCGACGATGCGAAGACCAACCTCCTCGGCTGGGTGATGCTGTCCACCGACATCACCGACCTGCCGGCTTATTCCGGCCTGCCGGTGGTGACGCTGATCGGCATGGACCTGCAGGGCCGCTACGTCGGCATCAAGGTGCTCAAGCACTCCGAGCCGATCCTGCTGTTGGGGATTCCGGAGTCGGCGCTCGTCAACTTCCACAACCAGTACCTCGGCAAGAGTGTCGCGCAACGGATCGAGGTCGGTCATGCGCATGTCGAGGCCGGCACCGTGTTCGTCGACGCGATCTCCGGCGCCACGGTGACGGTGGTCGCACAGAACCAGGTCATCACCACCTCGGGCCAGGCGGTAGCGCGGCAGGTGGGCCTGTTGCCGCCGACGCGGCGGGAGCCGGCGAAGTTCATCACCACCGGCGTGAAGCCGAGCTGGGCCGAGCTCGTGGACGAAGGCGCGGTGAGCCGGCTCGTGGTCACGCCGCAGCAGGTGGGGCTCGCCGCAGCGCCGGGCGGCGAGCCTTTCATCGAGCTGTGGTTCGGCAGCCTGGACCACCCGGACATCGGCAAGAGCCTGCTGGGCGATGCCAACTGGGCGAGCCTGCGCTCGCGGCTGAAGGAGGGCGAACACGCGATCTTCGTCATCCGTACCGCCGGGCAGGAATCGTTCAAGGGCTCGGGCTTCGTGCGCGGCGGCATCTACGACCGCGTGCTGCTGCGCCAGGGGCGCGACACCTTCAGCTTCCGCGACACCGACTACCTCAACCTCTACGGGCTCGAAGCGGCCGGCGCGCCGCGCTTCACCGAGTCGGCCATCTTCATCGTGCGATCGAGTGCGTTCTCGCCGGCGTACCCGTTCAAGCTCGCCTTCCTCGGCAACCGCGTCGATCGTGCCACCGGCCAGCGCAGTTTCGCCAACTTCGAGCGCGAGCAGTGGCTCGCCGCCGCGCGGCTCGAAGGCGGGCGGCCCGAGCTGGAAGAGGCCGAGGGCGTGTGGCAGCGCCTGTGGCGCGCGCGGCCGGTGGCGCTGGCGGCCTTCGTGGTGCTGCTGGTGGGCGTGGCCGTCGTGTGGTCGCAGCGCGAGCGGCTCGCGCGGCGTTCGAGCCACAAGAACAAGTGGCCGGTGAACGCCTTCAAGTACACCGCCTGGGCGGCGAGCATCGGCTTCGTCGGCTTCGGCGTGCTGGCGCAGCCCTCGGTCACGCAGGTGCTGACCTGGTTCCACGCGCTCCTGTTCAACTGGTCTTGGGAGCTGTTCCTCTCCGACCCGTTCATCTTCCTGTTCTGGATCTTCATCATCGCGACCACCTTCGTGTGGGGGCGCGGGCTCTTCTGCGGGTGGCTGTGCCCGTTCGGCTCGCTGCAGGAGGCGCTCTACAAGGTCGCCGGCGCGCTCGGGCTCAAGAAGCTGCAGTTCAGGCTGCCCGAGCGCTGGCACCACCGGGCCAAGTGGGTCAAGTACGGCGTGTTCTTCGCGCTGTTCGGCGTCGCGCTCTTCTCGATGACGGCGGCCGAGGTGCTGGCCGAAGTGGAGCCCTTCAAGACCACCTTCCTCGTGGGCGTGTTCAACCGCGCCTGGCCCTATGGCCTTTTCGTCGCGGTGCTGCTGGCGCTCGCGATCTTCATCGAGCGGCCGTACTGCAAGTACCTCTGCCCGCTCGGGGCGGCGCTCGCGATGCCCAGCAGCTTTCGCTGGTTCGGCTTGCGCCGCAAGGCCGAATGCGTGAGCTGCAAGGCCTGCGCCAACGGCTGCGGCTCGCAGGCGATCGACGCGCTCGGCCGCATCGATCACCGCGAGTGCCTGCATTGCCTGGATTGCATGGTGCTGTATTACGACCCAAGAGGTTGCCCGCCGCTCGGCCTGGAGCGCAAGCGGCGCGAGAAGGCCGGCCTGCCGATCACCGCGGTGGGACGCGACGGCTACTTCATCCCCATCTACCCGGCGCAAGCGCCGCAGCGCCCGGCGCCGGAACCCGAGCGCGACCCGCGCTCGGCCACCGAGCCCGTGGCGCCGCCGCACCTGGCGCGCGAGCGCTCGATCGCGTGGCTGGTGGCCGAGGCGCGCCACCACCTGCTGCCCTGGCACACGCGGCGCACGCTGCGCACGGTGGTGGGGACGGACGGCGCTTCGCCGCTGCGGCGCGCGGCCACGCTCTTCGGCATCGGCGTGGCGGTGGCCGCCACGCTCGCCTGGGCGCTGGCCTGGCAGGGGCAGCTCTCCTCGGGCGCGATCATCGGCTGGTGGATCGGCTGGAGCGTGTTCGAAGTGCAGATGCGTATGCGCGGCGGCTTGGCATTCGTCAAGGACGGCCCGTGGTGGCGCACGCAATATCGCCGTGCGGGGTGGATGGACATGATCTCCTACGTCGGCTTCAAGAACCTGCTGATCGGGGCGGCGCTGTTCATCGCTTTGTCCACGCTCGGGAGGATCGCGGCGTGATTCGGGCGGCAGCGCTCGCGCTGGTCGTGATCGTGGGCGTGACCGTGTCCGCGCAAGCCGCCACCACCCGCGTGCGCGCGGGCGAAGACCTGCAAGCCGCGCTGGATGCCGCAGCGCCCGGCGACGTGATCGAGATCGAACGCGCGCGCCACACCGGCAACTTCGTCGTGAGTAAACCGCTCACGCTGCGCGGCATCGGCCGCCCGACGCTGGCCGGCGGCCTCAAGGGCACCACGCTGCGCATCAAGGCGAGCGACGTCACGCTCGAAGGCCTGCTCGTCACCGACTCCGGCGATTCGCTGCTCGAGCAGGACGCCGGCATCACCGTGCACCCGGGTTCGCACCGCGTCACGATCCGCGACTGCGAGTTGAGCTACAACCTGTTCGGCCTGTGGATCGAGCGCGCCGACGACGTGACGGTCGAGCGCAACAACATCACCGGCAAGCGCGATTACGACTCGCCCAAGCGCGGCAACGGCATCCAGCTGTACAACACCAAGGGCGCGCGCATCCTCGGCAACCGCGTGAGCTTCGTGCGCGATGCCCTGTACGTGGACGTCTCGCACCACGCGGTGTTCCGCGGCAACCGCATGCACCACAGCCGCTACGGCACGCACTACATGAACTCCTACCACAACCTGTGGGAGGACAACGACAGCCACGACAACCGCGGCGGCCTGGCGCTGATGGAGGTGCGCGACCAGGTGGTGCGCAACAACCGCACCTGGAACAACACCGACCACGGCGTCATGCTGCGCACGCTGCAGGACTCGGTGGTGGAGAACAACATCGTCGCCGGCAACCAGCGCGGCTTCTTCATCTACGACGTCGAGTACGCCACGCTGAAAGGCAACCTCGTGATCGGCAACGCGGTGGGCGTGCACCTGGCGGCGCTGTCCACGCGCAACGTCGTGCAGGGCAACGACTTCATCGCCAACCGCGAGCAGGTGCGTTACGTCGGGGCGCGCGACGAGCGCTGGGGCGGCAAGGCGGGTGAAGGCAACTACTTCGGCAACTACCTCGGCTGGGACCGCGATGGCGACGGCGTGGGCGACCTGCCCTACGAGGCCAACGACCTGGTGGACCGGCTGAGCTGGCGCCACCCGACGCTGCGCCTGCTGATGGCGAGCCCTGCGGTGCAGACGCTGCGCGTGGTGTCGCAGCAGTTCCCGGTGCTGCGCGCACCGAGCGTGGTCGATGCCTTCCCGCGCATGCAGCCCGTGCACCGCGATTGGGGGAACTGGCTTGAACGCGCGCTACGTTGACTCGCTGGCGACGAGGGCGCGAGCCGTGGTGACGCCCAGTGCCGCGCTGCCGCACGACGATGCGCCGGTGCGGCTGCAAGGCGTGCACAAGCGTTATGGCGCCGTGCACGCGGTGGCGGGCGTGGACCTCGCCGTCGCGCGCGGTGAAGTGTTCGGCCTGATCGGGCACAACGGCGCGGGCAAGAGCACGCTGTTTCGCATCATGCTCGGACTCGTGAGCGCCGATGCCGGCACGGTGCGCGTGGCCGGCTGCGAGGTCGGCGGCCGCGGCTGGCGCGCCGCCCGGCAGCACCTGGGCTACCTGCCCGAGCACCTGGCGCTGTACGACAACCTGAGCGGCCTGGAGACGCTGCGCTTCTTCGCCCGGCTCAAGGGCGCCGAGCGGTCGCAGTGCGCCGCGCTGCTGGAGCAGGTGGGCCTGGCGGAGGCGGCTTCGCGCGCGGTGCGCGGCTACTCCAAAGGCATGCGCCAGCGCCTGGGCCTGGCGCAGGCGCTGCTCGGCGCCCCGCGCGTGCTCTTCCTCGACGAGCCGACCAACGGCCTGGATCCGCAGGCGATCCGCGACTTCTACGCCACGCTCGCACGGCTGCGCAGCGGCGGCGTCACGGTGCTCATCACCTCGCACATCCTGGCCGAGCTGCAGCAGCGCGTGGACCGGCTCGCGATCATGGCCAACGGCAGCGTCGTCGCGATGGGCAGCGTGCACGAGCTGCGCGAGCGGCTCGAGCTGCCGGTGACGCTGCTGCTGCGCGGCAGTGCCGAGGTGCTGCAAGAGGCGAGGCGCTCGGCCGCCTTGGTGATACGCGGCGCCGGGGCCGAGCCCGCCGCGGCGGCCGCGCCGGCCGAGGCGGGCACGCTCGCGCTGCGCGTGCCGCGCGCGCTGAAACTGCCGCTCCTGGCCGCGCTCGCGCCGCTGGCGCAGCGGCTGCAGGACCTGCAGGTGGTCGAGCCCTCGCTCGAAGACCTCTACTTCGGGATACACAAATGACTTCGGCCGCAACATCGGTGTGGCAGCCGCCGGCAGCGCCACCGCTCGCCGCCTGGCGCCAGGTGGGCACGCTCGCCGCCAAGGAGCTGCGCGACCGGCTGCGCAACCGCTGGGTGCTCGCGGTGGCGCTGGTGTTCACGGTGTTCTCGCTCCTGATCACCTGGTTCGGCGGCGCGCAGCAAGGGCTGTTGGGGCCGCGCTCGGTGGAGTACGTGATCGCGAGCCTGGTGAGCCTCGTGATCTACCTCGTGCCGCTGATCGCGCTCCTGCTCGGCTTCGACGCCATCGTCGGCGAGCGCGAGCGCGGCTCGCTCGAGCTCTTGCTCGCGCTGCCGCTCACGCGGCTGGAGCTCTTGATGGGCAAGTACCTCGGGCTCGCCGCGGCGCTGGTGGTCAGCACGGTGGCCGGCTTTGCGATCGTCGGCTTCCTGCTGTGGCGGCAGTTCGGAACGCCTGCGCTCTTCCACTACGGCGGCTTCGTGCTCAGCAGCGCGCTGCTCGGGCTCGCGTTCCTGAGCCTCGCGCTGCTGATCTCGGTGCTGGCGCGCGAGCGCACGCGCGCCTCGGGGCTGGCGATCGCGCTGTGGTTCTTCTTCGTGCTAATGTTCGACCTCGCGCTGCTGGGCCTGATCGTGGCCACCGGCGGCGCCGAGGGCTGGATGGCCGCGGCCGCCGATCTCGCCGCCTGGGCGCTGCTGTTCAACCCGGCCGACGTCTTTCGCATCCTCAACGTCTTATCGCTCGAGCAGGTGAAGAGCATGTTCGGCCTCGCGACGCTGGTGCCCGGCGCCTTTGCTTCGCCGTGGTCTATGGGTGCGGCGCTGGCGGCCTGGATCGTCGCACCACTGGCGCTGGCCGCCTGGAGGTTCAAGCCATGAAGACGAAGACGCTCGCCGACGCGGGCCGCCGGCGCTGCCTGTGCTGCGCGGTGCTCGTGCCCGGCTTCACGGCGCTGCTCGCCGCGGGCTGCGGCGAGAAAGGCGACGACAAGGCCGCCTCCACCGCGCCGCGCGAGATCACGGCCGCCACCGCCTGCGAGCTGGACGGCATGCTGCTGGCCGACTACCCCGGCCCGAAAGCGCAGATCCACTACGCGGGCGTCGCCGCGCCGCACTTCTTCTGCGATACGGTGGAGATGTTCACGATGCTGCTCAAGCCCGAGCAGGTGCGCCGCGTGCTGGCCGTCTACACGCAGGACATGGCGCTGGCCGACTGGGACCAGCCGCGCGGCCACTGGATCGATGCGAAAGCGGCCTGGTACGTGCGCGGCAGCAAGCGCCGCGGCGCGATGGGCAAGACGCTCGCGAGCTTCGGCACCGAAGAAGGCGCCAAGCGCTTCGCCGCGCAATGGGGCGGGCAGGTGCTGAAGTTCTCCGAGGTCACGCCGCAGATGGTGGACCTGACCGGGGGCACGCAGGGCGACGGGCGGATGTGATTCAGTTCACTTCACCGGATCTCCCCGCGTGCGCGCAACGCTTCGCAGGCGTCGGGGCTGCGCGGCTCGAAGGCCTGCCCGGCGCGGCGCGCCCGGTCGGCCAGCATCGCGTGATGCGCGTCGAGGTAGGCGCGGCACTCGCCGACCGAGCGCGCATGGCGCGCAATCGGCGCTGATGCTCGACGCGTTCGGGCGGCGTCAGCCGGGGCTGTTGCGTTCGTGCGCACGCCACGGCGCCGCCGTCGCAGCGGCGGCCAGCACGGGCATCAGCGTGAACACCGGCAGGGTTCGCATGCAAGGCTCTCCCGGGACCCGGGCTCGATGATCGCACCGCCGGGTGACGCGGGCCCTTGGCGGCGGCGACTTCTCTGCCATCGCGGCCGTGACCCCCAAAGCCCGCACCCCGATCGTGACCGTCACGCTCGCGCCGGGTTATACCGTCTCGCGCGTGGCCAAGGGCAACTGGCAGCTCTCCGCCAAGCACGGCGCCCCCTACGTCCGCGAGGCCGCCATCGAGGACATGCGCCGCTTCGTCGAGGCGGGCATCAACGCCTTCGACTGCGCCGACCACTACATCGGCGCGGAAGAGACGATCGGCGAGTTCCGGCGCCGCCAACCGGCGCTCGCGCGCGAGCTGCGCGTGTCCACCAAGTACACGCCCGACGCCGCGCTGCTGCCGCAGCTCACGCGCGAGCAGGTCGAGCAGGCGGTGGACACATCGCTCGCGCGCCTGGGCGTCGAGCGCCTGGACCTCGTGCAGTTCCACTGGTGGGACTACGAGATCCCCGGCTGCGTGCAGGCGCTCTTGTGGCTGCAGGAGCTGCAGCGCAAGGGGAAGATCGCGCACCTGGGCACGACCAACTTCGACGTCGCGCACCTGCGCGAAATCGCCGACGCGGGCATCACGATCCTGACGAACCAGCTCCAGTACTCGCTGCTGGACCTCAGGCCCGAGCGCGGCATGGTGGACTTCTGCCGCGCTCGAGGTAGGTGCGGATGAACTCCACCCGCCAGCGCAGGCTCGCGGCATCGGAATCCGCCAGCAGGCTGTCCGGGAAGCCGCCGCGCAGCCACAGCGCGTCGAGGCGCCCGCCTCCGACCTC
>JBBIJJ010000131.1:0-9816 GCA_037446035.1 Burkholderiales bacterium
AGCTTCACGTCAACGGTTCACCGGCGAGGCCGGATCGATCAGGTACGCGACGATGTGCGCCACCTTTTCGGGCGTCAGGATACCGTGCACGCCGAAGCGCGTCGTGTTCGAGCGCGCGAGCGTGGCCAGGGCGTCGTAGATCTTGTCGTACGGATATTCCGCCGGCAGCGCCGCTGGGGTGATCGCTGTACCCGGCGTGAGCACGAGCGCGCTGGATCACGTTCTCCGGTTCGCGCACGTTGCCGGGGGCCAGCGGTACGCCCGCAGCGCGGTCAGCGCCTCCTCGTCGATGGCGGCGACCGCCGGGTTTAGACGCCGTGCGTGGCGCGCGAGGATGCGGCGCGCCAGCGGCGCGATGTCCTCGGGCCGCTCGCGCAGCGGCGGGATGTCGATCGGAAAGACGTTCAGTCGAAAGTCGAGGTCGTCGCGGAACGCGCCTTGGGCGCAAAGCTGCTTCAGATCGCGGTTGGCGGCGAAGATCACGCGCACGTCGACCTAGCCCGGATATTTCACGAGGTCGCCCCCGTATGTGCAGGCTCCGTCTCGGTGAATCGGCACTTCCGGCCCCCGGTGTGTCGATCCAGTTTGTACCGCCGGGGCTGCGCGGGTTTGCACGGCGCCTGCGGGCGCGGGCTTGCGCTCTACTCCTCGCCAAGGCCTGCGGGCCTTGGCTGTGGCCGTCTCGCGCAATCCGCATCCCGCATGCATCCGCGCAATTGCCGCGCCCCTCGTGAAAATATCCGGGCTAGACCGGCCGCGTGCCGCCGACGCGAGAAAGAAAGGCCGCTCCTGGACGAACCGCAGCAGCCGGGTCTGCGCCTCGGCGCCGGCGCGGTCGATCTCGTCCGGGAAGAACCGAAGGCCATCGAGCGGCCGCGCAACTGCGCAAGCGAGCGCAGCGAGCTTTGCGGCGGGCCGGAGGTCAGAACGTCGACGCGATCGCGTCCGGCGCGTCATCGCTGCGCGCACGCGGCGGCACCGTGGGCGTTCCGACCGAAATCCAGCCGACCAGTTGCTCGCCGTCGCGGCAAAATGCGGCGGCGATCTGCGCGTCGGCGGCGCGCCGTCCGGACAGCATCTTGGCGCCAAAGCCCATGAAGTGCAGTGCGTTGACGACGTTTGTCAGCGCGCCGCCCACGGCCATCCACTGCTCGTGCACCGGCACCTCGTGCATCGTGTTCAGGCGCGCGATCACGGCGATGACCACCGGCGCCTGCATCGCACGCGTGCGTTCGAGCGCCAGCTCGGCGTCGTTCTTGCCGCAGCGGCGGCCGTAGTCGACGAACAGTTGCGCCAGCCGTTCCAGACCGTCGTCGCGGATGACGACGAATCGATACGGGATCAGCTTGCCGTGGTCGGGCGCGCGCAGCGCGGCGGCGAACGCCGAGCGCAGTTGCGCCGCATTCGGCGCCGGCGGCGCAAGGTGCTTGGGGCCGACGGAGTGACGCGCCGTGAGCAGACGCAGCGCGGACACGCCGACGTCTGCGGTGAGCGGGCTGGATTCGGTTTGCATCGGGTCGTACTCGACAGGTTGGCGTTGCATGGCTTCGGCTCGGTGCTGGGCTGCGGGTGCGGTGCCGCGCGCTGCGGGCTGCCCGCCCGGCGGCGCGCAACCGGCAGCGCAGAAGCAACGATCCCCGTGACCGCGCCGAAGTCTACCGGCGGCGCCGGCCGTCAGCCGAGCATCAGCCACTCCGGCCGCAGCAGCAGCAGCGCACCCAATGCGAGTAGCAGCGCGCCGCCGAGCAGTTGCGACGCGCGCGTGTACCGGGTGCCGATGCCGGCGAACTGCAGCGTCTTCATCGCGGCGACGAACACGATCAGATCGTCGAGCATGAACACCGCGATGTACAGCGCGAGGTAGGCGTAGTAGGCCGGTTGCGGCAGCGCATTGAGCGCGAGCAGTTGCGTGTACACGGCGGGGATGCCGGCGGAGCAGACGGCTTCCACCAGATTCACCGCGAAGGCGAGCAGCACGATGCCGCCGATCGCGAGTAGAAAGCGCCGCTCCGTGGCGAGCGCGCGCAACCGCTCGAACACGGCGCGCCGCGCCTGCGGCGCAGTGACCTTGCATACCGCCTCTCGGTTCAGCGCGTACTCGCGCAGGTAGTACAGGCCGCCGGCGATCGCGACCGCGCCGATCGCCGCGCGTACCCACACGATGCTGCCGACGAACAGCAGCACATTGAGCCACGCCGCCATGAAAAGGAAGTACACGAGCGCCGACGCCGCGATGAAGGCCGTGCCGAGCGCCCACATGCGCACGCGATCCTGCATGCCGAGCAGTAGCCCGATCAGGAACACGAGCGTCCACATCGCGCACGGGTTGAAGCCGTCGAGCGCGGCGAGTAGCACCGTCAGCACGGGCAGCGACAGCGAACGCAGGCGCACGTCGCCGACCAGCGGCACGCGGACGGTGTCCGGCAGCGCGCGTTCCGGCAGCGGCACTGCGGGCGGGGCGCTCGTATCGGCCGTGGCGGGCGCGGCCAGCCCGAGCCGTGGGCTCACGGCGTCGCGGCAGCCGGTCGCGAGGCAGGCGTCGATCTGCGCGCGCAGCGTTGCGCCGCTCGTGCGGTCGTCCAGGTACCCGATGAAGACACGCTCGCCGATCACGATGAACGGCACCGCCGAATCGTCGACGGCGAGTTCGCGCGCCACCGCAGCAAGCACCTCGGCGTTATGCGCGCTGCGAGTCACCTCCAGCGCATGCACGCCGACAGCCGCGCGTTGCGCGGCCTCGCGCCGCAGGAACGCGAGCGCCTTCTCGCAGTGCGGGCAGCCGTCGGCGACGAAGGCGTAGACCTCGACTCTGCGCTGGGCATGCAAGCCTGCGGCGGACAGTGAAAGAACCGCGCAGACGAGCCAGGCCAGGACGTGCATGAACGACGTGTGCAGTGGCTGCGCGCGCCGCCCCGGTGGCTTGGATCCTGCGTGCGTCATCGGCGAACATTGCGCCGGCGCCGTCTCTTCACGCCGCGCGACGCTGCGCGCGCAGCAGCAGCGCGATCAGCGCGGCGAACCCCAAATAGGCGACGAGCGACCAGTTGGCGAGCGACAGGCCCAGGATCGTGAGCTCGGTGCTCTCGCACGAGCCGGTGGCGAGAAACAGCAGCGGCACTTGCTCGCCGAGCCAGGCCATGAGGCGCTCGATCGGCCCCTGCGCGGCGGGCCCGCAGGACAACTGCGGCGGCGAAAACTGGATCCAGCTCTGATACCCGGCCACCGCGATGCCGCCGCTGGCAACCAGCAGCGCGGCCGCGAGCAGCCAGCGCGCCGCGCGCGACGCGATCAGCGCGGCGGCGACGAACAACAGAGCCGCCAGCGCCAGGTCCAGCACACGCTGCAAGATGCACAGCGGGCACGGATTCAGTTGCAGCCACTCGGTCAACGCGACCGCACTGGCGACCAGCAGCAACGCGCACGCGGCCGCGCCGAGCGCGACGATGCGCCGCCGCCGCGGGTCGACGAACGAGCTGCAGGCGAGTTCAACGAGCGCCATCAGCGCGGCTCGCTTGATGGCGAAAGAGCGGTGCGCGGGTCGGAACCCATGAAGACGGGCACGAACACCTCCTAAAGTGCGCTATCAAGTACTACGAATCCTCGTGACACGTGCCTACCGCCTGGGTGTGCGCGTTCATCGCCCGTCATCATTCCGAGCCAACGATTCCTCGTCATTGCAGGCCAGCCACCCTTGGTCATTCCGAGCCGAAGGCGAGGAATCTCAGCCGCTCGCAGCGCCGAGATCCCTCGCGCTGCTCGGGATGGCGGAGCCGACGCGCGCGAGGACGAGGCGCACTCGCAAGGTGCTGGTGTCACGGGACGAGGTCATCACAAAAAAATAATCGCGCAAAGGGCGCGACCGCCCGCTGCGCCGGATCAAGGGTGCGCGCCGACGCAAAGCCCGGTGCCGTGATCGACTTCGAGCGAACGTTCTAAACCGCGACCCCAAGTCGCGCGCGTCTTGTGTGACGAGCCGCACAGTTCCGCGCGGCCGTGTCTTTGATCCATGTCGAACGCGCACGCGGTCGGCGCGCGATCCGGAGTCGAACTTGCTCTGAGTCAACTGCGCCGTGCGCGCGCGTATCAAAGTCCGGCTGCGCAAAGGGCGCTTGGCCGCAGCGCGATGGACGAACGAGGCGGCCGGTGCCCGCAGCCTGACAGCGGAGCGGTTGACATGAGCGAGACCCTGACGCGCCGGCGATTCCTGAAGATCTCGGCGACCACTTTCGGTGCGGCCGCGGCGGCCACGCAACTGCCGCCGATCGCGCAGGTCATCGCCGCCGATGCGCCCGCCGCGAAGGGCGTGACGGCCACGCCGACGTTCTGCGAGATGTGCTTCTGGCGCTGCGGCGGCATCGCCTACGTGCGCGACGGCCGGCTGTGGAAGTTCGAAGGCAATCCGCTCGACCCGCAGAGCCGCGGCCGGCTGTGCCCGCGCGGCACCGGCGCGGTCGGGGCCTACTACGACCCAGACCGCTTGCAAAAACCGCTAATCCGCAAGGGCGAACGCGGCAAAGAGCAGTGGCAGACCGCGAGCTGGGACGAGGCGCTGTCGTACATCGCCGAGCGGATGAACAAGATCAAGGCGCAGTACGGGCCGGAAGCGGTGGCGATGTTCAACCACGGCATCGGTGTGCGCTTCATCCAGCACGTGCTCAAGAGCTGGGGCGCGATCAACTTCGCCGGACCGTCGTTCGCGCAATGCCGCGGTCCGCGCGACGTGGGCTTTGCGCTGACTTTCGGCACCGGGCTGGGTTCGCCGGAGCCAACCGACATCGCCAACACCGACTGTCTGGTGCTGATCGGCTCGCACCTGGGCGAGAACATGCACAACTCGCAAGTGCAGGAGTTCGCGCAGGCCGTCGAGCGGCGCATCCCGATCATCGTCGTCGACCCGCGCTTTTCGGTCGCGGCGAGCAAGGCCAAGTACTGGCTGCCGATCAAGCCCGGCACCGACATGGCGCTCGTGCTGGCGTGGTGCAACGTGCTGGTCAACGAGGGGCGCTACGACAAGGCCTTCGTCGACAAGTACGGCAAGGGTTTCGACAAGTTCGTGCAGGAGATCCGCCCGTACACGCCGCAGTGGGCCGAAGCCGAAACCGACATCAAGGCCGAGACGATCCGCGCCACCGCGCTGCAGATGGCGAAGGCCAGCCCCGCGGTGATCGTGCACCCGGGCCGACGCGTCAACTGGTACGGCGACGACGCGCAGCGCAGCCGCGCGATCGCGCTGCTCAACGCGCTGCTCGGCAACTGGGGCCGGCGCGGCGGACTTTATTCGCAGGCCGGCATCAAGGTCGCGGGTTACCCGCTGCCGTCCTATCCGAAGTCGGCTAAACCGCCGGCGGACAACCCGAACCAGGAGCGCTATCCGTTCGCCGACGAGGGAGTGACCACCGGCATCCGCGAAGCGACACTCACCGGCAAGCCGTATCCGATCAAGGGCTGGTTCGTCTATTCGTCGAACATCTTGCAGGCGCTGCCGAACCAGGCCGAAACGCTCAAGGCGATCGATACGCTCGATCTGCTGGTCGTGATCGACACGGTCCCGAGCGAAATTGCCGGTTACGCCGACGTCGTGCTGCCCGAGGTCACGTTCCTCGAGCGCTACGACGAGCTGCTCGCCGGTTGGGGTCGGCGCGGCTGGATCGCGCTGCGCCAGCCGGTGATGCCGGCGCCGCACGAGCAGAAGCCGGGCTGGTGGATCGCCAAGCAGCTCGCGGGCAAGCTCGGCATTGCGCAGTCGATGCCGTTCGACGACATCGAGCAGTACCTGCGCGCACGCATCGACCGCAGCGGCTACGACTGGGACAAGCTCAAGCGCGAAGGCGTGATCCTCGGTCCCAAGCAGCCGATCACGGTCGAAGAAGGGCTCGAACTCGCGTTCGACACGCCGTCGGGCAAGGTCGAGTTCTACTCGGACCAGCTCAGGGACAAGGGCTTCGATCCGGTGCCCAAGTACACGCGGCACCCGACCGCGCCTGACGGCTACTTCCGGCTGATCACCGGACGCGCGCCGGTACACACCTTCAGCCGCACGCAGAGCAATCCGCTGCTCGGCGACGCGATGCGCGAGAACGAGGTCTGGGTCAACGGCGCGATCGCCAGGAAACTGGGTCTGGCCAACGGCCAGTACGTAAGGCTCAAGAACCAGGACGGCGTGCTCAGCAATCGCGTGCGCGTCAAAGCGACACAGCGCATCCGCCCCGACGCCGTGTACATGGTCTACGGCTTCGGTCACACCAATCCGATGCTGAAGAGCGCGTATCTGAAGGGCGCGAGCGCGGCGCAACTGACCACGCGCTACGCGACCGATCCGCTGATGGGCGGCACCAGCATCCACGGCAACTTCGTAACGTTCGTGAAAGAGGCTTGAATGGCGCGCTTTGGAATGGTGATTGACACGCGCAAGTGTGTCGGTTGCATGGACTGCGTGGTCGCGTGCCAGACCGAGAACGACGTTCCAGTCGGCTATGCGCGCGACTGGATCACGACCGAGGTGCGCGGCGAGTTTCCGAATCTCACGATGGAGATCCGCTCGGAGCGCTGCAACCACTGCGACAACCCGCCGTGTGTGTATTGCTGCCCGACCGGCGCCAGCCACGTGTCCGACTTGGGCGGCATCGTCAAGGTCAACGCCAGCCGCTGCATCGGCTGCAAGGCGTGCGTGGCGGCCTGCCCGTACGGCGCGCGTTTCATCCACCCGAAGGGCTATGCCGATAAGTGCACGTTCTGCGACCACCGCGTCATGGAGGGCAAGCACCCGGCGTGCGTGTCCGTGTGCCCGACGCACTGCATGTACTTCGGCGACCTCGACGATCCGGCAAGCGAGGTGAGCCGGCTGCTGCGCACCCGCAAATGGCACACGCTGCTGCCCGAAGCCGGCACCAAGCCGCGCGTGTTCTATCTGACGTAGTCGCGAGGAATCACGATGCTCGAGATCACGACCACCCGCCACAACCCGCTGGTAGACCCGCATCTGTCCGTGTGGAGCTGGGAGATCCCGCTCTACCTCTTCGTCGGCGGCATCGTCGCCGGATTGATGATCCTCGGCGGCGTGGCGCTGCTGCGGCTGGCGCGCGGCGAAGATCCGCGCGGCTACTTCTCGCTGCACGCGCCGCTCGCCGGCTTCATGCTGCTGAACCTCGGCATGCTGGCGCTGTTTCTCGACCTCGCGCACAAGCTGTACGTGTGGGCCGTGTATCTGACGTTCCAGCCGGCCTCGCCGATGTCGTGGGGTTCGTGGGTGTTGATCATCGTTTACCCGCTGCTGCTGGTGTCGGCGCTGATCCGGCTGCCGGAGGCGTGGCCGTGGCTGGCGCAGCGCGTCCCGCAGCTTGCGCGCGCCTCCGATGCACTGCTCGCATCGGCGCGGACGCTGCGGCTGCTCGCATGGGCCAACATCCTGCTTGGCGCAGCGCTCGGCATCTATACCGGCATCCTGTTGTCGACGATGGTCGCGCGGCCGCTATGGAACCAGTCGATCCTGGGTCCGCTGTTCCTGGTGTCCGGGTTGTCGGCCGGCGCGGCACTGCTGCACCTGCTGGCGGCCGTGCTGGCGCCGAAGCGGCCCGCGCCGCAGGGCCTGATCGGCGGCGCCATCGGCGCACTCGTTCAGCCGCTCGGTGCGCAGCCGCCGGAAAAAGGGACGGCCGAGGCGTTGATTCGCGCGGACGTCGGCTTCCTTGCGGTCGAGTTGCTGATGCTGGGGCTGCTGCTGATCGGGCTGGTGACGGCGACCGCGTCGCATGCGGCCGCGTTCGAGCTGCTGATGCGCGGCAAGTTCGCGTTCGCCTTCTGGGGCGTGCTGGTCGTGCTCGGCATCCTGGTGCCGCTGGTGCTGCAGGCGCTCGAGCTGCGCCATCGCATCCCGCACACGATCGTGCCCGCGCTGCTCGTGCTCGTTGGCGGTTACACGCTGCGCTGGCT
The DNA here is from genome assembly GCA_037446035.1 of Burkholderiales bacterium. Classification (GTDB taxonomy): domain Bacteria; phylum Pseudomonadota; class Gammaproteobacteria; order Burkholderiales; family Burkholderiaceae_F; genus DSNY01. The sequence continues at coordinate 7,930 of JBBIJJ010000131.1, forward strand.
GATGGTCAACGCCGGACAGATGAGCGAAATCGTTCAGGCTGCCGCGCGCTGAATTGCATGCGCGGGGCGCAGATTTTTCCCGGAAACATGAGGAGCAAGTCATGACGCTGGACAAACGGTCCGTCGCGATCGTGCTGCTGGTCGGTGCGGCCGCGGCCTTCGCGCAGGCGCCGGCCCCCAAACCCACGCAGCCGGCGGTGTGCAACAACTGCCACAAGCCCGAGCCGGGCGCGGTGCTGGGCTATTTTGAGAACGTCGCCTTCAAGTCGCAGTCGATCCAGCTCGGCATCGACGCGGCGAAGGAGATCCTGCGCTTCGACGAGAAGACCTTGAAGGTCGACGTCGCCGGCGACGCGAAGAAGGTCGAGTACCTGCGCGACGCGCGCAAGGGACACGAGGCGCGCGTCGCGTTCGTCGAGCGCGACGGCCAGAAGTGGGCGACCGAGATCCGCTTCAAGGGTCCGGTCAAGGTCGCGAAGGAAGACCTCGTCGACTACGCGTTCGTGCGCAAACTGGTCGACCAAGGCAGCGGCAACTTCATGCTGATCGACTCGCGCCCGCTGCCGCGCTTTCAGCAGGGCACGATCCCCGGCGCGGTCAACATTCCGTATCCCGCGTGGGACAAGTTCGTCAATCGCCTGCCGGCCGACAAGAACACGCTGCTGGTGTTCTTCTGCCAGGGCGTGACCTGCCAGATGAGCCCGCTGTCGCAACGCAAGGCGATCGCGCTGAGCTATACGAACATCAAGGTGTATCACGAGGGCATTCCCGAATGGCAAACGAAGGACTACCTCGCGACCACGCCCGAGTTCGTCAAAGCGGCCTACATCGACAAGGACATTCCGGCGGTGATCATCGACGTGCGTTCGCCCGACGAGGCGGCGGCCGGCCACATCAAGGGTGCGGTCGGCATGCCGGTCAAAGCGCTGAAGGCGCAGCTCAAGAGCTTCCCTGATCCGAAGCTCAAGGCCCCGATCATCGTCTACGACGGACGCGGCGGCGCCGACGCGATCACTGCGGCGCGCGCGCTCGTGAAAGCCGGCCAGAGCAACGTTCAGGTCATCACCGGCGGGCTGCTCGGCTGGCAAGCAGCGGGTTACGCGATCGAGTCGGGTGTACCGGCGCTGGCGAAAGTAACGTACCAGCCCAAGCCGCGGCCGGGCTCGATTCCGCCTGAGGAATTCGCCAGGCTGGCGCGCGCCACGCCGCCGGACGTGCTGATTCTCGACGTGCGCAACCAGGACGAAGCCAACGCCGGCATGATCAAGGGCGCAGTGCTGATTCCCGACGAGGAACTCGCCGTGCGCATGAAGGAGCTGCCGCGCGACAAGCGCATCATTGCGCACTGCGCGACCGGCATCCGCGCCGAGATGGCGTATCACAAGCTCAAGGATGCCGGGTTCAAGGCAGGCTTCCTGAATGCGGACATCGAAATCGCCAAGGACGGCAGCTTCAAGCTGACGCCGAAGCTGTAGACGGTTCGAGAACGCCCGCGAAGCCGCCGGCAGTGCCGGCGGCTTTTTTCTTCGGTTGTCTGCTTGACCGCCGCCAAGGTCGCTGCGTGCATCCGGTGCTAGCTTGAATCTAGATTCCTCACCACAGAGGCACAGAGAGAGCCGAGAAATCAAGTTCCTTGCTCGCATTCCCCGCCTGACTTGCTGGGTGAGTAAGCCTGTTCGCACAACGGTTTGTTTTTCCTCTGTGTCCTCTGTGTCTCTGTGGTTCAAATACGGTTCTCACGTTGAGTCAGGCAAAGCGCCTGGAGGCAAGCCGATGAAAATCCTGGTCCCGGTCGACGGCAGCAAGTACAGCGAGGCGGCGCTCGCGTTCATCGCGTCGCGCACGACGCTGATCGGCACGAAGCCCGAGGTCGAGCTGCTGAACGTG
>JBBIJJ010000132.1:0-9786 GCA_037446035.1 Burkholderiales bacterium
TCAGAGTTGGGGGCCGGTACTGGTGTTCGAGCGGCTCTGGGAGGAACTGGGGCTCAAGGCGCTTTTGCGCCAGCTCGTGCGGGGCGTGGAGTTTGACTTCGAGCGCATGATCTTCGCGCAGGTGTTGCAGCGCTTCTGTGAGCCGGGCTCGGACCTGCGTGGTTCCAAGTGGATCGAGACGGTGTACGAGCCGGCGTTCGCGCAGTTACGCCTGGAACACTTCTACCGCTCGTTGGGCCGGTTGTGGAAGCACAAGGAGCGCATCGAAGTAGCGCTCTACGAGCGCGGGCGCGATCTGTTCAACGGTGATCTGGATCTGGCCTTCTTCGACACCACCTCGACCTACTTCGAAGGCACCAGCCTGAAGGGTTGGGCCAAGCTCGGCAAGAGCAAGGACCACCGGCCCGATCACCTGCAGCTGGTCGTTGGCGTGGTGATGCGCCGCGACGGCCTTCCGGTGGCCTGCGAGATTTGGCCGGGCAACACCGCCGACATCACCACCCTGGTGCCGATCGTGCGAGCGCTCAAGAAGCGCTTCCAGATCGGCCAGGTGGTGCTGGTGTGTGATCGCGGCATGGTCTCGGCGGCGAACCTGGCGGCGATCGAGCAGGCCGGCTTCCAGTACATCGTGGGCATGAAGATGCGCAACCTCGTCGAGGTCCGCGACGAGGTGCTGGGACGCGCGGGCCGCTACCACGAGGTGAGCGAGAACCTGCGGGTGAAGGAAGTCCAAGTCGATGAGCGGCGCTACGTGGTGTGCTTCAACCCCGACGAGGCGAGCAAGGACCGCGCCGACCGCCAGGCGACGCTCGAGAAGATCCGGGTGAAGCTCGCCAAGGGTGGCCTCAAGCAGCTCATCGCCAACCGCGGCTACAAGCGCTACCTTCGGGTCAAGCGCGGCAGCGCCGCGATCGACGAGGCGCGGGTCAAGCAAGACGAGCGCTATGACGGCAAGTACGTCCTGCGCACGAGCACGGAACTGCCTGCCGACGAGGTCGCGCGTGCCTACAAGCACCTGACGTGGAGCGAGCGGCTGTGGCGCGACTTGAAGGATGTCGTCGAGCTACGGCCGCTCTTCCACTGGCGAAAGCGCGAGAACGTCAAGGGCCACATCTTCGTTTGCTTTCTCTCGCTGTACTTGGCGGCACTGCTCAAGCGCAGGCTCGCGCAGGCCGAGCTGAAGCCGCAGTGGGACGAGATCATGCGCGACCTGAGCGCGATGCGCGCGGTCACCGTCGATCTCGGTGACGAACAGTATCTGCTGCGATCACCCCCGCAAGGCAGCGCCGGCAATGTCCTCGCCGCCCTCGGAATCAAGGCTCCGCCACTCGCACAACCGGTTTCCCGCTGACCGGACGCAGCGGCCCGCATTGTAGTGGTAAAGAACCCCGCATGCCACGCAACTGCTTGACTTCGTACCTCTTTTTTAACCGGAGTGTCAAACTTGGGTCAGACGGGTAATGATCGCCTGCAGCAGCGCAGGCACCTCGTCGTCGGTGGGCGAGCCCACTTCGACGAACTCCGGCACGCCATCGGCACCAGTCGCCGCCGGCGCGTGGTCGCACGAGCTGGCGCGAACCCTCGGCGAACGCATCCCGCTCGAGACCGAACGCGGCTACAACACGACGCTACCGCCGGGCGCGTTCGGCCTCGAGCGCCAGCTCACGTTCCCGTCGCACGGTTTCGTCGTCACGCCGATCGCCGGCGGCGTGCGCGTCGGCGGCGCGGTGGAGCTCGCGGGCCTGCACGCGCCGCTGAACTTCGCGCGCAGCGACACGCTGCCGGCCAAGGCGAAGCGGTTCCTGCCGGCGCTGCGCACGTCGGGCGGCACGCGCTGGATGGGCATGCGCCCGTCGCTGCCCGACTCGTTGCCGGCCATCGGCCGCGCGCGCGGCGACGCCCGCGTGCTCTACGCCTTCGGGCACGGGCACCTCGGCCTGACGCAATCGGCCGCCACGGCCGAGCTCGTGGCCGATCTCGTCGAGGGCCGGCCGCCGGCGCTCGACCTGCGCCCATTCGATCCGGGGCGCTTCGGCTGAAGTTCAGCGCAGCGAGCCTTCGCGCGACGGGCCGGTGCCTGCCGCCGCGCGCAGCGCGCTGCCGGCGCCGCAGGCCGAAAGCGCCAGCGCCACGCACGCGCCGCTCGGCGCATCGAAGGCCCAGCTCGCGGCCAGACCCACGCCACACGCGGCCACCGCGCCGCCCCAGGCCGCGGTGCGCGATGCGCCGGCGCGTTGCCACAGCGCCGGCGCGATGAGCGTGGCGAAGACGAGGAAAAGGCCGAGCACCGGCACCGCCAGGCTGGCGACGACCGCGAACAGCGGGAAGAACACCGCGTCGCGCACGAGCCGGGGGCCGAGAGCGAGGACCACTGCCGCGCAGCCGGCGAGCACCGCCACCTGCGGCCACCGCGCCCACAGCACGTCGGCGGCGAGCAGCTCGCTCATGCGCTCGCGGCCGTGCGGGTCCTGTCGCGCACCGAGCAGCGCGACGCTCGCGCCCAGCACGTAAAGCAGGCCGATCAGCGCCTCGCGCTGCGCCGGCCAGCGGTGCGACAGCAGCGCCACCGTGCCGGCGCAGGCGAGGGCGCCGGCCACGGCCAGGGCCTGCGTCGTCAGCCAGTCGGGGTGGTCGACCAGGGCGCCGGCCCACAGGGCCGCGGCCGCCGCGGCCTGGGCCACCGCCAGGTCGATGAAGACGACGCCGCGCACGAGCACCTGGGCCCCGAGCGGCGCCAGGGCCAGCACGCCGAACAGCAGCGCCGCCACCGGCGCCAGGAACCAGGCGTCGGTCACCGCGCGTCGCGCGACATCATCGGGTCGGCGATGGGGCTCATCGCGGCACCGCCTGCAGCAGCTCGCGCAGCAGGTCGTCCAGCCACTGCGCCAGCTCCTGCTCGGCGGCGTCTTCGCGCACCGTGGCCGGCAGCACGACGAGCGGCACGCCCAACTGCGCGGTGAGCCAGCGCCCCGGGCGCGGGTCCTGGTAGGCGGCGATGACCACCGCCATCGGTGGCGTGCCGCGCAGGCCGGCGAGCAGCCGTTGCAGGTGGCCCGGCGTCGGCGCCATGCCGGGCCTCGGCTCGAGGTCGGCCACCTGCTGCACGCCGAGCCAGTGCCAGAGATAGCCGAAGGTGGTGTGCTGCGCCGCCACCGAGCGGCCGCGAAGCGGTGCGGCGCGCACTTCCCACTGGGCGATGCGCTGTCGCCAGCGGACCTCGAAGGCGGTGCGCCGCTGCTCGATCGCCGCGCGTTCGGCCGGCAGCTCCTGCCCCAGGCGCTCGGCGAGCGCGCGCGCCACTTCCAGCAGGTTGCGCGGATCGGCGTGCAGGTGCGGGTTGCCCTCGGCGTGCACGTCGCCGGCCCAGGGCGTGCCGATGGCGCCGGGCTGCGGGTCGAGCAGGCGCACGTGGTCGGCGGCGAAGAAGACGTCGCGCGCCCTGGCGTTGCCCGCGCGTTCCTGCAGAGTGGGCAGCCAACCGGCTTCGAGCGACGCACCGGTGCACACCGCGAGGTCGGCGCGGCGCAGCTGCGCGATGAGCGCCGGCCGCGCCTCAATGTGGTGGGGGTCCTGTCCGGCATGGGTGGCCACGTGCACGCGTGCCGCGGGCAGCAGCACGCGCGTGAGCGCGGCCCACTCGGGTTCGCAGGCGAACACCGTGAAGGCTGCCGCCGGGCCGGCGAGCAGCCCGCCCGCGAGGGCGGCGAGCAGCCGCGTTGCCGACCGCGGCCTCCCGGCTGCCGACCGCGCCGCGGCCGACCACCGCGGCCCGACCTCAGTACGCGTGCGCACCATGCGCCCCGAAGGCCAGCACGTACTGCAGCTGCACCGAGCGCCGGGCCGGGTTCTCGAACCCCACCGCGTCGCGCTGCGTGGTGAGCTGCAGCCGCAGCGACTGCATGTGGCCCGGCTTCCACGCCACCATCAACGCGCGCTCGCGCAGCAGGCCGCTGTCGAAGTGGTCTTCGTGCGGGATGCGCACGCGCAGCCAGTCGGCGCGCGCGCCCACCTCCCACTCGGGCCGGAAGCGCCACACCAGCGTGACGGCGTTGGCCTCGTGCCTGTCTCGGTCGGTCGCGAAGCGGTTCAGGCCGGTGATGCGCGCGGCCTCGAAGCCGGCGCGCACCTGCTGCTCGCGGTTGTTGCCGCCGGGGGCCCACTTCCACGTGAAGTCCACCATCCACGTCCTGCGGCCGGTGAACTGCGCGCCGTGGTGGTGATCGTGCGCATGGCCGTGGCCACCGCCCTCTTCCTCGCCCTCGTCGTGCTCCGCCACGGCCGCCTCGCGCCGGCTGCGGATGTGCGACAGGCCGAGCTGCCAGCTGTGCTCGCGCGTCAGGTCGGCGCCGGTCTTCACCACCGCGGTGGCGATGCCGGGGTTCTTCGCGGGGCTGGCCACCTCCTCCACCAGCCGCCTGCCGCGGAAGGCCTCGGCGCCGAACATCAGGTAGAAGGGCGCGGGCGCGGTCCAGTTCAGGCGCACGCCGTCGTCGTTCCAGTGGCCGCCGAAGAAGCCGCGGTACAGCAGCGGCCGCTCGACGAAGCCGTCGGCGTGCGGGTGCTGCTGGTTCAGGTAGCCGATCTGCGAGGCGAAGCGCCCGGCGCGTGCCTGCAGGCCGGCGGGCAGGCGCGTCGTCTCGACCCAGGCCTCCTCGATGCCTTTTTCGAGCTTGCCGTCGTGCGTCTCGAACATCGCGCCGACATGGGCCCTGAAGAGCGGGCCGAGCGGCCCGCTGGCGGTGAGGTCGCTGTGGCCGAGCTGCAGCCCCTGGTCGCGGCTGCCCAGCGCCAGCGCGCGCGTGGTGTAGGCGACGTCGAGCACGGCGCCGAACTGCCAGGTGCCCGCACCCGATGCCGGCCGTGCACCCGGCGCCCCCTGCGCGACCGCCTGGGCCGGCAGCGCGCAGGCGGCGGCCAGCAGCCACCACGAAGCCGGCCGCGTCATGGAGATCCCAATGGCCCGGGTCTCAGCGCGTAATGCCGAGCCAGGCGAGGCCGGCCGGCGCATAGCCCAGATCGCGGCGCGTCACCACGGCGCCGGTGGTGCTGTTCACCACCACCAGCTGGCGGGCCACCGGGTCGGTGATGTAGACCTCGTCGCGCGCGCCGTTGGCGGCGATGGCGGGCCATGGCGCGGCCGTGGGCATGGTCGGGATGGCGCCGGCGACGCGCGCCAGGTTGGCCCAGCCCGTGCCCTGCCGCTGCGCGACGATCAACGTGCCTTGGTCGTCGAGGATGAAGAAGCGCTGGCCGCTGCGGTCGAAGCCATGGGCACGGCGCACGCGGCCGGTGGCCCAGCCCTCGGGGGTGAAGTCGCTGACGGCGCCGTTCTGGCCGTCGACGGCGTAGAAGCGCGTCGTCAACGGCCCCGGCGCGGTGCCCTCGGTGGCGATGCCGATGAAGTGGTCCGGCAGGCGCGGGTGGCCGGCGATCCTGCCCACGCGCAACGCCGTGGCCAGGAACTGGCCGTCGCTCACCGTGGTGGGCGTGAGGTGCCTGACGAGCAGCATGCCGCCACGGCAGCCGACGAGCGTGCTGCTGCCCGAGCTGAAGCTGCCGTGCATGCCGTCGCAGCGCGTGGGCAGTTCGCGCACGAAGGTGTAGCCGCTTCCGCTGCGCTGGTACAGCACGAGGTGCGTGGGCAGGGTGTCGGGTGCGTCGCCGGCACGCGCCACCGTGAGCAGCTTGTCGCCCACCGGCTCGCCCAGGCCGTGGATCGGTAGGCTCAGCTCGAGCGAGGCGGCGACGTTGCCGGCAGCGATGGAGGCGTCGGTGAGCAGGCGCACGCCGGCGTTCTGCACGGGCGTGGCGGCGGCGTTGCCGTCGAGGAAGAACGCCGCCTGCACGCCGGCCTGCACGTCGTAGTGCGTGGGCCGCGCGCCGGCGAGCACGAAGCTGGAAAGGCGCGAGGCCTGCTTGTAGTCGTGCAGGTGGCTGCCGTGGTCCTCCTGCCAGATGCCGCCGTCGACGAACTGCACGCGGTCCTGCGTGCGCTGCGGCACCACCGCGTAGCGGCCGCCGGGGCTCGCGTACACCGCCGACGGCGGGTTCTGCATCACGTGGCTGGCCTCGACGCTGCCGCTGTCGAGGTCGTGGATGCGCACCGTGGTCGAGTCACGCTCGATCGTCGCCAGGCGGCCGGCGGTGTCGATCGAGACCTCGTCGTGATCGTCCTCGGTCTCGACGCCGCCGCCGCAGGCGGCGAGCAGCGAGACGGCGGCGACGCTGGCAAGAAGCCAGCGGCGCGCGAGAAAGCGCGGCGGGTTCATAGAGGCTATCTCCTGGTTGTGGCCGACGCGGCCTGCCGGGGCCGGCGTGGTCGTTCGACGCGGCGGCCGATGTGGACGACCCGATGTCGACGAAGGCATCGACCGCTAATGCGAACGCATCCGCATTATGCCTATAATGCGCGCGCAATCGCAATACCTATATAATGTGATGCGCGCGCAATCGCAATAGAGAGCGGGAGACCCCAGGTGCCTGCCCGCGTGCGACCGCGCCTGCCAGTTCAGCTACCCTTCCTTCGTGCATGGAACGCCACACCCGCCAGCGCGCGGCCATCCGCGAGGCCATCGCGCAGGCGGGCCGGCCGCTGCTGCCGCAGGAGGTGCTCGACGCGGCGCAGGCCGGCGCCCCGGGGCTCAGCATCGCCACCGTCTACCGCAACCTGCGCACGCTGCTCGACAAAGGCGAGCTGCGCAGCGTGATGCTGCCCGGCGAGAACGCCCGCTACGAGCTCGCCGGCGGCGGCCACCATCACCACTTCCAGTGCCGGCAGTGCCTGCGCGTGTTCGAGGTGGAGGCCTGTCCGGGCAACCTGGCCGCGCTGGCGCCGCCGGGGTTCACGGTGGAGGACCACGACCTCACCCTGTACGGTGCCTGCGTCGACTGCGCACCGGCGCGTGCCGGCCGCGGGCGGCGGGGCACTCGCGGCGGCGGCGTGGCGGCGGCGCCGAAGCGGCCCGCTGCGACCGCCCGCCCGGCAGCGCGCAAGAGCCGCTGAGCGTCGCCCGCGCCGCGCGCTCGGCGGGAGGAGTTCGCCGATGCTGACGACCGGGGGATGGGCATAGTAGTTTCAAACGCCCTCTGGGTCCCTCTGGGTCGAGCTGTGGTAGTCCGGCGGCGGCATGAGGTGCTTGGACTTGGCGACCGTGACGGCGCGCAATGCTGCTTCGGCAGGCCCTTCAGCGGCCCTTCAGCGCTCACGAGGCTCGCTGGTGACCATGCCCTCGGGGTTGACCCTGATTCCGATAGTGCCGCGCTGCGGCGTCGCTGAAGCGTCGCGCGACGTCGCCCCGGCCGCGGTTTGGTTGCGGCCTGGGGCGAGGTGTTTGTGACGGCCGGCGCGCGGTTCAGACGGCGAAGGCGGACCCGCCTCGCACCCGGCCCCTGGGCGGCGGCTGCGGGTCCAGCCCCAGGTGGGTGAGGATCTTCTCGATCACCGGCCGCTCCAGGATGGCCGCGATGATCTTCAGCTCCCCGCCACCGCAGTTCGGGCAGTGCTGCATGTCGATGTCGAAGACCCGCTTGAGCAACCGCGCCCAGCCGATGCGGTGCGGTCGACCCTGAACCTAAATCCGGCAGTTCGCCTCACGTCGAAACGGCAGAAAGCCAGCATCCATGCGGGTTTCAAGCCAATTCCGAGGACTGCGGAGCAGTTCCAAATGGGTGATGGTCGTGGTCACTACAAGGCTTTGGCGCGAACGCGTTTCTCGATACTTCACGGACTTCAACTGCCGTTTCTAGGCTGAACCGTCTCGGCCTCGCATTCGCTGGCAACTGCGGCCTCGGCGGCCCGCTCTACCACTTCGGACCCCAGCGGCACCACCCGCGGGCGCAGCTTGGCATTCGGCGCAAGAACGCCGTGGAACCGGATCAGGTGCAGCCGCGGCCGCGGCATGAGCGACCGAAGGGCGCTCTTCGATCGCCCGTGCCGCCAGCCGCTGCATGAACTCCAGCGGGCTCATCACCAGGTGCGTGGTGCCATCGCGCCACGGCGTCTTGAGCTTGAGCTCCACCTGGCCGGCGGCGTTGAGCTGTACCCGCTCGTCCGACAGCGCCGGGCGGGTGATGTAGCGGCATAGCTGTTCCAGCCGCTTGCGCTCGTGTGCCTCGACCCGCACCGCGGCGTGCAGGCTGAAGCCGTCGATGTCGGCGCACAGGCGCTGCCGTGCCGCGTCCTCGCGTGGCATTGCGCCTCGCAAGCTCAGCACCTTCTGCCCGGCGCGCGGGCCGAAGGCGATGCGATAAGTGATGGCCGCGGCCTGCAGCGGCCGCAGCGTGCGCGCCTCCTCACCGTCGGCGTCCGGCTCGGCCAGCCAGGTCTGGCCCATCTCCTCGACCAGCACGCCCCGGCGCGTGAGCATCTTCATCAGACCGGTAATGATCGCCTGCAGCAGCGCAGGCACCTCGTCGTCGGTGGGCGAGCCCGCTTCGACGAACTCCGGCACGCCATCGGCACCACACCGGTACACGCCGTCCAGCAGCAGGCCGTGAAGATGTATGTTGAGGTTGGCCGCCGAGCCGAAGCGCTGGATGAGCGTGACCGCGCCGCCATGGCCTTCGCCGGCCTCGAGCCCGGCAGCCTCCAGCAGATGGCGAGTGACCACACGCTGCACCACCTGCAGCACCGGCGTGACCAGCTCGGGCTGCGCGGCCAGCAGCACGCGCAGCGGGATCGGCAGCGACAGCACCCACTGCCGCACCGGCACGTGGGGGATGACGTGGTCCACGAGGTGTGCCGCGGTCTGCGACATCCGGCGCGCGCCACAGGATGGACAGAACCCGCGCCGCTTGCAGCTGAACGCCAGCAGCTTGTCGTGGCCGCACTCGCGCGAGCCGCAGCCTGAGGAAGCCGTGGGCGAGGATGCCGCACTCGAGGAAGGCGTCGAACTCGTCCTTGATGAACCGCGGCAGTTCGGCGCCGGTGCTGGCCTCGGTGTGGGCGATGAAGCTGGCCGCATGCTGCTGCACCAGGCGGTACAGCGTGGTCTGCTCGGGGCGGTGGCGTTCGTAGTGCAGCGGGGCGCCACCCGGCGCCCGTTGGGGCTGCTGCGCCGAGGCGTGCACGATGGGCTCCCGGTGGGGTGAGCCCGCACGGTCTCAAGCCGTGCTCCGCGCCTCAATCACCGTGATTGCTGCCCGCCGACGTGTGCCCTCCGCCGCGGGGCCTCCTACGGGCGACTGTGGGCGGTGCCGATCCGCAATCCTCGCGCAACCGCGAATTCTGAAAGTTTGGCAAATTTGGTACGATGGGCGGCCCGGGCGGCCGGCCTCCGCGGCTGCGCCGATCCTTCGGCGCGGCGTCGCGGTCCAGAGGCGGCAAAGGCGATCTCATACCTGTGCCCTTGTCGCACCGATGGCAAGGCGCAGAATCACCGGCGTCGCGCGCGCAGCCACCGCACATCCGCGATGCCCATCCCCGCCCCCGACTTCCGGCGCACCTGGCTCTTCGGCCCCCGGCGCCGATGGGTGCGCGCACCACGTGATGCAGGCGAGTGACGCCGAGGCGCTGATCGTCTACCTCGAAGGCTTCACGCCGCCGGCGCGCCGCGATGAAGTCCGCTGGCCGGCTGCTTCGCCTGCTGCCGCGAGGTCGGATCTGCTGGATGCGCATTGAGTGCGCCGCCATCGGAGCAAATCGGGTGGCGAGCGGAACGCCGGCGGACCCCGTTTGGCGCATACTTTCGGCGTCAGGATCCTGGCGAGGTGTCATATGGGCGACGTGAGAGCGATCGAAAAGGCGGTTGAAGCACTGCCTCCCGACGAACTCGCCAAGTTCCGCCG
>JBBIJJ010000133.1:0-9785 GCA_037446035.1 Burkholderiales bacterium
CCGGCTTGCAGGCACGCAGGAAAGCCGGCTCGGAATCACGGTGAAGCACCGGGTCGGAGTGACCGCAGGGTGTCATCCCGAGCGAATGCGAGGGATCTCGGCGGCGCGAATCGACGGGATGCGTCGCCGAGGGCTCGGAATGACGACGGGTCAGCGATGCGGGCGCCGGGCGGTCGTCGCGCGTCACGAGGATTCGTCATGCTCGACAGCCGGCCCATGACGACGCCGCTCGACAATCGCCTGCTCGGCGAGGTCGCGCAGGGGCTCGCGGGCGACAGCCGTTCGCTCGACGCGCTCAAGCGCCAGGCGCAGCGCGACCCGCACGGCGCCGTGCGGAAGGCCGCGCAGCAGTTCGAGGCGCTGTTCATGCAGATGGTGTTGAAGAGCATGCGCGACGCACTGCCACAGTCGGGCCTGCTCGACTCGGCCGCGCAGCAGATGGTCACGGGCATGCTCGACCAGCAGCTCGCGAGCCGGGTGGCGGCCAGCGGCACGGGGCTGGCCGACGTGCTCGTCAAGCAGTTGACGCGCCAGATGCAGGCCGGCGGCACGCCCCCGTCCGCCGGCGAGCGTGCATCTGCGGCGGCGCCGTCGGCCGCAGCGCCGCGGCTGGATCGCTACGTCGAACTCGCCCGGCCCAATCCGAACGGGGCGACCCGCTACGCGGAGCTGGCGGCCGCCGCTCCCGCCTTGGCCGCGCGCGAGGCTTACCTGAATCGCAGCGAGGCACCAACGGCGCGGCGCGAAGTACCCGTGATCAGCACGCCGGCGCCCAACGAAGCGCAGGCGCTGCAGCGACGCTTCGTGCTGCGCCACTGGGATCACGCGCTTGCGGCCGAGCGGCAGACGGGCATCCCGGCGAAGTTCATCGTCGCGCAAGCCGCGCTCGAGTCCGGCTGGGGCAAGCATGAGATGCGCGACGCGGCCGGTGCGCCGACCCACAACCTGTTCGGCATCAAGGCGGGCGCGAACTGGCGCGGGCGCACGGTCGAGGTGCTGACCACGGAATACGAAGGCGGCGTGGCGAAACGGCTCGTCGAGCGATTCCGCGCGTACGACACCTACGCCGACGCGTTCCGCGACTGGGCGCAGTTGATGGTTTCGAACCCGCGCTACGCGCAGGTGCTGCGCGCGGGCGGCGACGCGCACGGGTTCGCCTTCGGCCTGCAGCGTGCCGGTTACGCGACCGACCCGCAGTACGGCGCCAAGCTGGCGCGCGTGATCGGAACCGCAGCGGCGCTGCGCGGCGACGCGTGAGGCCGGCGATCCCGCGTTTGGGTCTGAAGAATCCGCCCGATCTGCCGAATTAGCCTGTCACCATGTCGACCGGAATCTTTTCGATCGGTACCAGCGCGCTCGCCGCCGCATACACGGCGCTGCGCACTGCGGGCAACAACGTCGCCAACGCGAACACGCCCGGGTACTCGCGCCAGATCACGGAACTCACGCCACAGGTGGGCGCCTTCCTCGGCGGCAACTACGTCGGGCAGGGTGTCGCGGTGGCCGAAGTCCGGCGCGTGTACAACGACTTCCTGGCGCAGCAGGCGCATCAGGCGCAGGCCGCCGCGAGCCAGTCGGACACGCGCTATCTGCAACTCGCCCAGGTGGCCAACCTGTTCGCCGATCCGACCACGGGTGTGGGCGCGACGATCGACCAGTTCTTCCGCGCCGTGCAGGACCTGGCGCAGCGTCCGGCCGACCCCGCCGCGCGCCAGGCGCTGCTGTCGGCGGCCAACCTGATGGCCGTACGCTTCAACGATGTCGGCGACCGCCTGCAGGACTTCCGCAACAGCACGGACCAGCAGCTCCGGCTCGAAGTCGAGGCCGTCAACCGTGCCGCGCGCGAGATCGCCGAGTTGAACGACAAGATCGCGCTGGCGCGTGGCGCGGGACGGGTGCCGAACGATCTGCTCGACCGGCGCGACCTCGCGATCCGCCGACTCAACGAGTCGATCCGGGTGTCGATGGTCGAGCAGGACGACGGCGCTGTGAACCTGTTCCTCGCCAACGGCCAGCCACTGGTGGTCGGCAACCGGGCCTCCGAAGTCGGCATGACGATCGATCCGATCGATCCGCAGAACGTGCTGGTCGGCATCCGCTCGGGTGCGGGCGTGATCCCGCTCGCCGCCGAGCGCATCGGCGGCGGCAAGATCGCCGGGCTGCTGCAATTCCGCGCGACCGATCTGCCGCAGGTCGACAACGAGCTGGGGCGGCTCGCGGTCGCGCTGTCGGACCAGGTCAACCGGCAGCACCGGCTCGGCGACGACCGCAACGGCCAGCCGGGTGCGGATTTCTTCGCGCCGCCGGCGGCCGCGGCGTTCGCGGCCGGCACCAACGGCAATCCGGCCACCGCGATCGCGGTGAGCTTCGCCGATACGACCCGTCTGGTTGCGAGCGATTACCGCATCGACTACACGGGCGGCACGTACTGGCTGACGCGGCTGGCCGACGGCGCGCGCGTCGATGCGTCGACGCTGGCCGGCTTCACGGCGAGCGGCGGCAGTGTCTCGTTTGCCTACGACGGGTTGAACTTCGTGCTGACCGGCGCGCCGCCGGCCAACGGCGACGTATTCCTCGCGCAGCCGTTGCGCGGCGCAGCGCGCTCGTTCGGGGTCGCGCTGACACAGCCCGCGCAGATCGCCGCGGCCACACCGGTGCAGGCGCAGGTTCCCGCCACGAACCTCGGCTCGATCGTGGTCGACGATCTGTCGGTGGTCGGGCCGACGCGCAACCCGGCGCTTACCAATGCGACGACGATCACCTTCACCGGACCGAACACCTACACGATCAGCGACGGCGTCACCACGCTCACGGCTCAGAGCTACACGCCGGGTGCGCCGATCCTGTTCAACGGCTGGCGGCTGGCGCTGCGCGGCGCGCCGCAGGCCAGCGACCAGGTGACCATCGGCGCCAACGTCGGCGGCAGCGGCGACAACCGCAACGCGCTCGCGCTCGCGCAACTGGCCGACCTGCCGCTGGTCGACGGCAGCCAACTGGCGGGCGCGTTCGCCGCGGTGGTTGCCCGCGTCGGCGCCGTTACGCAAAGTGCCGACATCTACAACGCCGCGCAGCAGTCGATCCTGCAGGATGCCGTCAACGCCGAAAGCGCGGTGTCCGGCGTCAATCTCGACGAAGAGGCCGCGCGGCTGATGCAGTTCCAGCAGCAGTATCAGGCGGCGGCCAAGGTCGTCGCCACGGCGAAGGTGATCTTCGAGGAGATCCTGTCGATCGCACGATGAGACGGGTCGCGGAGCGCGGGTCGGGCATGACGGTCTCGCCGTTCGTCGGCGGCGTCACCGGATCTCGGCGCGACCGACCGTCGGCCAGCCGCCGCTCGGGGCGAGCAACGCAATCCGCAAGACGGGCAAACGACCATGCGCGTGTCCACCTACATCCTTTTTCAGACCGGCGAGCGCAACATCGTCGACCGGCAGCGTGAACTGCTGGCGACGCAGACGCAGATCGCGTCGGGCAGGCGGATCAATTCGCCGGCCGACGATCCGCTCGGCGCGGCCGATGCGACGGCGATCCGCTCCAACGTTGCGCAGTTCGAGCAGTTCAAGGACAACCAGGGTCACGCGCGCTACCTGTTGAACCTCGGCGAGTCCGCACTCGCGCAGTTCATCGCGTCGGTCCAGGACGTGCAGGACAAGCTCGTGGCGGCGGGCAACGGCGCGTATGGCGACGCGGAGCGGCGCATGATCGCGCAGGAACTCGAAGGCGTGCTGGGCCGCATGGTGGGGCTGGCCAACAGCAGCGACGGCGCCGGCGGCTATCTGTTCGCCGGCGCGCGCGAAAGCGCGGCACCGTTCGCGCAGACCGGCAATGCGGTGGACTTTCGCGGCGACGAGATCCTGCAGCGGCTCGAGGTCGCGCAGGACCGGTTCCAGCAGGTCAAGTTCTCGGGCGACGCGCTGTTCATGAAGATGCGGCCCGGCAACGGCAGCTTCACGACGGCCGCTGCCGCCGCCAATGCCGGCAGCGGCGTGATCGACACGGGCTCGGTGCAGAACCCGGCGCTGTTGACCGGCCTGCCGTACTCGATCCGCTTTTCCGTGGCCGGCAGCACGACGACCTACCAGGTCGTGCGCGAGGACGGATCGCCCACGCCGCCGACGGTCGCCAGCGGCACGTACACGAGTCCGGCGACGATCGAGTTCGACGGCATCCGCGTTTCGATCAGCGGCGCGCCCGCCAACGGCGACCGCTTCGACATCGCGCCGGCAGGCTTCCGCTCGGTCTTCGATACGCTGGCGCAGGCGATCGACGCGCTGCGCCAGCCCGCGAGCGACGCCGCCGGCCGCGCGAAATTCGCGACCGCGCTCGCCGGCGCGCAGGCGTCGGTGGCGCAGGCGCTGGACCATCTGCTGCTCAAGCGCGCGGACATCGGCGCGGCGCTCGCCGAACTCGACGCGTACGCCAGCCTGAACGACGAGCGCACGTTGCAATACCAGGGGCGGTTGTCGTCGGTGGAGGATCTGGACTACGCGCAGGCCGTCGCCGAGCTGACGCGCCGCCAGAGCGCGCTCGATGCCGCGATCCGCAGCTATTCGTCGATCTCGCGGCTGTCGCTGTTCGATTTCTTGTAGGCGGGCGTCGGCCATCGCGCAGCGGCCGGGGCGAGCCCGGCCTGACGCCCCGCATCCTCCAACCTCGATCCTCACGGGCCCGCTCGGGCTATCCTTCCGCCGGCGTCGACGGCGACGCGACGAAGAGCAACAGGTGGCCGAAACCAAGACGAGCCAGAAAGCGACGAGGCGTCGCGGTCCGCCGCCGATCGCCTCGAACGAACGCACGCTGGCGCTCGCGACCCCGGTGCGCAACCGGCGCGGCTCCGCGGCCGCGCCGCTGGCCGCGCAGCGCGCCGAAGCGCTGCTCGCGAACGCGCCACCGCCCGCCTTCTTCGAGGAGAGCCCGGACGCGATCGTGCGCTTCGACGAAGCGCTGCGCGTCGTGTACGCCAACCCTGCGCTCGAACGCGTCACCGCGGTGGCGCGGCGCGAGTTTCTCGGCCGGCGGCTCGGCGAGGTCGAGCGCTTTGCCGCCTTCGCGCCGCTGTGGGAGGCCAACCTCGGTGCCGTGCTCGAAAGCGAGGAAAACCGCTGGTTCAAGTTCGCGTTCCCGCATCCGACCGGGCGCAAGCTGTTCGACGTGCGGCTGGCGATCGAGCACGCCACGGCCGGCATGGTGCGGCACGTGACGGCGGTGTTGCGCGACGTCACGGTGCCGAAGGCCGCGTTGCGCGAATCGCGCGAGGCGGGCGATTTCATCGAGACGATGCTGTCGGCCGCGCGCATCGGCGTATGCGTGCTCGACCGGCACCTGCGCTACCGCGCGTGGAACGCCTATCTCGAGGAAGTGCTCGGGGTGCCGGCCGACGCGGTCATCGGCCGGCGGCCGGACGAGGTGCCGGAGATCGCCGCGCACCCGGACATCATGCGACAGCTCGCGCGCATGCGCGACGGCGCGCTGCGCTCGCCGCAGACCACCGAGTACCAGTTCGGCGGCGCCCGCCAGCCCTGGCTGCGCGTCAAGCGCACGCCGGTGTACGACGCCCGCGGGCGCTTCGACGGCGTGTTCGTCACGATCGAACGCATCGATCGCGAGCGCTTTGCCGAGACCTCGCTCGCCGCGCTGCGCCACGCGCTCGATTCGGCCGGCGAGATGGTGCTGGAGATCGACCGTCACGGCACGGTACTGGACGCCAACGAAACCGCGCTCGCCTGGCTCGGCTACGCGCGCGACCAGTTGAAAGGCATGCCGCTGGCGGCGATCGACGCGTCGCTGACGCCGGAGGGCTTCGCCGAGATCCTGGGCGAGCTCGAAGGGCGCGGCGCCTTCCACGGCGAGGCACGCTACCGCACGAAGCGCGGTTCGGAGTTCCCGGTGGACCTGGTGCTGCAGCGGGTCGAACACGGGGACCGCGAGTTCATCTTCGGGCTCGTGCGCGACATCTCCGACCGCAAGCGCATCGAGGCGCAGTTGACCGACGCGGTGTGGCGGTTCCGCACGATCTTCGAGGAAAGCCCGGTCGCCAACCTGCTGCTGGATGGCGGCTTTCGCATCGTGCAGGCCAACCGCGCCGCCGGCGAACTCGCCGGCGTGCCGGCCGACGACCTGGTCGGCGGCGATCCCGCGGCGCTGTTCGCGGTCGACGACGCCGGCGCGATGGCGCGGCTGCGCGCCGCGATCGCGGCCGGGGCGCAGTCGGCGACCGAAAGCGATCGCCGCGTGCGCCGTCGCGACGGCAGCGAGGCCTGGGTCAAGCTCACGCTGCGCGCCTGGGCCGGCGCCGACGGCGAGCGCCATTACCTGCTCGTGCTGGAGAATTTCACCGAGCGCAAGACCGCCGAGGAGCAGTTGCAGGTGCTGCTGCGCGACCAGCAGACGCTGCTGGAGACGATGACCGTCGGTGTGGTGCAGGCGCTGCACGGCAGGATCCTGCTCGCCAACCGCGAGTTCGCACAGATGTTCGGCTACGGCGACGGCGAAGTGATCGGCATGTCGCTGTGGGATTTGTGCCGCGACCACGCGAATCGCGCGCCGAGCGAGGTGTCGGGGCTGCCCGCGGTGCGGCCGTACCAGACGACCAGCGCCGAGGTGGTGCTGTTCCGGCGCGACGGCGAGCCGATCTGGTGCCTGGTGCAGGCGCGGCCGATCCATTCGAACGAGCGGGCCGCGGAAAGCGCGCGCATTGCGGGCCGCCAGGCCGAAGAGGCGATCTACACGTTCCAGGACGTCTCCGAGATGAAGCGCCAGCGCGAGGCGCTGTCGCGCTCGCTGCTGGAACTGAACGTGGTGCTCGACACCACCTCGGTGGCCGTGCTGCATCTGGCCGGCGAACGCGTGATCCGCTGCAACGCGCAGGCGTATCTGATGTTCGGCGGCGACGGCGCCGACCTGATCGGCCGCCGCTTCGCGACGCTGTTCGTCGCGGAGTCCGAGTACGAGTCGCAGGCGGCGGCGTCGCAGGCGCGGCTCGCCAGCGGCGAGCTGCACGCGTTCGAAGCGCAGATGCGCGGCCGCGACGGCCGCACCTTCTGGGGGCTGGTGTCGGTTCGCGGTGTGGATCCGCGCACGCATGCGAGCGGGCTGATCGCCTCGATTTTGGACATCTCCGAGCGCAAGGCGCAGGAAGCGCAGCTGCAGACGCTGCTCGCGGAAAGCCAGTTGATGTTCGACACCGCGCTGGTCGGCCTGCTGTTCGTGCGCGACGGCCGCCCGGTGCGCGCCAACAGCGCGATGGAGGAGCTGCTCGCCTGCGAGCCGGGCGGGCTGGTCAACCAGATGCAGTTGTTCACGCATCCGACCGATCAGCTGCTGCTGGCGAGTCTTGCCGAGCGCTACGCCGACATCAACGAACGCGGCGTCTGCGAATTCGAGCTGCACATGTTCCGCCGCAAGGGCGAGCCGATCTGGGTCGCGGTGCAGGGGCGCGCGGTCAACCCGGAGCGACCCGAGCTGGGTTACATCTTCGCGTTCGTCAACGTCGACGAACGCAGGCGCTCGGAGCGCGAGCTGCGCGCCACGCTCGCCGAACTGCAGCTGATCTTCGACAACGCGCTGATCGCGATGGTCTATGTCGCCGACGAGCTGATCGTCAAGGCCAACGCGGCGACGGTGCGCATGTTCGGTTATGCCGGCGCCGACCTGCGCGAACTGCAGATCGGCGCGCTGTTCGTCGACCCGGTCGACTGGAACGAAGTGCGCGCCCAGCAGGGCGCGGGCGAGATCGCCTTCGAAAAGCGGATGCGGCGGGCCGACGGTTCGACGTTCTGGTGCGCCGGCAGCGCGCGGCCGATCGATCCGGCGCTGCCCGAGCGCGGCATGATCCTCGCGCTGATGGACGTGGACCTGCGGCACCGCTCGGAGGACGAACTCAAGCGCGTGCGCAACTATCTGGACCTCGTCGTCGAGCATCTGCCGGTGCTGGTGTCGGTGCGCGAGGCGGCGAGCGGGCGCTTCGTCAGCCTGAACCGCGCCGGCGAGGCGATCACGGGGCTGGCGCGCGAGCAGGTCATCGGCCGGACCTGGCACGAGATCTACGGCCGCCAGTTCGCCGACCTGTACGCCGAACTGGACCGCAAGGCGCTCGCCGCGGGCCAGCAGGTCGAGCGCCCGCGCGACGTGATGCTGCGCGCCGACGGTCGCGCGCTGACGGTCAACCAGCGCGTCGTGCCGCTGTTCGAGGGCGAGGCGGACGGCAAGCCGCAGGCGCGCTACGTGATGTCGATTATCGACGACCTGACCGAGGAGGTGCGCGCCGAGGCGGCGCTGCGCGAGACCGAGGCGCGCTTCCGGCAGTTCGCCGAGAACATCGACCAGTTGCTGTTCATCGCGTCGGCCGATCTGGACGCCGTGCTGTACGTGAACCCGCGCTACGCGGCGCTGGTCGGCGCCAGCCCCGACGAGCTGCTCGACGATCCGCGCAACGCGCTCAAGCACGTGCACTTCGACGACGCGCCGATGGTCGCGCGCGCGCTGCCGCGGCTGGTGGCGCGCATGCGGCGCGTACGCAAGGGCGAGCTCACCGTGCGCGTCGACCATCCGAAGCGCGGCGTTCGAGTGCTGCACGTGCGGCTGAATCCGGTGCGCATGCCCGACGGCATCGTGCGCGTGTTCGGCGTGGCCGACGACGTGACCGAGCGCACCGCGGCCGAGCGCCAGCGCATCGAGGAGGCGGTCAAGCAGCGCGACATCCTCGTGCGCGAAGTGCATCACCGCATCAAGAACAACCTGCAAGGGGTGGCCGGGCTGCTGCAGCACATGGCCGGCGCCAAGCCCGAGCTGGCCGAGCCGCTGAACGAAATCGCCGGCCAGATCCAGGCGATCGCGCAGGTGCACGGGCTGCAGATTCGCGCCACCGGCACCTTGCCGGTGCTGGGCGTCGTGCAGGGCATCTTCACCAACCTGTCGAACATGTTCGGTGTGGAGATCCGCTTCGAGACGCCGCCGCCCGCGCTGTGGCGCTGGGGCCTGCCGGAAAACGAAGCGGTGCCGCTGGCGCTGGTGATCAACGAACTCGGGACCAACGCGATCAAGTACCGCGGCAGCCGCGACCAGGGCGTGGCGGTGCGCGTGATGGCCAGGCCCGAGGGCGTGGAGCTGCGGATCGAAAACGCAGGGACACTGAAGCCCGGCTTCGACCTCGCACGGGTCGCATCGAGCGTCTCGGGGCTCGGGCTGGTCAAGGCGTTGCTGCCGCGGCGCGGCGCCCGGCTCGCGATCGAACAGTCCGGAGCGACCGTGCTGACCCGGCTGGACCTGTCGCCGCCGGCGATCGGAGAAGACACGGGCTGAGAAGGTGTGAAGATCTCGTCGCCAGCGGGCCGCGCCGTAGAAAGGTTCACACCTTGTCAGCCGGCCCGCGCCCGCGGCGGCGTCCAGCGTGATCGAATCGCCTGACATTGCGCATGCCCGATACGTCACCGCATACACCGGCTCGTTGGACCCGCGTGACGGGGACATCGTCGCGGCCCGCGACGTCATCGCAAGCCTCGTCGTCACTTGTCTCGCCACGCTCGCCGATTCGGGCATGCGGCTCGTCGTCCACGGCACTGGGCGCATCGACCCGAGCACCCGGCACGTCATCCCGAGCATCCGGCGCGTCATGCCGAGCACCCGGCATGTCGACCCGAGCATCCGGTATGTCATCCCGAGCGCCCGGCATGTCGGAGCATCCGGTATGTCATCCCGAGCGCCCGGCATGTCGACCCGAGCATTCGGCGCGTCATCCCGAGCGCCCGGCATGTCGGTGCGAGCGCCCGGCATGTCGGAGCATCCGG
>JBBIJJ010000134.1:0-9748 GCA_037446035.1 Burkholderiales bacterium
TTGCTGCGCGTCCCATCCGACCTGACCGGCGACGAACACGATGCGGCCGGCGTCGGCCGCGATGCCGTTGGCATAGCCGATCGGCGAGGACCAGCCGGGCGGAAGGAGGGTTTGGGTGGTCATCGCTTTGTTTGGGTCAAGGTCGTGAAGTCGGGCGCACGTCTGCCCTCACCCGGCGCTTCGCGCCACCCTCTCCCGGAGGGAGAGGGTCAATAAGCCCGCTCTCCCTCCGGGAGAGGGTTGGGGTGAGGGGAGGCCGCAGCGCCGCGCCCATCGAAGCACTCGCCATCACGCTCCTTCTCGAACCCGCGTCACGCGTCGTACCGCGGCGGGTCCGGGTCGTGCGCCCAGTCGGGTTCTGGACGCGGCACCTTCGCGAGCCACGCGCGCACGAGTTCGACGTGCTCACGCTCCTCCCGCTGCAGTTCGAGCGCCGCCTTGCGGACCGACTCGACGGTGGCCGACTGCGCCAGCCGCGCGAAGAAGCGCTCGGCGCGCTCTTCGGCGCGCAGCGCCAGTTGCAGCGCGTGCCACGGCCGCATCAGGTAGTGCACGTCGTCGAGCGCGACCGCCTCGGCCGATTCGTAGCCCTCCCAGGCCAACGCCGCGGGCAGCGGCGGCGGTTCCTTCCATCCCATCTCGGCCATGATCTGCGCGGCGTGCTTGTTCTCGATCGCCGACATCCTGCGGAACAGGTCCGCGACCTCGCGGTTGTTGTGCGTCTCCATCGCGTCGGCCAGATCGGCATAGCGCTGCTTCGCCTCGAACTCCATCGCCAGCGCCTGCGCCATCAGCGCCTCGAGCGTCTGCGGAACATCGGTGCTCATACGCGAAACTCCGCTTCGAGTTCGGCCACCGCCACCGGCTCGGCGCGTCGCTCGGGCACGTACGGCGCGCGCGTGCCCGCGTACAACACGCCGATGTTGAAGCCGTCGTCGGTCATCACGCGGTGTGCGGCACGCACCGGATCGTCGGTCGGCGCCACGGGCGCCGCGCGCACCTGCGTCTTCCATTCCTTCTGTTCCGGGCGGAACGTCACGCACGGACTGAGGACCTCGACGAACGAGAAGCCAGGATGCCGGATCGCCTGCGCGATCAGCGCGGCAGTGCCGTTCGGATCGCCCGAAAACGCCCGTGCGACGAAGTTGGCGCCGGCGGCGAGTGCGACGACGAGCGGATGGAACACGCGGATGTGCGTTCCGCCGGGTGCGAGCTTCGAGTCCCAGTCGGGTTCGGTCGTCGGCGACGGCTGACCCTTGGTCATGCCGTACACGTGGTTGTCCATCACGACGTACGTGAGGTCGACGTTGCGCCGGCACGCGTGCAGGAAGTGGTTGCCGCCGATCGAATAGCCGTCGCCGTCGCCGCCGGTGACGAGCACCGTGAGGTCCGGCCGCGCGAGCTTCAGACCCGTGGCCGCCGCGAGCGCGCGCCCGTGCACGCCGTGAAAACCGTAGCAGCTCGTGTACGCGGGGATGCGCGACGAACAGCCGATGCCCGAGACGACCGCGACCTCGTGCGGCGGACGCCCGATCAGCGCGAGCGCCTTGGTGATGGAACTCAATACCGAATAGTCGCCGCAGCCCGGGCACCAGATCGGCTTGATCGCCGATTTGAAGGCCGCCGGCGCAAGGGCCGCGGCCTGGATGCCGATGTCGTTCATGCCGCCGTTGCTCCTCGCTCCGTCCACTCGACCAGCGCCCGGTGCAGTTCGCCGGGCCGCAACGGCAACGGGCCCGGTCGGTGATAGCTCGCGGGTTTGGCGGGCAGGTCGAAGTGGCCGCGCAGATATCGATAAAGCTGCGCGCCGTGGTTCTGCTCGACGACGATCACGCGCCGCACGCCCTCGAGCGCGGCGGCGAGCCGCTGCGGCTGCGCCGGCGCGAGCAGCCGCAGCGCGATCAGTTTGAGCCGGTGCCCCTGGGCGCGCGCGCGCTCGACCGCCTCGCGCACCGCTGCGGTGGTCGATCCGAACGTGATCACCGCAGCGTCGCCTTCGCCTTCGATGTCGGCCCAGCGGCTGCCGTAGTCGTACGCGAGCAGCTTGCGGCTGCGCTTGTCGAGCTGCAGCCGATGGTCGGGCGCGGCGCTGCTGGGCACGGCAGCTTCGGTGTGCTCGAGCCCGTCGGCGGTGTAGGTGACGCCCGGCGTGCCGGGAATCGCCATCGGTGACACCCCCGATTCGGTATCGCGATAGCGCTTGTAGTCGGGCGTGTGCGCGTCGGCGGTCAGCCGCTGCGCCACGAGTCCGGGATCGGCCGGCGGATCGATGATCGCGCGCGACTGGCCCAGGAACTGGTCCGACAGCACGATCGCCGGTGCCTGCAGCCGCTCGGCCAGATACACGCCCCACTGCGTCGTGATCGCGCAGTCGGCGATCGAGGTCGGCGCCAGCACGAGCCGCGGCGCGTCCCCGTGCAGCCCGCTGACCGCGAACGACAGATCGCTCTGCTCGGTCTTCGCTGGAATGCCGGTCGACGGGCCGCCGCGCATCACGTCGACGATCACCACCGGCGTTTCGGAGGCCACAGCCAGTCCGATGCCTTCGGCCATCAGCGCCAGCCCCGGCCCCGCGGTGGCCGTCAGCGAAGGCACACCGCCGTAGGCGCCGCCGACGATCATGTTGATCGACGCCAGCTCGTCCTCGGCCTGCAGCAGCGTGCCGCCCACCCTGGTCAGGGCGGGCGCCATCCACTCGAGCATCTCGGTCGCCGGCGTGATCGGATACGCGGCGACGAAGCGCACGCCGCCGCGGATGGCGCCCAGCCCCGCCGCTTCGTTGCCGCTGATCAGCCACCGATCGCGCGCCTTCGCGCTGCGAGCAAGCTGCGGCACCGCGAGCGGCGGCGTGATTCCGGCCGCAGCCGCGTAACCGGCGGCGAGTGCGGCGAGGTTGGCGGCAAGCGCGCTTTCGCCGCGCTTCCAGTCGGCGCGCACCGCGTCTTCGAGTGCGGCCTGCGGCAGCCCGGCGAGCGCGCCGGCGAGCCCCAGCGCGACCATGTTGACCCACGCGCCGGCGATGCCCTTGGCGATCTTCTTCAGCGGCAGCGGCACGTAGCGCGCCCCGGTGCCGGCGTAGATCGCGGGCGGATCGCCTTCGTCGGGGTCGCCGACGATCACGCTCGTCGCGGCGAGCGGGATCTCGTCGGCGAAGCGGTTGATGTTGCCCCAGTCGATCGCCAGCAGCAGATCGAACGCGTCGCCAAGCGTATCGACCGGACGGTCCGCCAGTCGTAAGAGCGCGGCCGCTTCGCCGCCGCGGATCTGCGGACCGCTGGTGCGGACCATCAGCCCGTAGCTGCCCGCCTTTGCCGCCGCCGTCAGCAGCAGCGTGCCGGCGGTCATCACGCCGCTGCCGCCGCTGCCGGCCAGCGCGATCGAAACGGTCCGCGGCGCGCCGGTCGCCGGCCGCGCGTGTCTGTCATCGCTCACATGGACCTCCCTCGGCGCCCATTACATCCGCGCGGGCGATGAGCCCGGTTTGACGCAGATCATTGAATCCGCACTGTGCTGGCGCAGTATCCGCATCCCAAGTGGTAAATCGGTACCGCTATGCCAGAATAGCGGCGCATCAGCCGCCGGGTCAATCGGCCCGCGGGCGAACGCTGATCTGGCGCAAAGGGGAGCCGTTCGATGGGCATCGACGCATACCGCTGGCTGATGACCGCACCCAAGGCGCCGTTGGAGCGCGCGCACTTTGCCGCGCAGCCCGGCCCCGGCGAAGTCGCGGTCCAAGTCGCCGGCTGCGGCGTCTGCCACACCGACCTCGGCTACTACTACGACGGCGTGCGCACCAACGCACCGCCGCCGCTGGCGCTGGGCCACGAGATCAGCGGCACCGTGGTCGCGGCGGGCGCCGGCGCCGAGCACTGGCTCGGCAAGACGGTCATCGTCCCGGCGGTGCTGCCGTGCGGCGAGTGCGACTTGTGCCGGCGCGGGCTGGCACCGATCTGCCGCAGCCAGAAGATGCCGGGCAACGACGTGCACGGCGGATTCGCCTCGCACATCGTCGTGCCGGGCCGCGGGCTGTGCGAAGTCGACCCGCAGCGGCTCGCCGCCGCGGGACTGACGCTGCCGCAGGTATCGATCGTTGCCGATGCGCTGACCACGCCTTATCAAGCGGTGCGCCGTGCGGGCGTGGAGCCCGGCGGTCTCGCGATCGTCATCGGCGTCGGCGGCGTCGGCGGCTATTGCGTGCAGTTGGCGCGCGCGTTCGGCGCGCAGGTGGTCGCCGTCGACGTGGACGATGCCAAGCTCGCGGCGATCGCGCCGCACGGCGCGGCACTGACCTTGAACGCGCGCAACTTCGATGCCAAAGCACTGAAGGCCGAAATCGCCGCGTTCGCGAAGAGCAACGGACTGCGCTCGACCGAGTGGCGCATCTTCGAGTGCTCGGGCACCGCCGCCGGCCAGCTCACCGCGTTCGCGTTGCTGGTGCACGGCGCGACGCTGTCGGTCGTCGGCTTCACGATGGACAGGATCGAGCTGCGGCTGTCGAACCTGATGGCGTTCGACGCGCGCGCGATCGGCAACTGGGGCTGCCCGCCCGAGCACTACCCGGCCGCACTCGACCTCGTGCTCGCAGGCAAGGTCGCGATCGCGCCGTTCGTCGAGCTGCATCCGCTCGACGACATCAACCGAGTGTTTGCCGCCGTGCACGCGCGCGAGATCCGCAAGCGCGCGGTGCTGGTGCCGTCCTAAACCCCACGAAGGATCCTCCCGTCATGCGCGAATTCAAGAACCACGACCTTGTCGACGACATCCGCAAGCCCGGCGTGCGCTACGAGAAGCGCCCCGCGCGCACGCCCGACGGCAAGGAAGTCGCCGGGCTGTACAACGCCTGGATCTGGCTCGACAACCCGAGCCAGTACAACTCGTACACGACCGACATGGTCAAGGGCGTGATCCTGGCGATGCGCGCGGCGTCCAATGCGCGCGACGTCAATTGCGTGGTGTTCACCGGCATCGGCGACAAGGCGTTCTGCACCGGGGGCAACACGAAGGAATACGCGGAGTACTACGCCGGGCACCCGCAGGAGTACCGCCAGTACATGCGGCTGTTCAACGACATGGTCAGCTCGATCCTCGCCTGCGACAAGCCGGTGATCTGCCGCGTCAACGGCATGCGCATCGGCGGCGGGCAGGAGATCGGCATGGCGTGCGACTTCTCGGTTGCGCAGGATCTGGCGCGCTTCGGCCAGGCCGGCCCCAAACACGGCTCGGCGCCGATCGGCGGGGCAACGGACTTCCTGCCGGTGATCGTCGGCGCCGAACGCGCGATGGCCGCGTGCGTGCTGTGCGAGCCGTTTTCTGCGCATAAGGCCTACCACATGGGCATGCTGACCGACCTCGTGCCGGCGCTGAAGGTCGACGGCAAGTGGGTCGCCAACCCGCTCGTCGAAACGCAGCGCATCGTCGACGAGTACGGCCGCTTCGTCTACGGCGAACCCAAGACCGGTGAGGCCGCGAAGGAAGGCAAGGCGTTGCTCGCGCGCGGCACAGTCGATCTGTCGCTGCTCGACGCCAAGGTCGAGGAGCTCGCCGCCAAGATCCTGCTGACGTTTCCCGACTGCACGACAAAGACGCTCGAGGAGCTGCGCAAGCCGAAGCTCGAAGCGTGGAACCGCAACAAGGAAGACTCGCGCGCGTGGCTCGCGCTGAACATGATGACCGAAGCACGCGCGGGCTTCACCGCGTTCAACGAAGGCACGAAGGACGACCGCGAAGTCGACTTCGTGCTGCTGCGCCAGAAGCTCGCCGCCGGCGAATCGTGGGTCGGGCCGCTGCACGATTCGATCCAGCCGAAAGGCAAGCGATGAGCGCGGAGGCTGTCATGTCGAGTCCGCGCAGCGGGCGAGACATCTCAAGCGCAGCTGCACTTGAGATTCCTCCTCGCTTCGCTCGTCGCAATGACACGTTTCTGCGCGAGACCGTATGAGCGTGAAGGACTGGCTCGAACTCGACGGCGCGCTGCTGCGGCTGCGGTTGGCGCGGCCGCGCGCGAACATCGTCGACGCGCAGATGATCGCCGCGCTCGACGGCGCGCTGCTCGCGCATCGCGCCAACCACAAGCTGCGCGGCGTGCTGCTCGACGCCGAGGGGCCGAACTTCAGCTTCGGCGCGAGCGTCGAGGAGCACCTGCCCGCGCAGTGCGCGCAGATGCTGGCATCGCTGCACGCACTGATCGTCGCGATGCTCGAGTTTCCAGCGCCGATCCTGGTCGCGGTGCGCGGGCAATGTCTCGGCGGCGGGTTGGAGGTCGCGCTCGCCGGCAGCCTGATCTTCGCCTCGCCCGACGCGCAGTTCGGCCAGCCCGAGATGAAGCTTGGCGTCTTCGCGCCGGCCGCTTCGGTGCTGCTGCCCTACCGCGTCAACCAGCCGATGGCCGAAGACCTGCTGTTCTCGGGCCGCTCGATCGGTGCCGAAGAAGCGCGCGCCGCCGGGCTCGTGCACACGGTCTTCGCCGATCCGGAGACGGCAGCACTCACCTATTTCAACGACCACCTCGCCGGCAAGAGCGCCGCGTCGCTCGCCTGCGCGCTGGCCGCCGCGCGCGGGCTGATGATCCGCGACGTGCGCCAGCGGCTCGCCGAAGTCGAACGCCTGTACCTCGACCGCCTGATGGCCACGCGCGACGCCAACGAAGGCCTGACCGCCTTCCTCGCCAAGCGCCGTCCGCAGTGGGAACACCGATAGGAGCACCGCGATGGCTGCGATCCCGCCCGTCGTCCAGATCGTTCAGCGCTGCGAGGCGCTGTTAGAGGATCTGCACTTCAATGCCGTCAAGCAGTGGAAGGCGGCCGCGCCCGGCCGCAAGGCGATCGGCTACATGCCCGTGTACGTGCCGCGCGAGATCATCCACGCCGCCGGCATGCTGCCGGTCGGCATCCTCGGCGGCGGCGACCAGCTCGAGGTGATCCAGGGCGACGCTTACTACCAGAGCTACATCTGCCGCATTCCGCGCTCGACGATCGAGCTGGGCCTCACGGGCCGGCTCGACTGCCTCGACGGCATGCTGTTTCCGTCGATCTGCGACGTGATCCGCAATCTGTCGGGCATGTGGCAGATCCTGTTTCCGGACAAGTACGTCCGCTATTTCGACGTCCCGCAGAACTACGAGGACGCGATCGGCGGCCGCTTCTACGTCCAGGAACTCGAAGTGTTGCGCGAAGACCTCGGGCGCGTGGCCGGCCGCGCGATCACCGACGACATGCTCAACGCTTCGATCGCCGTGTACAACGACAACCGCGCGGCGATCCGTGAGCTGTACAAGTACCGCGCCGCCAAGCCTTGGCAGGCGCCGACCTCGGAGGTCTACCTGGTGCTGCGCGCCGGCATGGTGCTGCCGCCCGAGGAGCACACGCGACTGGTGCGCGAGTACATCGCCGCCGCCGACGCCCTGCCGCGGCCCAAGCGCGACAACGCGCGCGTCGTCATCAACGGCACGTTCTGCGAGCAGCCGCCGCTGGCGCTGATCAAGTCGATCGAGATGGCTGGCTGCTACATCGTCGAAGACGACTTCATGCTGGTGCACCGCTGGCTGCTCGACGACGTGCCGGCCGACGGCAAGCCGCTGGAGGAATTAAGCAAGGCGTACCTGCACCGCTCGGCCACGACGGCCGCCAAATACGACGTGCGGCGCGAGGACAAGGGTCAGTACCTGCTGCAGCAGGTCAAACGCATGGGCGCCGAGGGCGTGATCTTCGCCGCCCCTTCGTTCTGCGATCCCGCGCTGCTGGAGCGGCCGATGCTGCAGGACGTGCTCGCCCGGCACAAGATCCCGCACACCGCCTTCAAGTACGCCGAGAACACCGGCCAGATGGCGCCGATCCGCGAGCAGGCCGGCACGTTCGCGGATTCGATCAAGCTGTGGAGCGCGGCATGAGGCAGCGACTTCCGAAGAACACGGCCGAACTCCCTCACCCCAACCCCTCTCCCGAAGGGAGAGGGGCTTCACATCCCTCTCCCCTCGGGAGAGGGACCGAGAGTGAGGCAAGCGCTGTCGCAAGACTGGGGAGCAAGTCATGAGCACGTCGATCGCAATGCCGCCCAGCATCAAGAAGCCGCAGAACGTCCAGAAGGAGGACGCGATGTGGCTGCAGAAGGAGCTCATCAACCGCAACTACCAGGAGCTCGCGCAGGCGCGCGCGCTCGGACGCAAGGTGTCGGCGACCTTCGTTCCGGGCAACTTGAACGAGCTGCTGATGTGCTTCGACTTCGCGCGCTCGCTGCCGGAGACAAACGCGCTGCAGAACGGCATGCGCAAGAAAAGCGGCAAGTTCATCATGGACGCCGAGCGCGACGGCCAGAGCGAGGACGTCTGCACCTATGTGAAAGCCGACCTCGGCATGATGCTCGGCGGCGAGGTCGGCCCCACCGGCGATCCGCTGCCGCGCCCCGACATCCTGCTGCTGTCCTATACCGGCTGCTTCACGTTCATGAAGTGGTTCGAGCTGATCCGCCACAAGTACGGCTGCGAGACGGTGATGCTGCACGTGCCGTACCAGGGCGAAGGCAGGATCAACCCGAACATGCGCGACTACGTGGTCAAGCAGCTCAAGGAGACGGTGATTCCCGCGCTGGAGCGCGTCTCGGGCGTCAAGTTCGACATCGACCGCCTGCGCCAGTACATGCGCGAATCGGCCAAGGCCGAAGAGGATCTGGTCGCCGTGCTGCAGAGCGCGAAGAACCGACCGTCGCCGATCGACGGCTACTTCGGCGCCGTCTACTACATCGGCCCCATTTTCACCGCGTTCCGCGGCACGCCCGAGGCGACCGAGTACTACCGCGTGCTGCGTGCCGAAATCGAGCAGCGCGTGCGCGAAGGCAGGGGCCCGATCACGCCCGAAGGCGAGATGGGCGAGGAGAAGTACCGGCTGGTGGTCGAGGGGCCGCCCAACTGGACCAGCTTCCGCGACTTCTGGAAGATGTTCTACGACGAAGGCGCGGTGGTCGTGGCCTCCACCTACGCCAAGGTCGGCGGCGTGTACGACTTCGGCTTCCGCCACGATCCGGACCGGCCGCTGGAGTCGCTCGCCGAGTACTGCCTCGGCTGCTACACGAACCTCAATCTGCCGTCGCGCATCGACATGATCTGCAGGTACATCGACGAGTACCAGGCCGACGGCCTGCTGGTCAACTCGATCAAGAGCTGCAACAGCTTCTCGGCCGGGCAACTGCTGATCCTGCGCGAGGTCGAGCGCCGCACCGGCAAGCCTGCGGCGTTCATCGAGACCGATCTGGTCGATCCGCGCTACTTCTCGGCGGCCAACGTGAAGAACCGGCTGGAAAGCTACTTCCAGATGGTCCGGCAGAAGCGCCTGGCGCATGCGAACGCACCGGCGCCGTTCGTGCCGATCGCGGCCGCGCATTGAGCTGCCATGGGCACGACACTGCATGTGACGCCCGGGACATGTCATCCCGAGCGCCAGCGAGGGATCTCGAACGCTCGGAGCGCCGGGATTCCTCACCTTCGGTTCGGAATGACAGCGGGCGCATGTCATCCCGAGCACACGCGAGGGATCTCGAACGCTCGGAGCGCCGTGATTCCTCACCTTCGGCTCGGAATGACAGCGGGCGCATGTCATCCCGAGCACAAGCGAGGGATCTCGAACGCTCGGAGCGCCGCCGGGATTCCTCACCTTCGGCTCGGAATGACAGCGGGGACATGTCATCCCGAGCGCAAGCGAGGGATCTCGAACGTTCGGCGTGCGGAGACTCCTCCCCTTCGGTTCGGAATGACAAGGCA
>JBBIJJ010000135.1:0-9739 GCA_037446035.1 Burkholderiales bacterium
AGCGCGTCCTCGATGCCTTGAAGCTGTGCGCGCCGCTGGCGCACGTCCGCAAGCCTGCGCTCCGCGATTGCCCGCGCCTCGTCGCAGTGCGCGCCGTCTTCCAGCCGCAGCAGGTCGGCGATCTCGTCGAGACTGAAACCCAGGCGCTGCGCGGACTTGATGAAGCGCACCCGCGCCACGTCGCCGTCCGTATAGCGCCGCACGCTGCCGTACCGGCGCCGCGGCTCGGCGAGCAGCCCGCGCCGCTGATAGAAGCGGATCGTTTCCACATTGACGCCCGCGGCGCGGGCCACGCCGCCGATCGTGAGGTCGTCGCCGGCTTCCGCCATCGCGCTTGACTCCGTACACGGGTACGGAAGTACTTTACCGCTTCCGTCGATCCGTTCGAACGAAAGGACCCTTTGTATGTCGGTAACCGAAACTGGCACCGGGCGCGGCGCGCCGCTGATCGCAACCACCGAGCGCGCGACCGGACGCGGCGCACTGCTCGCCGGCGGTGTCGCCGCGATCCTCGCCTCGACCTGTTGCGTCGGTCCGCTGGTACTGGTCACACTCGGTGTGAGCGGCGCATGGATCGGCAATCTGACGCTGCTCGAACCGTATCGGCCGCTGTTCATTGCCGCCGCGTTGCTGGCGCTGGCGGTCGCCTGGCGGCGCATCTGGCGCCCGGCGGCCGAGTGCAAGCCGGGTGAGGTGTGCGCGATCCCGCGGGTGCGTACCGGCTACCGGGTGCTGTTCTGGATTGTCGCGGCGGCCGTCGTCGTCGCGATCGCGTTCCCCTACGTCGCCCCACTGTTGTACTGATCGGGAGTCATCAATGAAGAAGCTGTTCGTTTCGCTGATGCTTTGCGCCGCCGCCGCGCCGCTTGCGGCACGCGAACGTTCCGCCACGCTGGCGGTGGAGAACATGACATGCGCCCTTTGCCCGCTGACGGTGAAAAAGGCGATGGCGAAAGTCGACGGGGTGAGCCGAGTCGAGGTCAGCTACGACAAGCGCGAGGCGGTGGTCACGTTCGACGACGCGCGCACCAGCGTGCAGGCGATCGCCAAGGCCAGCACCGAGGCCGGCTACCCGGCACGGGAGAAGAAGTGATGGCCGCCGACCCCAACCGACTGCTCAAGGCCGGTGTGGCCGGCACCGTGATCGCGGCGCTGTGCTGTTTCACGCCGGTTCTGTGGCTGCTGCTCGGCGCGGTCGGGCTGGCGGCGTGGGCCGGCTATCTCGACTACGTGTTGTTGCCGGCGCTGGCGATCTTCGTCGGCCTCACCGTCTATGCGCTGTGGCGGCGCCGGCGACTGGCGCAGTGCGCGGCCGACGGTTCGACCTGTTCCACCCAGTGAGAGCGCGATGATCACGCTACGAATCGACGGCATGACCTGCACCTCGTGCGCCGAGCACGTGCGCGCGGCGCTGCGCGCACTGCCCGGTGTGGCCGAGGTCGACGTGTCGTTCCCGCTGGCGCGCGCCGAGGTTCGGTCCGATGGCTCCGCGCCGATCGAGCTGATGCTGCGGGCGGTGGCCGCGCTCGGTTATCGCGCGCGTCCGGACGGCGTGGCGCAAACGGGCGGCGCTGCTCAGGCCGGCACCGGCGCCGGCGCGAGCGCCGCGCGCCGCGACGATCGCTTACGGGTGGCCGTCATCGGCAGCGGCGGTGCGGCGATGGCGGCAGCGTTGAAAGCCGCCGAACGCGGCGCGCGCGTCACGCTGATCGAGCGCGGCACGATCGGCGGCACGTGCGTGAACGTCGGCTGCGTGCCGTCTAAAGTGCTGCTGCGCGCCGCGCACGTTGCGCACCTGCGGCGGGCGAGCGCGTTCGACGGCGCGATCGCGGCGGCGGCGCCCGCGATCGATCGGCCCAGTCTGCTGGCGCAGCAGCAGGGCCTCGTCGAAGCGCTGCGACGCGCCAAGTACGAAGACATCCTGGCGCAGCAGGCGGCGATCAACGTGGTCCAGGGCGAAGCGCGCTTCCTCGATGCGCACACACTGGAGGTGCGCCGGTCCGACGGCGCCGTGCAGCATGTGCCTTTCGATCGCTGCCTGATCGCCACCGGCGCCAGCCCCGCGGTGCCGCCGATTCCGGGGCTGGCCGGCACGCCGTTTTGGACGTCGACCGAAGCGCTGGCCGCCGAGCACATACCGCCGCGGCTGGCGATCATCGGCGCCTCGGCCGTGGCCGCCGAGCTCGCCCAGGCGTACGCGCGGCTCGGCAGCCGCGTGACACTCCTTGCCCGGCGCACGCTGTTCGCCGATGAGGACCCGGCCATCGGTGCCGCCGTTGCCGCGGCGTTCCGCGCCGAAGGTATCGACGTGCGCGAGCACACTCAGGCGCAGCGCGTCGCGTACGCGGACGGCGAGTTCACGCTCGCGCTGGCTTGCGGCGAAATCCGCGCCGACGCGCTGCTGGTGGCGACCGGACGCCCCCCCAATACGGGCGCGCTGGAGCTACACCGCGCCGGCGTGATCGTGGACCCACGCGGCGCGATTCGCGTCGACGCGCAGCTGCGCACCAGCGCTGAACACATCTACGCCGCCGGCGACTGCACCGATCTGCCGCAATTCGTCTACGTGGCCGCCGCCGCCGGCACGCGCGCGGCGATCAACATGACCGGCGGCGAGGCGGCGTTGGATCTGGCCGCGATGCCGGCGGTCGTGTTCACCGATCCGCAGGTGGCCACCGTCGGGCTGTCGGAGGGCGAGGCGCAGCGGCAGGGCCTCGCGACCGAAAGCCGTTTGCTGACGCTGGACCATGTGCCGCGTGCGCTCGCCAATTTCGACACCCGCGGCTTCATCAAGGTCGTCGCCGAGTCCGGCAGCGGGCGGCTGCTCGGCGTACAGGCCGTGGCGGCCGAAGCGGGCGAGCTGATCCAGACGGCGGCGGTGGCGATCGCGCAGCGCATGACGGTGGGCGATCTCGCCGACGCGCTGTTCCCGTACCTGACGATGGTCGAGGGGCTGAAGCTCGCGGCGCAAACGTTCACGCGCGACGTCAAGCAGCTTTCCTGCTGCGCCGGGTAAGCGGGCTGCTGCTTAGCCGAGCAACGCAGGCAGTTCGGCGAGCGAAGTCACCACCGCGTCGGGACTTCCGGGCAGCCGCTCCGCGCGCTGCCCGTAGCGATTGCACCAGACGACGCGCATACCGAAGGCGGACGCCGCGTACGCGTCCCACGCGTTCGACGACTGGAAAGCGATCGCCGCGGCGGCAACGCCAAGCCGATCGACGGCGAGCTGATACACGCGCCGGTGCGGCTTGTAGACGCCGACCTCCTCGACCGACAGCACGGCGTCGAGCACCCCGCTCAGCCCGGCGGCGCTGACGGCGGCCGACAGCATCGCCGGCGTGCCGTTCGAAAGGATCGCCGTGACCAGTCCGCGCGACTTCAGCTCGCGCAGCGTCGCGGGGACTTCGGGAAACGCTTCCAGCGTCAGGTACAGGTTCATCAGCCGCGCGCGCAACGCCGGCGACGCCAGGCCGAGTGTGTCGAGCGCGTAGTCGAGCGCATCGCCGGTCACCTGCCAGAAATCGGCGTGCCGGTCCTGCAACGCGCGCAGCCAGGTGTACTGCAACTGCTTGTCGCGCCACAATGCCGTCAGCGCGTTGACGCGGTCGCCGAGCTCGTCGCGGCAGCGCGCCGCAGCGGAGGCGAAGTCAAACAGCGTGCCGTAGGCGTCGAACACGCAGGCGCGCACGCCTTCGATTTTCGTGCTCATCGTTCGCTCCTTGGCCGCACTGCCGCGCATTGTGCGCCAAAGGCGGCGGCGAGCGCAGGTCGCGTGCGCCTCAGAAACGCCAGCGCAACTGCGCGCTGACGATGTTGACGTCGGCGTCGTACGTGCCGACCAGGCTGCCGCGCGGCGCCGAAGTCGCCGTGTCCTGATTCGGCAGCGCGCTCGATGCGTCGCGCGCGAAGATGTGCACGTAACCGACATCCAGCGCGGCGTTGGGGGCGAATGTCCACTGTGCGCCCAGCGCGAGCCATGTGCGATCGGCGTCGGGCAGCCGCGGCGTGCGGTACGCATCCTGCACGGGTGTCTTGTCGTGCGCCACGCCGGCGCGCAGCGTCCAGCCGGGGTTCACCTGCCAGTTCAGTCCGAGCCCGGCGCGCCAACTGTTGTCGAAGCGCAGCGGCGTGCTGGTCAGCGTCTGGCCGGCGAGCGGCCCGCTCGCGCGCACGATGGTCAGGTCCTGGATCGAGTCCCATCCGGTCCACGTCCAGTCGGCCAGCAGTTGCAGCCGCGCGCCGAGTTGCTGCGCCAGCGCGATGGAGAACGTGGGCGGCAGTTCGATCTCGGCGGTCACGCTGCCGTCGGCCAACTGCGGCACGACGCCCAGCGCGGCCGGGCGATCGCCAAAACGTACGTCGCCGTCGATCGTGTAATCGATCTTCGAGCGATACGACAGGCCGACCCGGGTGCTCGGCGTGAAGTCGAGCATCACCCCCAGGTTCCAGCCCCAGCCGACGTCATCGCCCTCGACCACCGCCACGCCTTCGGCGCCCGCCGGCGTCGCACCGATCAGCCCCGCGTTGCCGCTGGCCAGCGCCACCGCACGGTAACTGACGGCGTTGCTCAGTTCGGCCGACAGCCGCCGCACGCTGATGCCGCCGCCCAGCGACACGACGTCGTTGACCTTCCACGCCAGCGTCGGGTTGACATCGATCGTTTTCACTTCCGACTTGATCGCATGAAAGCGGCCGATCCAGTTCGCCTCCCATTCGGTCTTCAGACCGAACGGCGCGTTGATGCCCAGTCCGAGCCAAAGGCGGTTCGGCAGCGTCTCCCACGACGCATAAAAGTTCGGCACGACCGCCAGATCGCCGGCGTCGCCGCCGCTGCCGCCGAACGCGTGCCCGAGGTTGCCATTCGGCCCCAGCGGGCAACCGCTCGAGCCTGCGCCCGCACCGAGAAACGGCGCGCACGATGCGCTGTTTTCGAACTCGACCTGCGGCTTGATCAGGTGCAGCGCGGCGACCGCCTGTACGCCGCCAAGCCGCGTCAGGCCGGCCGGGTTGAAGTAGATCGTGCTCGCGTCCTGCGCCGCCGCGGCCTGGCCGGCAAACGCGTTGCCGAGCCCGCTGGCGTTCTGCTCGAACAACTGGAAACCGGCCGCACTGGCGCTGCCGGCAGCAGCGGCCAGAACGATCGCGCCCGCGACGGGCGCCGCTTTGCGACTCCACCGACCCATGAGACTCCCCTCTTTCGCGCGTGCAGCCGCATCCGCCCCGTGCGGTGCGGCCCTGCGGTCAGTGTCGGCCATCGGCCCGCGTTCTTACAGCGCGCCCGCCGCGCGTGCGGCGGATCGAGTCGCTCACACGAGCGCCGGGTCGGCACGCAGCCGCTGCGCCATCAGGTCGACGAAAGCGCGCACCTTGGCCGAAGCGAATCGGCCCTCGCGGTGCACGATGTGCACCGGCCATGGCGGCGGTTCGAAACGTTGCAGCACCCGCTTGAGCCTGCGCGCCGCGAGCAGCGACGCCACCTGATACGACAGCAGTCGCGTGATGCCGAAACCGCGCAGCGTCGCTTCGATGGCCGCGTCGTTGGTGGTTACCGTCAGCCGCGGGCGCACGCGCACCGGCCGCAGTCCGTCGCCGGTGTCAAAGCGCCAGTGAATCGCGCCGCTGCCGGCCACCGAAGCGATCGTCGAGTGCGTCGTCAGATCCTGCGGTGCGTGCGGCGTACCGTGCCGCTTTAGATAGTCGGGCGCAGCGCACGCGACGATGCGAACGCTGCCCACGCGCAGCGCGCGCATGTTGGAGTCGGCGAGCTCGCCGATGCGCACGCCGACGTCGATGCCTTCTTCCAGCAGATTGACCGAGCGGTCGAGCAGCAGCGCCGACACTTCGGTGTGCGGAAAGCGCTCGAGGTACTCGACGATGCCCGGCATCACGAACATGCGGCCGAACAGCACCGGCGCGGTGACGGTGAGCCGGCCGCGCGGCTCGGCGTTGCCGCCGGCGACCGACGCCTCGGCGGCCTCGACGTCGGCGAGGATGCGCCGCGCCTGCTCCAGGTAACGCGCTCCGGCGTCGGTCGCCCGCACGTAGCGTGTGGTGCGGTCGAGCAGCTTTACGCCCAGGCGCGTCTCGAGCATCGCCACCGCGCGCGTCACCGCTGGCGGGGACATGCGCAGGCGGCGCGCACCGGCGGCGAATCCTTCTTCCTCGGCCACCGCGACGAACACGGTCATCAACTGGAAGCGGTCCATGCAGAGTTCCGGAAAAAGAAATAAACAATTGTGATTCGCGGTGATTCTTCAAACAAACGGAATTTGAGACAGTGCCGCCCGTCGCCGCGCACGGGGCGCGGCGCAGGACGCTCGACTCAACCGCACAGGAGATCCGATATGAGCCGCTTGAACGTCGTCACCCACGACACCGCCAACGCCGAACAGAAGGCGCTGCTGGACGCGATCCAATCCCAGCTCGGCATGGTGCCCAACTTCCTCAAGGTCTTCGCCAACTCGCCCGCCGCGCTGCGCGCGTTCCTCGGCCTGCACGGCATCGCCGGCGAGGGCCGTCTGGATGCGCCGACGCGCGAGCGCATCGCGCTGGCGCTGGCGCAACAAAACGCCTGCCAGTACTGCGTGTCCGCGCACAGCGCGATCGGCCGCAAGGTCGGTCTGGATGCGGCGGAGATCCACGCCAACCGCGCCGGCACCAGCAGCGACGCCAAGGCGGCTGCCGCCGTCAAGTTCGCCAAGGCGCTCGCCGAACAGAACGGCGAAGTCGCCACCGCAGAGATCCTCGCCGTGCGCAATGCCGGCTACAGCGACGCCGAGATCGTGGAGATCATCACGCACGTGGGCATGAACGTGCTGACCAACATCCTTGGCAAGGCAAGCCGGGTCGAGATCGACTTTCCGAAAGTCGACCTGAAGCTGGCCGCCTAGCGCGGGCCACGGCCGCCGCGCAGCAAGCAGCGGCGGCCGCCGAACATCCGCACGGGAGCGCAACGATGGGACACCGCTTTGCGGCGCTCGCCTTCACCGACTCGGTGCGTCAGGTTCAGCGCGCGCTCGGCAGCCGCGCCGGCTATGCATCGATGGACGAAGGCGAGGACTACAACCATGTGCTCGGCGAGCGCGAGGCGGCGTTCATCGCCGCGCGCGACAGCTTCTACCTGGCCAGCGTGGGCGAGACCGGCTGGCCGTACGTGCAGCACCGCGGCGGCCCGGCCGGGTTAGTGCACGTGCTCGACGAGCGCACGATCGCCTTCGCCGATTTTCGCGGCAACCGCCAGTACGTGAGTGTGGGCAACCTGCGCCACGACGACCGCGTCGCGCTCATCTTCATGGACTATCCGAACCGTATGCGACTGAAGCTGCTCGGCCGCGTACGCCTTGCCGACGACGAGCCCGAGCTGCTCGCGCCGCTGCAAGTGGCCGGCTACCGCGCGGCGGTCGAACGCGGCTTCGTGATCGGCGTCGAGGCCTTCGACTGGAACTGTGCGCAGCACATCACGCCGCGCTACAGCGAGCGCGAGGTCGAGGCGCTGCTCGCGCCGCTGGTCGAGGAAAACCGTCGGCTCAAGGCGGCCGGCGCGGCCCGCGCCGAGCCGGTCGCTGTCGGCGACGGTCCGCTCGAGCTGGTCATCGCGGGCGTGCGCCAGCTCACGCCGCGCGTGCGCGCCTACGAGTTGCGTGACCCGGCAGGGCGCGCGCTTGCCCCCGTGCAGGCAGGCGCGCACCTCGAGGTCCCGGTGCCGCTCGGCGACGGCAGGACCGCGACGCGCCGCTACTCGATCGCGTCCGATCCGGCGCGGCGCGATGCGTATGAGATCGCGGTGCTGCGCGAGGACGCCGGCACCGGCGGCTCGCGCGCGGTGCACGCAACGTTTTCGCT
Source organism: Burkholderiales bacterium (assembly GCA_037446035.1). Taxonomy (GTDB): domain Bacteria; phylum Pseudomonadota; class Gammaproteobacteria; order Burkholderiales; family Burkholderiaceae_F; genus DSNY01. The sequence continues at coordinate 7,843 of JBBIJJ010000135.1, forward strand.
CGGGCTGCGGTTGCGCTGTGGGCTGCCACGCAACGACTTCGCTCTGCACGACGACGGCAGGCCCGCGGTGCTGATCGCCGGCGGCATCGGCATCACCCCGCTCAAGGCGATGGCGCATGCGCTTGCGGCGCGCAACACCGTAATGCAGCTTCATTACGCCGCCCGCAGCGCGGCGCAGGCCGCGTACCGCGACGAGCTCGCGCGCAAACTCGGAGATGCCTTGCGTCTTTACTCGTCGGCGGACGGTCAGCGCATGGACGTCGATGCGCTGCTGGCCGCCGCGCCGCCGGCGGCGGTGTTCTACGTGTGCGGCCCGCATCGGCTGGTCGACCCGGTCAGCCAGGGTGCCGCGCGTGCCGGGATCGATCCGGCGCGCATCCGCGTCGAGCGCTTTGCCGCGGCGATCCCGCTCGACGCGCGGCCACTGGAGGTCGAACTGCGACGTTCGGACCGAACGCTGCAGGTCGCGGCCGATCAGACCATCCTCGACGCGCTGCTCGCCGCCGGCGTCGACGCACCCCATAGCTGCCGCGCCGGTCATTGCCGAACCTGCGCGGTCAAGGTCCTGGAAGGTGAACCCGACCACCGGGACAGTGCACTGGCGCCCGCCGAGCGCGCGCATTCGATGTGCCCGTGCATCTCGCGCGCGAAAAGCGCGCGACTGGTGCTGGACGTTTAAGCGTAATTCACGCAGTCCGCGCGTGCAGTTTCGCGCAAGTGTGTTGCGCGACCCGGGTTTGCGGCTCGGACTGCGCTCACCCTGCGGGTGAAGCCGCGCTCGGCCAGGTTGGCCCGCTTCGGCGCAAAGCGCAAGCCCGGGAATTCTGCGGCGGCGGTGACCCAAGCGCCAAGGCGACGCCCCCGAGCGCCGACGGTGCCGTCCGCAGCGCCGAAGCGGTCATCCCGAGCGTAGCGAGGGATCTCGGCGTGGCGAGCGGATGAGATTCCTCACCTTTGGCTCGGACTGACGAGGAACTTCGGCTCGGGATACCTCGAGGCGGGGGCGCGAACGGACGACAGATGTCCAACCGCCGGACTTACGTCGAGTCGCGTCACGCGCTCACGGCAGGGCGCCGTGCTGAACCGCGCGCTCGATCTCGGCAAAGGTCGCCGCCGGGCGCAGGCCGGCGGTGTCGACACCGGTGGCCCGCGCAACCTCGGCGGCGGAAAGCAGTCCACGCAGGCGGTCGGCACCCTCGTCGGTGCGCTCGACCACCGGAATGTGCGTGCGGCCCGTGCGGCGGAAGGTCTCGACCACGTCCCCGACCGAATAGGTGGCCAGATCGGCGACGTCGATCACCAGCCAGCGGTCGACCGGCTCCATGATGTCGCCGACGCGCACGTCGGCGCGCGAGCACGTCCGCAGCGTGCAGCCCAGCGAATCGAGGTAGCGCAGCGGCTTGTCGCCGACGATGTCGTACGCGGTGATCAGCCCGAGGACGTTGCAGCCGCCGTCGATGACGAACGCGGAGCGCACGCCCGCCTCTTTCATCAGCTGCAGCGCCTCATCGATCTGGGTGCCGTCGTCGACCGTGAAGGCTCGGGTACGGTCCAGATCGGTCATCACACGGATGCCGGGGGCATCGAGGTCGACGCTCGGCGCGCGCGAACGTTCGGCAGGAACGAGCACGGCGCGGCTCGTGTCGCGCAGCATGAGTTCGGTCGATTCGCTTTCCATCGGCATCCCCGCCAGATCGTCTCGTCGTGTCTGTAGGCGTGACCGTCGGCAGAGGTCACATCCGCTCAGAAGGTGTGAATCTTTCTGCTGCGCGGCCCGCTGGCGTCGTTGCGCGCTGCTCGGGCCTCGCCTATCTACTTGATATGTCTCGGCCCTGCGGCTGCGTGCGCCTAGCCAGCGGCCCGCTCGCGACGAAATCTTCACACCTTCTCAGTCGGC
>JBBIJJ010000136.1:0-9660 GCA_037446035.1 Burkholderiales bacterium
GGCGCTGCGCAAGCCCGCGTAGCCCCGGCGGTACAAATCGGATCGGCACACCGCGGGCCAGAAGTGCCGATTCACCGAGACGGAACTCGAACATGCGGGGGCGACCTCGTGAAATATCCGGGCTAGCTCGCCGATCCGCGCCGGTTTGCGACGCGGATGCACCTAGGCGATTCAAGGGCACCCGGCGGGTGCCCTTCTTTTTCCGCGGCTCGGGTCCGGATAGAGGTGATTGGCTAGAATCTCCGTCCCCTCCCGAGCGATGCGGGCGCGCGCTGCGTTCCCGGGTCTTCCGGCTGCAGCCGTGTCGCGCGAATGGACACCCGTGCCGACTTCTGCCATCCCCCATCCGCCGGTCCCGTCGCTGCTGACCGCCTCCAGCGGCCCGCTGCTCGAACTCGAGCGCCGCATCCTCGACTCAATGCCGGCGATCGAACGCTGGTTCAGGCTGCAGTGGCAGGAGCACACGCCGCCGTTCTACGGGTCGGTCGACTTGCGCAACGCGGGTTACAAACTGGCGCCGGTCGACATGAACCTGTTTCCGGGCGGCTTCAACAACCTGTCCGACGAGATGCTGCCGAGCGCGGTGCAGGCAGCGCAGGCGGCCATCGAGCACCTGTGTCCGGACGCGCGCAACCTGCTGCTGGTGCCCGAGCGGCACACGCGCAACGTGTTTTATCTGACCAACGTCGCGCAACTGGCGCGCATCCTGCGCACGACCGGGCTGGAGGTGCGCATCGGCACGCTGTCCGAGGAGGTCAAGGGGCCGACGACGATTTCGCTGCCGGGCGGGGACGCGCTTACCATCGAGCCGCTGGTGCGCAACGGCAACCGCGTCGGTGTGGCCGGTTTCGATCCCTGTGTAGTGCTGCTGAACAACGACCTGTCGGCGGGCATTCCGCCGATCCTGCGCGACCTCGAGGATCAGGTGCTGGTGCCGCCGCTGCACGCGGGCTGGGCCGTGCGGCGCAAGTCGCATCACTTCGCTGCGTACGACGAGGTGGCCGGCGAGTTCGCCGATCTGCTGAAGATCGATCCTTGGATGATCAATCCGTATTTCGCCCGCTGCGGGCAGGTCGACTTCCAGAAGCGCGTCGGCGAAGAGTGCCTCGCGAGCAACGTCGACATGCTGCTGGCGCGCATCCGCGAGAAATACAAGGAGTACGGTATCGCCGAGCAGCCGTTCGTGATCGTCAAGGCCGACGCCGGCACCTACGGCATGGGCATCATGACGGTGCGCGACGCCGCCGACGTGCGCGAGCTGAACCGCAAGCAGCGCAACAAGATGGCGGTCGTCAAGGAAGGCCTGGAAGTCACTGACGTCATCATCCAGGAGGGCGTGCCGACGTATGAGGACATCGCCGGCGCGGTCGCCGAGCCGGTCGTGTACATGATCGACCGCTACGTGGTCGGCGGTTTCTACCGCGTGCACACCGAGCGCGGGCGCGACGAAAACCTGAACGCGCCGGGCATGCACTTCGTCCCGCTGGCGTTTGCGCGCAGTTGCAACCTGCCGGACTGCCGCGCTCAGCCGGGCGCGTCGAGCGAAAACCGCTTCTACAGCTACGGCGTCGTGGCCAGACTTGCGCTGCTGGCCTCCGCGCTCGAGCTGGAACGTACCGCGCACCTGCTGCCGGCGGCCGGAAACGCCCCGGCTGCGGCCCCGGCGTCGGGCTAGGCGGGCGATCGCATGTCGCAAGGACTGTCGATCCTGTTCGTCGTCGATCCGCTCGACCACCTGAAGGCGCACAAGGATTCGAGCGTGGCGATGATGCGCGAGCTGGCGCGGCGCGGCCACGACGTCTGGGCCACGACGCAGCCGGAGATGGGCTGGTGGAGCGACGAGCGCGGCGGCCGCGTGCAGGCGCGCGCGCATCTGCTCGAGCTGGCGCCGGCCGCGGCCGATGCGCACGCACCGTGGTACGCCGAACGCGAGGCAGGCGAACGCGAGCTCGCGTCCTTCGACGCCGTGCTGATGCGCAAGGACCCGCCGTTCGACACCGAGTACCTGTATTCGACCTTCCTGCTCGAAGCGGCGCAGCGCCAGGGCGCGCGCGTTTTCAACGACCCCCGCGCGCTGCGCGATCACAACGAGAAGTTCGCGATCACCGAGTTCGCCGACTACGCGGCGCCGACGCTGGTCAGCCGCTCGGCCGAGGCGATCCGCCAGTTCCAGCGCGATCACGGCGACATCGTCGTCAAGCCGCTCGACGGCATGGGCGGCGCCAGCGTGTTCCGGCTGCGCCCGGACGACCCGAATACCAACGTGATCCTGGAGATCATCACGCGCAACGGCAGCCGCACGGTGATGGCGCAACGCTTCATCCCCGAGATCCGCGACGGCGACAAGCGCGTGCTGCTGATCGGCGGCGAACCGGTGCCGTTCGCGCTGGCGCGCGTGCCGCGCCCGGGCGAATCGCGCGGCAACCTCGCCGCGGGCGGCATCGGCCGCGCGCAGCCGCTGACCGAATCGGACCGCGAGATCGCCGCCGCGCTTGGCCCGGTGCTGGCGGCGCGCGGGTTGCTGCTGGTGGGGCTGGACGTGATCGGCGACTACCTGACCGAAATCAACGTCACGAGTCCGACCTGCTTCGTCGAGATCGCGCAGCAGACCGGGTTCGACGTCGCTGCGGCGTTCGTCGACGCGCTGGAAAAGGCGGTGGCCAAGTGATCGGCGTGCTCCTGATCGCGCATCGGCCGCTGGCGAGCGCGCTGGCCGCCGCCGCGTCGCACGTCTACAGTTGCGCGCCGGAGCGCGCCGAGGACCGCGTGCGCGTGCTCGACGTCGAGCCGGGCGGCGACGTCGAGACGGCGACCGCCGCGGCGCGCGCGATGGCGCGCGAGATCGACGACGGCAGCGGCGTGATCGTGCTGACCGATGCGTTCGGCGCCACGCCCGGCAATGTCGCTTCGCAGCTCGCCGAGCCCGGGCGTGTGGCGGTCGTCGCCGGCGTCAATCTGCCGATGCTGCTGCGCGTGCTGTGCTACCGCGACGGCAAACTCGCCGACACGGTCGACAAGGCGCTCGCCGGCGGCACGCAGGGCGTGATGCAGGTGGCGAGCACCGCGGTGCAGAACCAGGGACCGGGCGGACGGACCGGGACGCAGGGCGATGATCTCGCGCGACTTCATCATCAACAATAAACTCGGCCTGCACGCGCGGCCGTCCGCGCAGGTGACGCAAACCGCCGCGAAGTTCCACAGCGAAGTCTGGATCGCGAAGAACGGCCGGCGCGTCAACGCGAAGTCGATCATGGGCGTGCTGATGCTCGCTGCCGGGCAGGGTTCGATCGTCACCGTCGATGCCGACGGCCCGGACGAAGCCGAGGCGGTCGCCGCACTCGGCGCGCTCATCGAATCCGGTTTCGGCGAAAACGAGTAGCGAACAGAGGCGCGCCGGCCGCGGCACAACAACAAGCAAGAGCGTCGCGCGCGGGCGCGGCGAAGAGGCTGTGAAGATTTCGTCGCGAGCGGCCCGCGGGTCAGGCGCACGGTGCGCAGGGCCGAGACATATCAAGTAGATAGAGATAGGCGAGGCCCGAGCACCGCGCGAGGACACCGGCGGGCCGCGCAGTAGAAAGATTCACAGCATCGAGGACGGGGGATGGGCAAGGAGCTGCTGGGCATCGGCGTGGCGAGCGGCGCGGCGACCGGCATCGCGATCGGCCGCGCCCATCTGCTCGCACCGAGCGAACTGGATTTCCGCCGGTACCCGATCGAGCGCAAGGACGTGCTGCACGAAGTGGCGCGCCTGAACAACGCGTTTTCGATCGTGCGCGCCGAGCTGGACGAGCTGCGCGCGAACGTCTCGCCCGACGCGCCGGCGGAGGTGCGCGCCTTCCTCGACCTGCACCGGATGATCCTCGACGACTCGCTGCTGTGCGATGTGCCGCGCGACCTCGTCCGGCAGCGGCTGATCAACGCCGAATGGGCGCTCGCGATCCAGCTCGAAGAAGTCTGCCGCCAGTTCGAGTCGATCGACGACGCGTACTTCCGCGAGCGCGCGCAGGACGTGCGGCAGGTCGTCGAGCGGGTGCTCAAGGCGCTCGGCACCGGACGCCCGGCCACCGCCGCGCTGCCGAAGAAGCGCGAGGACGGCGAGCGGATCGTGCTGATCGCGCACGATCTGGCGCCCGCGGACATGCTGCACCTGAAGGACCGCACCGACATCGGACTCGCGGGCTTCGTTGCCGAGCTGGGCGGGCCGACCTCGCACACGGCGGTGCTCGCGCGCAGCCTCGGGCTGCCGGCGCTGCTGGGTGCGGCCGGCGCGCGCACGCAGGTCGCTGAAGGCGACCTCGTGATCCTCGACGCGGAAGGCGGCAAGCTGATCGTCGCGCCGGACGCCGCCGAACTCGCCGCGTACCGCGCCAAACTCAGGGAGCAGACCGAAGCGCGCTTGGCGCTGCGGCGGCTGAAGGGCCGCATGGCGCGCACGAAGGACGGCGTCGCGGTCGATCTACTCGCGAACATCGAGGCGCCCGAGGACGTGCGCGACGCGCTCGAGGCGGGCGCGGACGGCATCGGCCTGTTCCGCACCGAGTTCCTGTTCATGAACCGCGACGAGCTGCCCGGCGAGGACGAGCAGTTCGACGCCTACGCGAAGGTCGCGCGTGCGATGAAGGGCAAGCCGGTGGTGATCCGCACGCTCGACATCGGCGCCGACAAGGTGCTGAATCCGACTGCGCGCCGCTCGCTCGGCATGGCGCAGGGCGCGCCGACCGAGGAATCGAACCCTGCGCTCGGATTGCGCGCGATCCGCTACTGCCTGGCCTATCCGGAGCTGTTCCTGACGCAACTGCGCGCGATCCTGCGCGCCTCGACCGTCGGCACCGTGCGCATCCTCGTGCCGATGCTCGCGCACGTGCACGAGATCGAGCAAGCGCTGGCGTTCATCGCGCGCGCCAAGGAGCAACTGAAGGACGCGCACCGCAAGTTCGACGCGCGCGTGCCGGTCGGCGGCATGATCGAGGTGCCGGCCGCGGCGCTGTCGCTGCCCGCCTTCGTCAAACGGCTGAAGTTCCTCGCGGTCGGCACCAACGACCTGATCCAGTACACGCTGGCGATCGACCGCGCCGACGCCAGTGTCGCGCACCTGTACGACCAGCTCCATCCCGCGGTGCTGAAGCTGATCGCGCAGACGATCCGCACCGGCCAGCGCGCGCGCACGCCGGTGTCGGTGTGCGGCGAGCTCGCTGGCGAGCTGTCGATGACCGAGCTGCTGCTCGGCATGGGGCTGCGGCAGTTTTCGATGCATCCGTCGCAGATCCTGCCGATGAAGGAGCATCTGCTGGAGTTGTCGACCCGGACCGCGGCCAAGCTCGCCGCCCGCGTGCTGCGCGAACACGACCCGATGAAGATCCGCGCCTCGCTTGCCGACCGCCGGTCGGCCGGCCGCTGCGTTTGACACCGCGGCGCGCGCCGCCTACCCTTCGCGGCCTGTTTCGCCGCGCCGATTTGCCGACCAGCTTGCGGGCGCGTGGCCTGCGCCACAAATTCCGCTAAACGGTCCTGCGACTTCGCGTCGCAGCCTCGCAAACCCGACGCGGCCGCGATCGGGTTTTTTCTTGGGTCATGCACATGGTCGTCAAGCCCGGATCCGTCGGGGTCGTCGCACCGCAGCCGATGCACTTCGCCGAACCGCTCGCGCTCGCCAGCGGCGCGTCGATCGGCGACTACACGCTGATGGTCGAGACCTACGGCGAACTGAATGCCGACCGCAGCAATGCGGTACTCGTCTGCCACGCGCTGAACGCCTCGCATCACGTCGCCGGCATCTACGCCGATGCGCCGCGCAACGTCGGCTGGTGGGACAACATGGTCGGCCCCGGCAAGCCCGTCGATACCACCCGCTTCTTCGTCGTCGGCGTCAACAACCTCGGTTCGTGTTTCGGCTCCACCGGCCCGATGTCGATCAACCCGGCCACCGGCCGCCCGTACGGTGCGAGCTTCCCGGTCGTCACCGTCGAGGACTGGGTCGACGCGCAGGCGCGCGTGGCCGACCGCCTCGGCATCGAGCGCTGGGCCGCGGTGATGGGCGGCTCGCTGGGCGGCATGCAGGCGCTGTCGTGGACGATCCGGTATCCGCAGCGCATCGCGCACTGCGTGGCGATCGCCACCACGCCCAAGCTCACCGCGCAGAACATCGCGTTCAACGAGGTCGCACGCACCGCGATCCGCTCCGACCCGGACTTCCACGGCGGCGACTACTACGCGCACGGCGTCGTGCCCAGGCGGGGGCTGCGGGTGGCGCGCATGATCGGCCACATCACGTATCTGTCGGGCGAAGACATGGCGGAAAAGTTCGGCCGCGCGATGCGCGCGGACGATTACCAGTTCCACTACGACATCGAGTTCGAGGTCGAGAGCTACCTGCGCTACCAGGGCGACAAGTTCTCCGAGTACTTCGACGCCAATACCTACCTGCTGATCACGCGCGCGCTCGACTATTTCGACCCGGCGCGCGCCACCGGCGGCGATCTCGCGCGGGCGCTTGCGCCCGCGCGCGCGCGGTTCTTCCTGGCGTCGTTCACGACCGACTGGCGCTTTTCGCCGGCGCGCTCGCGCGAGATCGTCGAGGCGCTGGTGGCCAATGACCGCGACGTCGTCTACGCCGAGATCGACGCGCCGCACGGCCACGACGCGTTCCTGCTCGACGATCCGCGCTATCACAACGTCGTGCGCGCGTATTTCGATCGCATCCACGGCGAACTCGGCGGCGGGCCGGCGGCGGCAGCGCAGGAGGGCGCGCCATGACGCTGCGCAGCGACCTCGAACTGATCGCCGACTGGATCGCGCCGCGTGCGCACGTGCTCGATCTCGGCTGCGGCGACGGCGTGCTGCTCGCGCACCTGCGCGACGTCAAGGGCTGCCGCGGCTACGGTGTGGACATCGCCGACGACAACGTGCTGGCCGCCGTGCGCAACCGCGTCAACGTGATCCAGGCCGACCTCGAATCGGGACTGCGCATGTTCGGCGACGGCCAGTTCGACACGGTCGTGCTGTCGCAGACGTTGCAGGCGATGCGGCACGTCGAGGACATCCTGCGCGAGATGGCGCGTGTCGGCCGCGAGGGCATCGTCAGCTTTCCGAACTTCGGCCACTGGCGACACGTCGTTTCGCTGCTGGCCGGCCGCATGCCGGTGACGCCGCAGATTCCGTACCAGTGGTACGACACGCCGAACATCCACCTGTGCACGCTGAAGGACTTCGAGATCCTCGCCGCCAAGCTCGGCTTGCGCATCACGGCGCGCGCGGTGCTGGCCAACGGCCGTCCGGTCACGCTGCTGCCGAGCCTGCGCGCCACGCTGGCGGTGTATCGATTCGAGACGAGGTGAACCGATGGACAAGGTCGAAGAACTGCGCGCGAAGCTCATCCGCAACGTCGGCGAGGTCGAGCTGAAGAGCTCGCAGCGCGGAACGGCGCCGTACGAAGGCGTGCGTTTCGGCGCCGTGATCGGCCCCCGCGTGGCCGGGGCGGCGGCGCGCAAGCTCGGCGCCTCGTACGACATCCTTCCGCCGGGCAAGGTGACCTGTCCTTACCACTTCCACTACGCGCAGGAGGAGATGTTCGTGATCCTCGCGGGCGCAGGCTCGCTGCGCGTGGCGGGCGAGATGGTTCCGATCCGCGCCGGCGACGTCATCGCGATCCCGCCAGGGCCGGAGTATCCGCACCAGATCGTCAACACGTCGGACGCGCCGCTCGCCTATCTGTCGATCAGCACGCAGGACACGCCCGAGATCTGCGAGTACCCCGACTCCGGCAAGTACCTGGCGTTCGCGCATGCGAAGGGGCCGTTGCTCGCCGGCGGTCGCATGCACCGCCCGGACAGCGACCTCGACTACTGGGACGGCGAGCCCTGAGAAGGCGTGCAGACGTCGCCGCGAGCAGGCCGCTGGCTGGGTGTACCCAGCTGCAGGGGCAAGACATATAGCTAGCGGATACGCGAGGCGCGAGCACGCGCAACGACGCTGGCGGAGCGCGCCGCAGAGAGATTCACGGCTTCCCAGATCGCGCCGCCGCGCGCGCCGCCAGCCACACGAGCACGAGCACCGGGAGGCCCAGTGCCGCGGTGCCGACGAAAAACGCCTCATAGCCGAAGCGGTCGACCGCCCAGCCGGAAAATCCGGCCAGGAACTTGGGCAGCAGCAGCATCACCGACGAGAACAGCGCGTACTGGGTGGCCGAATACGCGACGTTGGTGAGCCCCGACAGGTACGCTACGAACGCGCTGCTGGCGATGCCCGCGCTCAGGTTGTCGGACGACACCGCGAAGATCAGGAACGCCAGATCGTGGCCGCGCACCGCGAGCCACGCGAACAGCAGGTTGGTCGCCGCCGACAGCAGCGCGCCGGCAAACAGCGTGCGCAGCACGCCGATGCGCAACGCCAGCACGCCGCCGACGAAGGCGCCGACCAGCGTCATCGCCACGCCATAGAACTTGGATACCGCGGCGACTTCGTCCTTCGTGAAGCCCATGTCGCGGTAGAACGGGTTGGCCATCACGCCCATCACGACGTCGGACACGCGGTAGGTCGCGATCAGCGCCAGCAGCAGCAGCGCATGCCAGCGGTAGCGCACGATGAAGTCGACGAAGGGGCTGACTGCCGCGCCGTGCAACCAGACGAGCAGGCGCCTGACCTGCGCCGGCAGCGCGTCGACCGACGCGAGCCGCGCGGCGAACGCGCTTTCCTCGCGCGTCGGCGCGAGCGGCGCGCGCGGCTGCGGCTCGGGTGCAAACAGCACCGTGACCATGCCGACCGCCATCGACGCCGCCATCGCCAGGTAGGCGATCGTCCATGGCGCGTGCTCGTAGGTCGCCTCGCTCGGATCGAAGCGCGCGGCGACCCACAGCGCGCCGGCGCCGGACCAGATCATCGCGACCCGATAGCCGGTCTGGTAGGCGGCCGCGAGCGCAGCCTGCTTGTCGATCGGCGCCGACTCGATCCGGTACGCATCGAGCGCGATGTCCTGCGTCGCCGAAGCGAACGCAGTGGCCAGCGCGAACGCGGCGAGCGTGCCGAGCTGCACCTGCGGATCGGTCAGCGCCATGCCGACGAGCCCGGCGGCGACCGCGCACTGCGCGGCGAGCAGCCAGCTGCGCCTTCGGCCCAGGCGCCGCGTCAGCCACGGCAGCGGCAGCCGGTCGACCAGCGGCGCCCACGCCCACTTGAACGCGTACGCGAGCGCGACCCAGCTCAGGAAGCCGATCGTCGTGCGCTCGACGCCCGCTTCGCGCAGCCAGAACGACAGCGTGCCGAACACCAGCAGCAGCGGCAGCCCCGCGGAAAACCCCAGCAGCAGCATGCGCGCGACCGGGGGCTCGGCATAGACGCACAGCGCGTCGAGCCAGGCGCGCGGCCGGCGCGGCCGCGCCGGTGCGTCGGCCCGTGAGGTCGGCGCACTCATCGGCCGGTGCGTCGCACCTTGTAAGACGGGACGGCGCTCATATGTGCGGGCAGTCTACCGGCGGCGCTAAGCTGCGCGCCGTTGCGTGAGGAACCGATGAACCCGAATCCGGCAGTCCATCCATGCAGTTGCGCGGAAGTTCGTTGCGCGACCGGGGTTTGCGGCTTCGACTGCGCTCACCCATCGGGTGAAGCGGCGAGCGGCCGGGAGGTCTCGCGCTGGCGCGAGGCGCCGGCTCGGAATGCCACGCCGGC
>JBBIJJ010000137.1:0-9643 GCA_037446035.1 Burkholderiales bacterium
CGTCCGCCACCACCATTCAACGCCCAACCCCTATCGGTTGGGCGTTTTCTTCTCGAGGCCCCGCCGGCGCAAGCGGGCGCCTCACCGGTGGCGCTCACTGCCCGCCCTCGCCGAGTTGCACCAGCAGCGTCTTCGCCGCCCGCTCGGACAGCACCAGGATCAGCTTCATCGACGCGCGCGTCATGCCGACGAAGAGCTTGCGCCGGGCCAGCTCGTCGAAGCTGTCGAAGTCGACTTCGGTCAGCACCAGGCACGGCGCCGACTGGCCCTTGAAGCGGTACACGGTCTCCAGCAGCAGTTCGCCGTCGGAAAACTGCGGCGCGCCGAACAGGTCGTAGCGGCCCAACCAGCGCTTCAGTTTGTGCGGCCCGAGCTGGTCGCGCGACGCGAGCAGCGACTTCTCGCGCCCGCTGAAGGTCACGACCACGGTGTCGCTCAGGCGAAAACCCGCCTGCAGCGCCTTCGTGACGGCACGCTTGGTCGCCTCGACGAGCTGCGCGGCATCGGCGTAAGTCAGAAACTCGACATCGCCGCCGGCGAAGGGACTGGCCGCCTCGAGCGGCCGCGGCAACTGCAGCAGCCTGTTCACGTAGCCGAGCACGTCGCGCGGGCTGCGATAGTTCGTCTCGGCCGTCAGCGTGACCCAGCCCGACAGCGCCACCGGCGGCCGGTCGTACAGCCGCTGCATTGGATCCTCGAGCCACCACGCGCGCGCCTGCGGCCGCAGCAGGCGCAGCAGCGCCTCCTTCCACGCGGGCTGAAAGTCCTGCCCTTCGTCGATGACGAGCTCGTCGACCTGCGCGTCGGCGTCGACCGGCAGCTCGGCAAAGCGCGCCTCCATCTCGGCGAAGGCGCCCGCGCCGGCGTAGTCGATCGCCTGCCCCGCCGCGCGCAGACGGCGATCGCACAGTTGGTGATAGCTCGCGACCTCGACCTCGGCCGGGGCAATGCGCGCCATGTGATCGGCGAGCGGGCGGTTGAAGCAGACATACAGCGCGCGGCGCTTCGCGCGCACGGCTGCGGTCAGCACCGCCAGCGCCAATTGCGTCTTGCCCGATCCCGCGGTGCCGATGACGCGCAGCCGGAACGGCTCGAAGTCGAGCCGTTGCGCCCAGTGCGCGAGCCCGCCCGCGAGCCGCGTGACCATCTGCTCGGTGCGGCCTACCAGCGCGCTCACGTCGGGCACGAGCTGCAGCTCGTCGGCGAAGAAGCGGCGCAGGTGATGCGCCAACGCGTCACGCGCATGCTCCGCGGGCAGCGCCTGCACGATGCGCTGACAGAGCTGCCCGCGCACGGGTGCATCGACGATGCGCTCGGGCGGGATACCGGCCGTGCCCTTGTGACGGACCGTGTAGTCGGGGCAGTACAGCAGGTAGTCGATCGCGAGCGGCTCGTTTCGCACCAGCGGCGCAAGCCGCCGCCGCAGCGTGTCGAGGGTGCGGGCAAGTTGCGTAGCGACGAGCTTGTCCCGCCCTTCGTACTTCTTGACGAGCCCCTCCGGCGTCTCCGCCAGGAAGCCGGACTTCTGCTCGATCAAGAGCACGCGTGCGCCGGGCGAGACGATCACGAAGTCGATCTCGCCGAAGACCGCGCTGCCGCGGTCGATGCGCGTCCAGTGAACGCCGTGGAAGACCGTCAGCTCGTCGGGCAGCCCCGCTTCGAGGGCGGCGAGCGTCTCGATCTCGCGCAGCGCGGCGCCGGCGACTTCGAGTTCGCGCCAGCCGGAGGGGATCACGCGGGCCATGGCTTGATCGTACCGGCGCGCGGCTGATTCAATGCGGTCTGCCGCACCACCCGGGAGTCGCGCCGTGCCGTTGCCCGCGCTCAGCCGCAGCAAGATCGACCTGTTCGTCGAATGCCCGCGCTGCTTCTGGCTCGACGTGCGAGCCAGAGTGAAGCGCCCACCCGGCTTCCCGTTCAACCTGAACAACGCGGTCGATCACCTGCTGAAGAACGAGTTCGACCGCTATCGCGGCGGCACGCTGGTCCCGCCGCGGCTGCAGCGCGCGGGGGTTCGGCTCATTCCCGCCGCGCATCCGGATCTGCCCAAGTGGCGCCACAACTTCACCGGCGTGCGCGTCGAGCACGGCGCCACGGGGCTCACGGTCTACGGCGCGATCGACGATCTGTGGGTTGACGCGCGCGGCCTGCACTACGTCGTCGACTACAAGGCCACCGCCAAGAAGGAGGAGGTCACGCTCGATGCCGATTGGCAGGACGGTTACAAACGCCAGGTGGAGTTCTATCAGTGGCTGCTGCGCCAGCAGGGGCTGAAGATGTCGGACCGCGCGTGGTTCGTCTACGCCAACGGCATCAAGGACGATGCCGCGTTCGACGACGTGCTGCGCTTCCGCACCAAGCTCATCGCATACGACGGCGACGTGGGCTGGGTCGAGCCGACGCTGCATGACGTGGCGGACTGCCTGGCGATGAAGCGTCCGCCGGCACCGGCGCCCGACTGCGAGTTTTGCGCGTACGTCGTGCAGGCGGCCGGGATCGGCTGAGAAGGTGGGAAGATTTCGTCGCGAGCGGTCCGCCGGCCAGGCGCACGCAGCGGCAGGGCCGAGACACATCAAGCGGATCGCCGAGGCTCGAAAACGCAGTTTCGGCGCAGGCTCACATCGACGGAGCCGATGTGGAGCGAAGCGGCCGGAGCCAACACCACGCAACGGCGCCAGCGGGCCGCGCCGTAGAAAGATTCACACCTTCTGAGGCGGGCACGGCGCGCGCCACGCGGCGGGCACCCGGTCGCGGCGGCGGCGCGCGCGGGCGGTCGACGCAACCGGGGTCGCCGCGCCACGCACGCCGTTGGCTTTCAGACGCCGTCCGCGTAGCGGTGGGTCGCGGCCCTCAGCCTGCGCAGCAGCGCGGCGCGCAGCGCCGGCGGCTCCACCACCTCCACGTTTTCGCCATGCCGCAGCACATCCATCTCCAGCTCGCGCGAATCCGTGTACGGCACGCGCAATTCGTAGCGCCCGTCCGGAAGCTCGCACCCCTGCTGTTGCGCGTGCCAGATCTCGGCGCGCACCCAGCGCGCGGCCTCGGGGGAAAAGACCAGCGTGGCCCATTGCAATTCGGTGCCGCGGTAGATGCCGTAGCCGCGCGCGGTTTCTTCGTCCACCTGCTTGAGCGACACGTCCTTCGCCTTCGCGTCGAGCAGCCGCGCGTTCTCGATCGAATCGAGCGAGAACATCCGCACCCCTTCGGACTTGTGGCACCACGCGTCCAGGTACCAGTTGCCGCGGTAATGCACCAGCCGCTGCGGCGAGACTTCGCGCGTCGAGCGTTCGTTCTTGTAGCGCGTGAAGTAGTCGATCTGCAGCCGCCGCCGCGTCATCAGTGCGCGGCCCACCAGTTCGAACCACTTCAGCCGCACGCGCCGCTGCTGCGAGGGCAGCAGCTTCACGCGCTTGAGCACCTCCTTCGCCGGCGCCTCTTCGCTGCCGAGCGCCTTGCCCAGCCGCTCCATCAGCGGCTTGATGTGCGGACCGAGCAGCCCGCCGGCATCCAGCGCGTCGAGCATCTGGTGCATCGTCATCAACGCCAGGATCTCGTCGGCGGAGAACCACAGCCCGGGAAGCTGGAACTTGGGTCCGACCCCTTGCTTGTCGTAACGGTAGCCGCCGGCGTCGCGGTCGAACACGATCGGCGCGTTGAGCCGCTCGCGCAGGTGCGCCAGATCGCGCTTGAGTGTGGCGCGCGAGACCTCCAACTCGTGCAGCAGCTCGTCGAACGAGATCAGTCCGCGATCGTGGATCAACTGGTCGATGCGGTAATAGCGCTCGGTCTGGTTCATCTGCGGTAGCCACCCCTGCAGCAGGCACGCGAAAAGGCTACCGAAGGCGGTGGCCGGCATGCGCGAGGAATTCTGCCGGGCCCACCCGGCAAATCCGGCGTGAGCCCGGCGCGTGCTCAGCGCGTGGCGATCAGCACGAAGCCGGCCGAGCGCGTGCCGTTCAGCGCCGCGGCGTACAGCGCCTGCGCGCTGCCGCTGCCGGCAACGACACCGATGCCGGTGATCGTCTGCGTGCCGAGCAGGCACACGCCGCCGTTGAAGGTGACCGACACGTCGTAGACGGCCTTGCCCGAGGAGCGCGGCGCGATCGCACCGCCGAACGTGCAACCCGAGGAGCCTGCACCGGTCAAGGCGCCGTTGGCGCCGACGTTGATCGAGTAGGTCTCGCCGTTCAGCAGCCGCCCGCGCCAGACGCCCGTCACCGCCGCCGGCGTGGCCGGGGTTTCGTACGCCGCGTCGTACGCGGCTGTGAAAGTCACGGGCGTGCCGCCCGCCTGCGGCGTGACCACGCCCTGCAGCGACGCGCGTTCGCGATAGCTGCCGGAGATGGCCACCGGGGTGACCCCGCCGCCGACGAAGAAGTCGAGCCCGTTAGTCGACGTGAAGTTGCCGTTGTTCGCGGTGGCGGTTCCCTGCACGACGCCATACAGCAGGCCGTTGGCGTAGTACATGACCCAGTATTCGCCGTTGTCCAGCACGGCGCCCAGAATGCTGAAGCCGCTCGAGGTCGTGCCGCTCCAGAACCCTTCGGCGCCGACGCTCTGCGCGGGCGGCGGCGGTGCCGCGGGCGTGCTGCCGCCGCCACCGCCGCAGCCGGCGAGGCCCAAGGACAGAAGCGCGGCCAGGAGTGTCGCAAGTCTTGCGCGTGTCGTTCGCATCGATGTCTCCTCCAAAGAAGGCAGGCCCGCGCACGAAGTTGCGGGCTGGGTAAACCGGACGAGACGGTGCGCGACGCGAGGCTCAGGGGGCGAGCCTGGGCGTGCGCTTCGACCCGGGACCGACGGACCGCCCTGCCGGCGGCGCCGCCGAGCGCCGTAAACGGATCACGCGATCGCGCGAGTCGCATCGCGAGGCTCATCCGCTGAGCCTGCGCACCGCCACGCTGCGCGTCGCAATCCACTCGCCGGAGGCCCGCATGTCCATGCTCTCGAACACGCTCGAATCGCTCGAACTCGGCGCAGCCGTCAGCGCTGCCAACCTGACGATGGTGCCGCTGCTCGCGAGGCAAGCGTTCACGCCCGACTACCTGTTGCTCGACGATGCGCTGGAGGCCGGATTGGCGGAAGTCACCGAAGTGTCGAAGAGCGGCGCAGTGCCCGAACTCGCCTTTCGCAACCGCGCCGAGCTCGACGTGCTGCTGGTCGACGGCGAGGAACTGGTCGGCGCCAAACAAAACCGCGTGCTCAACCTCACGATCCTGGTCGGCGCCGGCCAGGACGTGAAGATCCCCGTGTCCTGCGTCGAAGCCGGCCGCTGGGCGTGGCGCTCGCAGCGCTTCGCGGCGGGCAAGCGCAAGCTGCACGCCAAGGCGCGCCTGGCCAAGATGCGCGGGGTCAGCGCCAGTCTGCACGAAGATGGCGCGCGCGCCCGCAGCGACGTGCAGGCGGCGATCTGGCGTTCGATCGACGACAAGATGCAGGCGTTCGCCTGCCGCTCGGAAACGAGCGCGCTGCACGATGCGTACGCGGCCACCGAGGCGCGCCTGCGCGAGGTCCGCGCCGCGTTCGCACCGCACCCGCGGCAGGTCGGCGCCGCGTTCTTCGTCAACGGTGCGCTGGTGGGGCTGGAGCTTTTCGATGCGCCGGCAACATTGGCCAAGCTGCTGCCGAAACTCGTCGACAGTTACGCCTTCGACGCGCTCGAGGAGGCCGCGGACACGTCGCCGCCGTCCGCCCCGAGTCTGGACCAGGTGCGCGCGCTGCTGGCGCGCATCGCCAACGCGCCGCAAACGAGCTACCCGAGTGTCGCCACCGGCACCGACCTGCGCATCGAGGACGCTGGCGTGCACGCCGCGGCACTGTACGCCAGGCAGCGCATCGTGCACCTGAGCGCGTTCGTTTGCGCGCGGGAGGACGGACAATGAGCGCGCTCGGCCCTGCCCGTGCGCAGCCGCCCGTTCGCCCCGCCGTGGTCCCAAGCCTGCCGGCGCGGCGCGTCGATGCGCCGCCGCGCCGCGTGTCAACGGCGCTCGCCGGCTCCAGAAGCGCTTCACGCATGAACGATCAAGCCCGCTACGAATCCGCCTACCGCGCCACGCTGTATCGCGTGCGCGCGGGCGCCACGCCCTTCGATCTGCGCGTGGACGTCGCCAGCGAGGCGCTCGCCGCGCTGATGCGCCAGCACGGCGTGGCCACCGCCGCGTATCTGACCGCGTGCAACCCGTACAGCGTGCGCGTGTCGGATGCCGCCAACCGCGCCGCCAACGAGCAACTGCGCATCGCGCTGTTGCACGCGGACGCGTTCATCTTCCACGGCGAGGCGATCGACCCCGCCGGCGCATGGCCGCCGGAGCCGTCGTTCCTCGCGCTCGGGCTGGCACTGGCCACCGCGCGCGAGCTGGGTATGCGCTTCCGGCAGAACGCCATTTTGTTCGCCGACGACGACGCGGTGCCGCGGCTGGTGTGGTTGCCGCGGGCGGCGTAGGGATCACGGCGGCGAGCCGTCCGCTGTCGCAAGGCGACGCGCCTGCTCCTTCGGCAGCCGAGCGGCTCGTCATGCTGAACGCGCATTGCCGCGTCACTCCGCGCCGGCCTGGTCCCCGTCATTCCGGTCCCGTTTGTCGTCGTCATTCCGGTCCCGTTTGTCGTCGTCATTCCGAGCCCGTTGGTCTCCGTCATTCCGAGCGAGCCGCATTTGTCATTCCGAGCCGTAGGCGACGAATCTCAGCCCCTCGCTGCGCCGAGATCCCTCGCATCCGCTCGGGATGACAAGCCCGTGCGATTCCGCGCCGCCTCTCCTCGCCACCCTGCGCCAGTTAGCCCGGCCGTCCCGCCCGGTTTTCTTCCTCCCCATCCTGATTCTTCCTCGTCATCCCGAGCGGCTCTTGCGTTGTCATTCCGAGCCGTTCTCGCGTTGTCATTCCGAGCCGTAGGCGAGGAATCTCAGCCGCTCGCCACGCCGAGATCCCTCGCTTCGCTCGGGATGACACGCTGTGCGGCATTCCGAGCCGACCTTCCTTCGTCACTCCGAGCCGCTTTCGTCTTGTCATTCCGAGCCGTAGGCGAGGAATCTCAGAAGGTGTGAATCTTTCTGCTGCGCGGCCCGCTGGCGTTGTTGCGCGCTGCTCGGGCCTCGCCTATCTACTTGATATGTCTCGGCCCTGCGGCTGCGTGCGCCTAGCCAGCGGACCGCTCGCGACGAAATCTTCACACCTTCTCAGCCCCTCGCAGCGCCGAGATCCCTCGCATCCGCTCGGGATGACAAGCCCGTGCGATTGCGCGCCGCCTCGCCACCGCGCGCCGCCTCGCCACCGCGCGCCGCCACGCGACCGCGCGCTGCCCGCCACCGCGCGCCGCCACGCTACCGCGCCACGCCACTGCGCTCCGCCTCATCGCTCCGCGCCGCGGGCGACGAACGTCGGGATGACAGGAGTCACCTCGGCGCAGCGAAACGGAGGGTCGACGTCGCGATTCCGACGCTGCGGGCAAAGAAGCGGTCGGCCGGCGCGGCGCGACCGACGCGCCCGGTCGGGGGAAGGAACGCCGCTGCCCACCACGGCACCGGCTTCCGCGAAAATCCGCGCTACGACGCGTGCGAGAAAAGGAGCCTGCCGTGCTCAAGACCTACACCTATCCGCGCTATGCCTATCGGCGGCCGCCGGAGTTCGGCGCGCCCCCTTTGGTGCGCCATCCGGTCGTCGTGATCGGCGCCGGTCCGGTCGGCCTGTGCGCGGCGATCGACCTGGCGCAGCGGGGCGTGCCAGTGGTGCTGCTCGACGACGACGACACGGTGTCGATCGGCTCGCGCGGCGTGTGCTACGCCAAGCGCACGCTGGAGATCCTGGATCGGCTCGGTGTGGGCGACCGCTGCATGGCCAAGGGGGTGTCGTGGAACGTCGGCCGCACGTTCTTCCGCACCGAAGAGGTATTTCGTTTCGAGCTGCTGCCCGAAGCGGGCCACAAGCGCCCGGGCATGATCAACCTCCAGCAGTACTACCTCGAGCAGTATCTGGTCGAGCGCGCGCAGGCACTTCCGGCGATCGACCTGCGCTGGCGCAACAAGGTCGTGGCGGTGCATCCGCGCGACGACGGCGCGGCGCTGACGGTCGAGACACCGGACGGCCATTACGAGCTGGTGGCCGACTGGCTCGTCGTCGCCGACGGCGCGCGCAGCCCGGTGCGGCGCATGCTCGGGCTGGAGGTCGAAGGGCGCGTGTTCACCGACCGCTTCCTGATCGCCGACGTCGTGATGAAGGCGGACTTTCCGGCCGAGCGCTGGTTCTGGTTCGATCCGCCGTTTCATCGCAACCAGTCGGTGCTGCTGCACAAGCAGGCCGACAACGTCTGGCGCATCGACTTTCAGCTCGGCTGGAGCGCCGACCCGGAGGAGGAGAAAAAACCCGAGCGCGTGATCCCGCGCATCCGCGCGATGCTCGGCGACGCGCGCGAGTTCGAGCTCGAATGGGTCAGCGTCTACACGTTCCAGTGCCGCCGCATGCAGCGCTTCCGCCATGGCCGCGTGCTGTTCGTCGGCGATGCCGCACACCAGGTCTCGCCGTTCGGCGCGCGCGGCGCCAACTCCGGCATCCAGGACGCCGACAACCTGGCGTGGAAACTGAAACTCGTGCTCGACGGCCGCGCCCCCGAGCGGCTGCTCGACACCTACAGCGACGAGCGCGTTGCCGCCGCCGACGAGAATCTGCTGAACTCGACGCGCTCGACCGACTTCATCACGCCGAAGAGCCGCGTATCGCACACGTTCCGCGACGCCGTGCTGGGTCTGGCGCGCGAGCATGCGTTCGCGCGCGCGCTGGTGAACTCGGGCCGGCTGTCGGTGCCGGCGATCCTCACCGCCTCCGCGCTGAACACGCCGGACGCCGACGCCTTCGCCGGCCGCATGGTGCCGGGCGCACCGCTGGAAGACGCGCCGCTGGCGCGCGACGGCCGCGCGGTCTGGCTGCTGGATGCGCTGCGGGCCGAGCGACCGGAGGATTTCTTCGCGCTGGTCTACGCCGAGGCGGCCGCGCGCGTCGACGCCGCATGGCTTGCCGCGCTCGAGCGCATCGAGGTCAACGGCGTGCGCGTCGCGCCGCACGTGATCGTGCGCACGCCGGGCGGATCGCTCGCCGGCCGTGCGCCGCTGCACGACGTCGAGGGCCTGTTCGCGCAACGTTACGACGCGCGCGACGGCACCGTGTACCTGGTGCGGCCGGACCAGCACGTCGCCGCGCGCTGGCGCGCGGCCGACGCCGGCTGCGTGCGCGCCGCGCTGGCGCGCGCCACCTGCAACGATTGATCGGGGACCCCACTATGCCGCTCCTGACGACACCCAACTTCGGCGAACCCGGCCAGCAGTACTTCCGCGCGTTTGCGCCGGGCGACGACTTTTACGAGGCGCTGCTCGAAATGCACCGCGATCTTGATGACGAGCGCAGCGCCCTCGTCAACGCGCGGCTGGTGCTGCTGCTGGCCAACCACATCGGCGACCTGACGGTGCTGCGCGAGGCGATGCGGCTGGCGCGCGCGGGCGTTTAGGCGCGGGCTGACACCGACGCGGCGCCGCGCCCACGGGCGCGGCCGCGATCGGTGCCGCGGGCGCATCGTCGCTGCGAAAGTCCGACAGCGCGACCGCGCCGGTGGGAGACACGCCGGCACAGGCCTGCGCGAGCGCCGCGTGCGACGCCTTCAG
>JBBIJJ010000138.1:0-9618 GCA_037446035.1 Burkholderiales bacterium
GTCGCAAAACGCGAGACGCGGCCCGCGACGCCACAGCCGGGCAGGATCGCGGCTGTGACGCGCGGGCGTGGCGGCAAAGAAGCGCCAGCAGGCGGGACCCAGTGGGCTCGGGCGAATTGATGTGGCTACAATGCCATGGCAACCGTAACCTCCCTCAGAACGTACCGTAACCCTCGTGACCGCGATGGATGTCTCGATCCGCGAGCTTAAGAACCGTCTATCCGAGTATCTGCGCCGGGTGCAGCACGGCGAGCCGCTGCACATCACCGCCCGCGGACGACGGGTCGCGCGGGTGCTCCCGGAGCCGGCCGCGGCCGAGCGCGGTGCGCAGTCGCTCGAAAGCCTGGACGCCCAACCGTGGGTGGAAGCGCCAACGCGGCCCGGCAAACCGAAGGGCGCATCCCGGCCGCTGAAATGGCCCCGCAGGGCCAAGCCCCTGTCGCACCTGATTCTTGAAGAGCGCGCGTGATCGTCTACGCCGATACATCGGCGCTCATCAAGCTGTACGTTGCGGAGCCGGGCACGCACGAAGTACGCGCCGCCATCCAACGAAGTATCGCGGTGTGCAGTCATGCCATTGCGTACGTGGAAATGCGTGCCGCTTTTGCGCGCGCACTGCGACTGGGCCGGGTGACCGCCCGAGACATGAACCGTCTTGTCGGCCAGTTCGAACGCGACTGGGAGACGTTGCGAAAGATTCGAGCCGATACCCCGCTGCTGCGTCGAGCTGGGGCGCTGGCCGATGCGGAAGGTTTGCGCGCGTACGATGCGATTCACCTCGCGGCCGCGGAGCGGGCCGCACATGCGCTCGGTAGCGGGCAACTGCGTTTCCTTGCATTCGACGCGCACCTGAATCGTGCCGCCGCCGCGCTGGGTCTGGCGCCGCTGCAGTAGCGCCAGCAGTGCTTGTAGTTCCCGCCGCTGCCGCCGAGGCAGGGGTCGTTGGGTCCGGGTTTCACCGCTCGTCCTTGGCCGGCGCTGTCGCGTACTTCGCGGCCGCCACCCGCAGCGCGTCGGCCACCGCAGTGCGCAGGCTTTCCGGCGCCAGCACTTCGACCTCGGGTCCGTGGCGCAGGATGTCCATCACCAGTTCGCGCGCGTCGCGATAGGGAATGTGCAGTTCGTAGGCGCCGTCGGTGCGGAATTGCCCGACCTGCTTGGGATGCCAGCGCTCGTCGGCGACCCAGCGCGCGCGTTCGCGCGAAAACAGCAACACGGCGGTCTTGTTGGCGCGGCCGGCGAAGATGCCGTAGCTGCTGGCGAAGTGCTCGTCCAGTTCCGCCTCGGGCACGTCGCGCGCGGGCTGCTCCAGTTGCTGCGCACGCCGCACGCGATCGACGGCGAAGCTGCGCAGTTCGCCGCGCAGGTGGTCCCAGGCATCGAGGTACCAGTTGTCGCGGTAGTGCGTGATGCGTTGCGGGTCGACTTCGCGTTCCGTCAGCCGGTCGGTACTGCGCGCGTGATACGTGAGGCGCAGCCGCCGGCGCGCCAGCGTCGCGCCGGCAAGCACTCGAAACCAAGGGCCTGCGGGCCGGGCACCGAGCGGCAGCACGCGCACGCGACGGGCCGCCTCGGCCAGGCCGAGCCGTCTGTGCGCGACCAGCGCGTCGACGCGACGCCGCAGCGGCGCCAAGTGCTCTTCGAGCATGCCGGGCTCCAGCGTCGCCAGCAGCCGATGAAACACCAGCAGCGACTGCAGCTCCTGCTCGGTGAACCACAGCCCGGGTAGTTCGTACGCGGCGTGGGCGTCGGGCGCATAGCGCCATCCGGGCGGGTCGTCTACGTGTGCAAGCGGGGCGCCCAGCCGATCGCGCAGCACGGCGACCAGCCGGTACACGGTCGCGCGCGAGCACTCGAGCCGCTGGCACAGCTGCGCTTCGCCGATCGGCGTGCGGCGCGCGGAGAGGATGCGATGCAGCGCGTAGATGCGGTCGAACTTGTCCATCTTCAGCGCCTGCTCGCCGCCGCGCTGCCCGCGATGAATCCGCCCGCTACCGCCGACAGCAGTCCGTTGCCCGACAGGTAGCCCCGCACCGCATCGCCGGAGACGCCGCGCGCGGGTTCCTTTTGCTTCATGCGACTGGTCCGGAAACGTGGATCGCCATGGCGGGCCGGGCATCGAGGCGCCGCCACGCGTGCGGCCGCCGTCCGTCCTTTGAACAAACGAGGGTCGAGAAGGCGATCGCGTCGTGTCGCGCGGCGATCGCGCCGGCGCCCGCTGTTGGCCCGGCGGTCGCAAGACAAAGCGAAACGCTCTGCCGCCCGTCCTCGAACCGGGTTCACGCAGGACCGCGCCGCCTCAATCGCGCAGCTTCGCTTCGATCCACGCGCCGGCGGCGAGCAGCTTGGCGTCGTCGCCGGGGCGCGCGATCACCTGCAGGCCGAGCGGCAGTCCGGCTTCGCCGTGCCCGCAGGGGATGTTCAATGCGGGGCAGCCGATCAGGTGCCACGGCCGGTTGAAGATGGGGTCGCCGGTGGAGCCCAGCCCGCGCGGCGCCTCTCCCGGCGCGGACGGGCACAGCACGACGTCGGCCGCGCCGAACAGGCCGTCGATCGCGGCGGCGCAGGCGCGGCCGAGCTGCAGCGCCTCGATATAGGTGCGCGTATCGACCGCGCGCCCCTGCTCGATCAGCTCCACCAGCCGCGCCGACAGCAGGTCGCGCCGGTAGGTGTACTCGGGTGCGAGCGCGCGCGCGGTCTCGTACAGCTGCACCGATTTCTGCGCTTCGAACAGGCCGTCAAACACGCGCGGCCAGGTGATCTCGGTGTGCCGCGCGCCGCGCTGCGCGAGCTTGTGTGCGGAGGACTCGAGGGCGGCGAGCATCGATGCCGACGCCGCGTTCGCGTGCGGTGTCGCGGTCCAGCCGATCGTCGGCACCGCACCGCTCGCCAGATACTGCGCGGGCACGTCCTTCCAGGCGGGCTTGAGCGCCAGCACGGAGGCGACCAGCGCAAGGTCCTCGACGCTGCGCGCGAAGGCACCGACCTCGTCCATCGTGTCGGAGTTCGGCTTGACACCGCAGCGCGGCACGAGCCGCGGCGATGGCTTGTACGCGAACACGCCGCAGAACGCCGCGGGCCGGATCACCGAGCCGGCCGTCTGCGTTCCGAGCGCGAGCGGCGCGAAGTGCGCAGCGACCGCCGCCGCGCTTCCGCTGGACGAGCCGCCCGGCGTGTGCGCGAGGTTGTGCGGATTGCGCGTCGGCCCGGGCGTGAAGTTGGCCAGCTCCGCGGTCACCGTCTTGCCGATGACGAATGCGCCGGCGTCCTTGAGCAGACCGACGCACGCCGCGTCGACGTTCGGCTTGTGGGTCGCGAAGATCGTCGAGCCGTAGCCGGTCGGCATGTCGGCGCTGTCGATGTTGTCCTTGACGGCGACCGGAACGCCGTGCAGCGGGCCGCGGCGGCGATCGTTGGCGAGCAGGCGGTCCAGCTCGCGCGCAGTCTCGAGCGCGCGATCGGCCTCGAACCACGCGAACGCCTCGATCGTCGCATTGCGGTCGTGGATCGCGTCGATGAACGAGCGCGTGACCACTTCGGACGTGACGTCGCCGGCGGCCATCATCTGCGCCAGCTTCGTCGCCGACAGCCGGTGCAACGGCTCTCTCATGCCTTCACTCCCTTCGGTGCGAATCGGTTCTTCAGGCTCGGCAGCAGCCCGCCGGCGGCGACGATGTCCCACAGAAACGGCGGCAGCGGCTCGCATGCGAGCGTACCGCCGTCGGCGCGCGTGACAATGCTTTGGCGCAAATCCAGCGCGATCCGCTCGCCGTCGGTGAGCTCCTGCGCGCGTGCGCAGACGAGCGCCGGCAGCCCCAGATTGATCGCGTTGCGAAAGAAGCGGCCGGCGAACGACGGCGCCGGCACCGCGGCCACGCCCCGATGCTTCGGTGCGGCCGCCGCCTGCGCGCGCGACGAGCCGACGCCGAAGTTCGGCCCGGCGGCGATCACGTCGCCGGCGCGCACCTCGCGCGCGAACTCGGGACGCACGACCTCCAGGCGATGCCTCGCCGGTTCCGGCAGCGCGAGCTTCATCCGGCGCCCCGGCGCGAGCGCGTCGGTGTCGACGTCGGCGTCGAGCGCCCAGACGCGACCGCTTGTCTGCGTCATCGCGGCCATCAGCGGGGCGCCCGCGGCTCGACGACGCAGTGATAAAACAGCCCCGCGCGGAACTTCGGCGCCTCGTCCTGCGACGCGTACACGCTCGCGGCGAGCTTGCCGAGCCGCTCGCCGAAGGCGGCCGGCATGGCCTGCCGCTCGGCGAGCGCACGGATCGATTGCTGCGTTTGTTCGAGCGTGACGCCGGCGGCGCGCGCGGCGAAGAAGTCGCGCGCGAAGCGCGTGATCTGGTAGCAGTCGTCGGCAAGTTCCGCGCGCATGCGGGGGCCCACCGCGGCGGCGCATTGGCGCAGCCGGTCGGCGACGTACGGCCGCTGCGCAGTCGGGCGGTCGCGATACACCTCCTCGACGATGCGCTCGATTCGCATCCGGAAGTCGAGCGGCGCGGCCTCGAGTGCCTTGTTTGCGGCAGCGAGCACGTCTTCGCGCTTCTCGCCGCGCGCCATCTGCTGGATCGCCGCCAGGCGCAGGTCGGCGTCCATCAGGCAGCCGCTCAGCGCGAGCGCGTCGGCCGCATCGCGCCGTTGCGCCAGCGCAGGCGCCGCGGCCAGCAGCAACGCGGTCAGCACAGCGGTCAGCGCACGTGTGCGCCGCAGGCGCGCGCGCCTTTCGTCCGAAGGAATGGATCCGTTCATGTCGCGCCGGGTTCGTCGAGAGAGCAGGCGCAGCGACCGCGCGCCTATCATACAAACGGTCTCACGAATCGTCGCTGCCGGAGCGTCGCTCGCCGCAGCGCGCGGCCACCTGGAATCGACCGCCGATGGAGCATCCCGACGAGCAGGCGCTGTTCACCCGCATCGTCAAGATCGCCGCAGCCGCGCTGCTGGTGATCGGCGCGGCGGTCGTGGTCAAGCCGTTTTTCGCCGCCGGCCTCTTTGCGGCCGTGTTCGTGCTGACGACCTGGCCGCTGCATCAGGCCGTGCGGCGCGCGGTGCGCGCCAGCGACACGGCCGCGGCAACCATCATGACCGTGCTGGCGATCGTGCTCGTGATCGTGCCGTTCGCCTGGCTCGTCGACAACGCGATCGAGCGCGTGCCCGGCTGGATCGCGGCCGTGCAGGCGTGGCTGGCCGACGGGCCGCCGGCGCCGCCCGCGTGGCTGCGGCGCATCCCGCTGGTCGGCGACTTTCTCGACGCGTACTGGCGCGAACTGGCGGCGGACCCCGGCGCGCTGCGCACGCTCGGCGCACGGCTGGTCGAGATCGGCCGCGAGCCGCTGATCCTCGCCGGCCGGCTGACCGCCGAAGGCGTGCTGCAGCTCGCGCTGGCGACCTTCGTGGCGTTCTTTTTCTATCGCGACGGCGAAGCACTTGTGCGCAGCCTGCGCGCGGGCACGGCGCGCATTGCCGGCACGATGGCCGACGAGCTGCTCGCGATCGTGCGCGACACCGTGCGCGGCGTGGTGATCGGGATCGTCGGCACGGCGCTCGCGCAGGGCGCGCTCGCGACCGTCGGCTTCCTGATCGCCGGTGTACCGGCGCCGATCCTGCTCGGCGGCCTGACCGCGCTGCTGTCGCTGATCCCCGGCGGTCCGGTCCTCGTCTGGCTCGGTGCGACGATCTGGCTGCTCGCGCACCAGCAACTCGGCTGGGCAATCTTCATGGTGCTCTGGGGCGCGCTGCTGGTCTCGAGCATCGACAACGTGCTGCGGCCGTTGCTGATCTCGCGCGGGGCGAGTCTGTCGTTCGCTCTGGTGTTCGTCGGCGTGATCGGCGGACTGCTCGCGTTCGGCTTCGTCGGCATTTTTCTCGGACCGACGCTGCTCGCGCTGACGTGGCGCTTGTGGAACACCTGGATCGAGCGCAGCCGGGAACCGGCTGCGCGTGCGTCCCCGTCCGCCGCCCCGCCTCCTCGTTGAAACGCGAGGCAGGCTGCGCGCGGAACGCGAATCAAAGCAGATCGCGCGGAACGCCGATGCGACCGGCGACGGCGCTGGCCGCGACCGTGCACGGCGAGCCGAGATGGACCTGTGCCAGCGGCAAGCCCATGGGCCCGGCGAAGTTGCGCGCGGTCGACGAGACCACGACGTCGTCGTCGCCGAACCGGAACTCGCCGTAGCCCGCGCACGCACCGCACGCATTGGGCAGCGGCACGACGAGTGCCGCGTACGGATCGACGCCGCAGCGCGCAAACAGGATTTGCACGCCCTTCCGCGCGACCATCAGCGCCGCGCCGTGCGCAAAGCTGATGATGCGCACCGCGCCGTAGATCAGCGTCAGTCCGAGCGCCACCAGCGCATAGATCGCGCCGGTGGCGAGCCCGTTGGCGATCGACGGCCAGAGGATCGAGAATTCGAGCATCGCCTATCGAGGGTTACGCAATCTCGTGACACTGCGACCTTGCCAATTCGTTTCGCCCGCGCGGGCGCGGGTTCCGTCGTCCCGAGCAGCGCGAGGGATCTCGGCATTGCGAGCCGCTGCGATTCCTCGCCTTCGGCTCGGAATGACAAGGGGCAGTCGGCTCGGCATGACAAGGGGCAGACGGCTCGGAATGACAAGGGGCAGTCGGCTAGGAATGACAGGCATGCGCCGGCTCGAAACGGCAGGAGGGTGTCATCCCGAGCGCATGCGAGGGATCTCGGCGCTGCGGGCGGTGGAGATTCCTCGCCTTCGGCTCGGAATGACGTGCGGGTGTCGGCTCGGAATGACGTGCGGATGCCGGCTCGGAATGACGTGCGGATGCCGGCTCGGAGTGACGGAAGGCGGCTCGGTATGACGAGCAGGCGTCGGCTCGGAGTGACGGAAGGCGGCTCGGTATGACGAGCAGGCGTCGGCTCGAAACGGCAGAGGAGGGTGTCATCCCGAGCGCATGCGAGGGATCTCGGCGCTGCGGGCGGTGGAGATTCCTCGCCTTCGGCTCGGAATGACGTGCGGGTGTCGGCTCGGAATGACGTGCGGATGCCGGCTCGGAATGACGTGCGGATGCCGGCTCGGAGTGACGGAAGGCGGCTCGGTATGACGAGCAGGCGTCGGCTCGGAGTGACGGAAGGCGGCTCGGTATGACGAGCAGGCGTCGGCTCGAAACGGCAGAGGAGGGTGTCATCCCGAGCGCATGCGAGGGATCTCGGCGCTGCGGACGGTGGAGATTCCTCGCCTTCGGCTCGGAATGACGTGCGGGTGTCGGCTCGGAATGACGTGCGGGTGTCGGCTCGGAATGACGTGCGGGTGTCGGCTCGGAATGACGACCGGTGATGGACGCGGACACCGGACGGTGGGCACGTGTCACGAGGATGCGTAATGCTTGATGGTTCCGGAAAGAGGGAGAACGGTCACGCCCTCCAGGGAAACACCGGCTCGGCTTCGCGGAACTCCTGCGGGGCGATGACCTTGATGTCGTTTCGGAGCACCTGCGTCGTCAGCGGGCGCGCGCCCTGGTTCTGGCCGTTGACGAACTTCGTCGGCCCGTACGGCATGATGTGATCGGCGAACGCGCTTGACTCCAGCGCGGCGATCACGTCCTCGCGCTTCGCGCTCTTCGCGCGCTCGAGCGCGTCGGCGAGCAGCCACATCGCCGTGTAGTTCATGTAGAACTCGTAGACGAAAAACCCGCCCTTCGCCTCGGCGCGCCTGCGCAACGCCGGCACGCGCTCATCGTTGAGGTTGTACCAGTGGTTGACGTCGATGATGCCGTTGGCGGCGTCCGGAAACTCCTTGACGAAACGGCCGTTCGACGCCGCGCCGCCGAGCACCGAGTAGATCGCCATCGGAACGACTTTCCGCTGGCGCATCGTGCGCACTAGCAGCGCGTATTCGTCATCATGGTTGGCCGGGATCACGATGTCCGGGTTCACCGCCTTGATCCGCAGCACGATGTTGTCGAAGTCGCGCGTCGGATTGGCGTGCTTGACGATCTCCTTGACCTCGAAGCCGTAGGTCGGCAGTTCTTTCGCCAGCAGGTTGGCGGTGCCGGTGCCGAACACCGACTCCTCGTGCACGATCATCACGGTCTTCGCCGGCCTGCCCGCGAGCGTGTTCAGCCGATGCAGGTTGTGCATCGCGATCTGCATGACGGTCCGATAGCCGGGGCCGAAGCGGAACGTGTTCTTCAGGCCGCGCTCGACGATCTGATCGGCCACGCCGACGTCGACGACGTGCGCGATGCCGTGGCGCGCCGCCGCCTGCGTGGTCGCCAGACAGATGCTGCTGGCGTAGGCGCCGACGATCGCGGCCACTCCCGCCTCGTTCATCTTCTCGACCTCGGAAGCACCCGCCTGCGGCTGGCTTTGCGCATCGCCGAGCACCGCTTCGAGCCGCGCGCCACCCATCGACTTGATGCCACCGGCGGCGTTGATGTCTCCGAGCGCCATCAGCGCGCCTTCGCGACACGGCACGCCGGACACCGCCAGCGCGCCGGTGACCGGATGCAGCACGCCGACCTTGATCGCCGCCGGCCGCTGGCCGAGCACGACCGCGGGCGCTGCGAGCGTCGCCGCGCTAGCCGACAGCACCGCGGTCTGCTTGAGAAACTTGCGGCGGGCGGGGAAGCGGTTGCGATGGTTGGTCATCGTTGTCTCCCGGGAGGTCGAGCCGTGGCACCCCGATCGATCCGCACTGCACTGGCGTGAAGGATAGCGCGGCGCGCGCGCGCCGGGTCACCGACGGCGCGCGACCGCTCGTGCGGGCGCGGCGCCTACAGGAACAGGTCGGGCAGCAGTTGCTTGCTGCCGGGCACGACCGAGTAGCGGTCGAAGTCGGTCACGCCCGCCTGCTCGAGCACCTCTTCGTCGATGAAGAAGTTGCCGGTCGTCGTGGCGGCCTCGCGCTTGAGGATCGCGTAGGCGGCGTCGGCCATGATCGCGGGCTGGCGGCAGTGCTCAGGCTTGACGCCCGGGATCATCTGCAGCGCTGCGGTTTGAATCACCGTGCGCGGCCACAGCGCGTTGACCGCGATGCCGTAGGGCCGGAACTCCTCGGCATGCCCGAGCACGCACATGCTCATGCCGTACTTGGACATCGTGTAGGCGACGTGCGGCGCGAACCAGCGCGCGTGCATGTTCAGCGGCGGCGACAGCGTCAGCACGTGCGGATTGCGCCGGCGCTCGGCGCTCTTCTTCAGATAAGGCAGACAGGCCTGCGTGCACAGGAAGGTGCCGCGCACGTTGACGCCGAACATCAGGTCGAAGCGCTTCATCGGCGTGGCTTCGGTCGGCGTCAGATTGATCGCGCTGGCGTTGTTGATCAGGATGTCGATGCCGCCGAAGTGGTCCGCCGTCTGCCTGGCCGCGGCAACGACTTGCGCCTCGTCACGGATGTCGCACTGGATCGGCAGCGCCTTGCCGCCGGCTGCCTCGATTTCCTGCGCGGCGGTGTAGATCGTTCCGGGCAGCTTGGGATTCGGCTCCGCGGTCTTGGCCGCGATCGCGACATTGGCGCCGTCGGCGGCGGCGCGCTTGACGATCGCCAGCCCGATGCCGCGCGAGGCGCCCGAAATGAAAATGGTCTTGCCCTTGAGATCCATGGTCGACTCCGGTCGTGTGTCAGAAGGTGTAAGTCTTTTCCG
>JBBIJJ010000139.1:0-9560 GCA_037446035.1 Burkholderiales bacterium
GATCCGCTGGCCGATGGCTGGATGCAGCGCTTTACCGCATCCAGCCATACAGGCCACGCAGCGCTCAATCTTCACCACCGCGCCCATTCACCGTGGAGAAAAGGGAGGCGTCCATGTCCATCTCCTGTGATCGTCAAGCAGACCTCGGTCGGAATGGCCGCGGCAGTATGCCAGCGCGCAAACAGCCAGGCGCTGCCGGCCAATCCCGTCATCCCGCGGACAGGGGGTCGCTCGCGCCGCCAGCGCGCCGCGGCCGGCGCGCCGATCGCTCGCCGGCGCCGGCCGTGCACCCGGGTCAACCCGATGCGGCTACTTCAGCGCCTGCAGCTTGTCGTAGGTCGCCTTGTCCCAGGTCGCGTCCGGGCCGTTGTGCAGCTTGACCACCGCCGCGCGGAACGGCCCGCGGTCCACGCGCACGACGGTCTTGCCGCGCTTCTCGAACTCTGCGCCGAGCTTCTTCTCGATCTCGATGATCTCGTTGGTCGCGCGCACCGCTGCCTCCTTCAGCACGGCCTCGAAGATCTTCTTGTCGCCGTCGGACAGCTTGTTCCAGGTCGGCGCGCCGATGATCGTGATCAGCGCATCGGTGATGTGGCCGGTCAGCACGATGTATTTCTGCACCTCGTAGAACTTCTTCGCGTCGATCGTCGGCAGCGGGTTCTCCTGCGCGTCGACCGTGCCGTTTTGCAGCGCCAGGTACACCTCGGCGAATGCGATCGGCGTCGGATTCGCACCCACGGCGCGTGGGAACATCGTGTACAGCGGCGCGTCGGGCACGCGGATCTTCAGTCCCTTCATGTCCTCGGGTTGGTTGATCGGCTTGTTCGACGTGACGTGCCGCTCGCCGTAGTAGGTGATCGCCACGACCTTGTTGCCGCCGCTTTTCTTCTGGTAGCCATCGGCAAGTTCGGCGAACAGCGGGCTGGTCGAAAAGGCCTTTCAGTGGTTGAAGTCGCGGAACATGTACGGCGCGCCGCCGATGGCGATCGGCCCGTACGTGCGCCCTGCGAAAAGCTGCCCCGTGTAGATGATGTCCACGGTCCCCAGTGTCAGCCCCTGATTGATGTCGGTTTCCTTGCCGAGCGTCGAAGCCGGGAATACCTCGACCTGGTAGCGGTTGTTGGTGCGCTTGGCGATCTCGCCCGCGGCCCAGACTGCGGCCGTGTGGTACGGCTCGGACACCTCATAGACGTGCGCGAACTTGAGCTTGGTCTGCGCCTGGGCGATGCCGGCGGCGAGCGCCAGCGCGGCAAACGTTGCGAAAAGCTTGGCTTTCATCGGTTGTCTCCTCCTTTGTGGCCTGCCTGAAATCTGTGCCTGCCGCTCCTCTTCGAGGAGAGGTCGGCGTGGCGATGCGCGCGCGGCGCCCCGCCTCTTTTCCCGCCCCCTCGAAGGGGAGCGGGGCCCAATCACATCACCGCCCCCACCTGCCACGGGACGAACTCCTGCTGGCCGTAGCCGTGCAGTTCACTCTTGCTCTTGCGGCCCGACGCGGTTTCGAGGATCACCTCGAAGATGCGCGCACCGACTTCCTCGATCGTCGCTTCGCCGTCGGCGATCGCGCCGCAGTCGATGTCGATGTCCTCGCGCTGGCGCCGCCAGAGCTCGGAGTTCGTCGACAACTTCAGCGAAGGCGCCGGCGCGCAGCCGTAGGCCGAGCCGCGGCCGGTCGTGAACACGATCATGTTCGCACCGCCCGCGACCTGGCCCGTGGCCGACACCGGGTCGTAGCCGGGCGTGTCCATGAACACGAAGCCGCGCTTGTCGACCCGCTGCGCGTATTCGTAGACGTCGACGAGGTTGGTCGTCCCGCCCTTGGCGACGGCCCCGAGCGACTTCTCCAGGATCGTCGTCAGCCCGCCCGCCTTGTTGCCTGGGGACGGGTTGTTGTTCATCTCGCCGCGGTTGCGCGCGCAGTAGTCCTCCCACCACTTGATGCGGGCGACGAGCTTTTCGCCGACCTCGCGCGTGACCGCGCGCCGCGTCAGCAGGTGCTCGGCGCCGTAGATCTCGGGGGTCTCGGAAAGGATCGCGGTGCCGCCGTGCGCGACGAGCCGATCGACCGCGTTGCCGAGCGCGGGGTTCGCGGTGATGCCCGAGTAGCCGTCGGAGCCGCCGCATTGCAGCCCGAGCGTCAGATGGCTCGCAGGCACGGGCTGGCGCGCGACGCGGTTCACCTGCGGCAGCAGCTCGCGCACCAGCGCCATGCCGCGCGCGATCGCCGCGGCCGTGCCGCCCACGTCCTGCAGGTTGTAGGTGCGCAGCCGCTCGCCTTCGTGCAGACCTTCGGCGCCAAGCAGCGCGCTCGCCTGGTTCGCCTCGCAGCCGAGCCCGACGATCAGCACCGCGCCGAAGTTCGGATGGCGCGCGTAGCCGCCGAGCGTGCGACGCAGGATCGTCATCGCCTCGTCCATGTCCATGCCGCAGCCGGTGCCGTGCGTCAGTGCGACCACGCCGTCGACGTTCGGAAAGTCCGCGAGCGCTTCGGGAAACACGTCGCGGCGGAAGCGGTCGGCGAGCGCGCGCGCAACGGTGGCCGAGCAGTTCACCGTCGACAGGATGCCGATGTAGTTGCGCGTGGCCACGCGCCCGTCGGCGCGCACGATGGCTTCGAACGTCGCGGGCCGCGCGACGTACGCGGTCGGCTTCACATCGGCGCACAACGCGTAGTCGCGCTCGAACGCGCCGTGCTGCTCGCCGATGCCCAGGTTGTGCAGGTGCACGTGCTCGCCGGCTTGGATGTCGCGCTTGGCGAAGCCGATGATCTGGTCGTAGCGGCGCACCGCCGCACCCGCGCGGATCGCGCGCGCAGCCACCTTGTGCCCCGGCGGCACCAGTCCGATCACCGTGACGCCCTCGCCCGGCAGCGCTGTGCCCGAAACGAGCTGCCGGCGCGCGATGACGACGTCGTCGTTCGGATGCAGGCGAAGGACCGGCGGGATCGCGGACGTTGCGCTGACTGCGGACATGTTCACACCTCCGGGCGCCTTCCCATCGGTCGCAGGACGCGGTCTTGGGGGAAGGTCTTCGTTTCGATGGCGATACGGCTCGCGTCGACGTTCTGCTCGGGTCCCGAAACGAAGGGCGGCGTCTTCACATCAACAACCTCGGCAGCCACAGACTGATCGAAGGCACGTAGGTCACCAGCGCCAGGCTCACCAACAACGGCAGCAGCCACGGCAGGATCGCCATCGTCGTTCGTTCGAAAGACAGCTTCGACACGCGCGCGAGCACGAACAGCACGAGCCCCATCGGCGGATGCAGCAGGCCGATCATCAGGTTCAGCACCATGATCAGCCCGAAGTGCACCGGGTCGATGCCGAGCTGGTGCACGATCGGCAGCAGTATCGGCACCAGGATCGTGATCGCGGCGGTCGGCTCCAGAAAACAGCCGACGAACAGCATCAGCAGGTTCGCCAGCAGCAGGAACATCCACGCGTCGCTCGTGAACGCCAGCACCCACGCGGCGATCGCTTCGGTCGTGCGCGTGACGGTCAGCATCCAGCCGAAGATCGACGCGGCGGCGACGATCAGCAGCACGGTCGCGGTCGTCTCGATCGTGTCCATTGACACCTTGACGAGCGTGCGCGCGTTCATCGTCCGGTACCAGACCAGACCCAGAAAAAGCGCCCACACGCAGGCCGCGATCGCGCCTTCGGTCGCGGTGAACACACCCGCGGTCATTCCGCCGATCAGCAGCACGGGCGTGAGGATCGGCAGCACGGCATTGAAGCGAAACCTCCAGTCGGCAACGAGCAGCACCGCCAGCGCGACCACGACCGCGACAGTCGGCATCGCGCCGGCCTGCGTGGCCGCCCAGATCGCCACGGGAAAGGCGGCGACGATCGCCAGCTCCAGCAGCGCCTTGCCGAGCTTGCCCCACCGGAAATTCACGTCGCTGCCGAACCCGCGCCGGTGCGCGTAATAGGCGACGGTGGCCATCATCAGCAACGCCATCACCTATCCGGGCAACAGCCCGGCGAGGAACAGCGCGCCGACCGACACGTTGGCGAGCATCGCGTAGATCACGAACGGCAGCGACGGCGGAATGATCGGGCCGAGCGTGGCGGAGGCCGCTGTCACGCCAACCGCGAACTCGGTCGAGTAGCCGTGATCGCGCATCGCCTTGATCTCGACCGTGCCGAGCCCGGCAGCATCCGCGATCGCGGTGCCCGACATGCCGGCGAACACCATCGAGCCGACGACGTTGACATGTCCCAGCCCGCCCTTGAGCCAGCCGACCAGCGCGAGCGCGAAGTTGTAGATACGGTTGGTGATGCCGGCCGAGTTCATCAGGTTGCCGGCCAGCACGAAAAACGGCACCGCCAACAGCGGAAACGAATCGATGCCGTTGACCATCCGGTGGATCACGACGAAGTCGGGTACGTTGCCCGACACCATCACGTAGATCAGCGACGAGCCCGCCATCGCGATCGCAACCGGCACCCCCGCGCCCATCAGCGCGAGGAAGGTCAGTTTGAATCCGGCCGGCGTCATCGGTGCGCTGGTCGTGCCGCCGCCGTCAAGCGGTCGCCTCGGGGGCTTCGTGCAGCTCGGGGCGCTCGAGCACCGACGCGCCGCGCCGCCAGTTGGCAGCCGCAACCTGCAGCGCGCGCCAGGTCATCAGCACGAAGCCGAACAGCACGACCGCGTAGACGATGCCGATCGGCCAGTCGACGACCGCCATCGGCTGCCCGCCGATGCGCACCATCAGCGCCGCGGTCAGGTAGACCGCGTACGCGAAGAAGGCGATCCGCACGACGTCGACCAGCGTGGCCAGCACGCGCGTCAGCGGCTTTGGCAGCACGCGGTAGAAAAAATCGACCTGCACGTGATTGTTCTTGCGTACCGCCATCGCCGCGCCGACGAACACCGTGCAGATCAGCAGATAGCGCGCGATCTCCTCGGTCCACGACGCCGAGTCGTTCAGCGCATAGCGCGTAAAGAACTGCAGGAAGACGACGCCGGCGAGCAGCCAGAAGAACGCGAGCGCAATCCAGTCCTCGAACCGGTAGATCTTCAGATCGACCGGCTGGTCGTGCACGGCGAACGTGCCGTCGGCCGCCAGCACGTGCTCGTCACCCGCGCCCGTCGCCTGACTCAATGTGCTCCTCCCCGTCGAGCGTCCCCGAATCGGGCCCTCAGTTGCGCCTGAAGCTCGCCTTGAACCGCTTTGCCGCCATGTCCAGATGGCGGCGCATCGCCGCACGCGCCGCCGCCGAGTCGCGCGACTCGATCGCCGCGAGGATCGCCTGGTGCTCCGCGATCGCCGCGCTCCACAGCGCCGGCGTGTCGAAGTGGTGCTCGAGCCTCAGAAACAGCGGTCCGGTGCGCTGCGCCCACAGCGTGCGCACCAGCATCGCCAGCGCGCTGTTGCCGCTGGCATCGGCGACGCACTCGTGGAAGCGCTGGTCGCCTTCGAGCGGAACGACGTTGCGCTTGCCGTCGGTGCGCATCGAGGCGAGCGCGGTCTTCATCTGCCGCACCTGCGCGGCGCTCGCATGCTTCGCTGCCAGCGCCGCGCATTCGGATTCGACCAGGCGGCGCGCCTCGATCAGCTCGAACGGGCCGGAGTCGGGCGGCAGCGCCGCCTTGCCGACGCGGCCGACGGCGCGGCGCGGCACGGCGCTGGTGACGTAAACGCCCGAGCCGATGCGGACTTCGACGAAGCCTTCGACCTCGAGCGCGATCAGCGCTTCGCGCACCGACGGCCGGCTGACGCCGAGCTGCTTCGCCAGGTCGCGCTCGGGCGGCAGGCGCGATCCCGGCTTGAATTCGCCGCGCCGGATCAGCGCCGCGATCTGGTCGGCGATCTGGCGGTACAGGCGGCGCGGCTCGAGGGCCTGGATCGGCATGCTGACGGGTCGTCGGTTTCGCCGCGGGATCGGCTGCGTGTCTGCGTTTCTGGACAAGCGCCGAACGCAGCCCTTACACTGGCCGCACCCCGCATTGGTAAGGTGGTCAGGCCAATTGGCGGGCAGCTTCACACACGCGGCCCCGCGCTGTCAAGGTCGGGGCAAAACGACAATACTCAGGGGGCGCGGCAGATGGCAGGTCGACTCGCGGGCAAGACCGCACTCGTCACGGCGGCCGGACAAGGCATGGGGCGAGCTGGCGTGCTGGCGTTCGCGCGCGAAGGCGCGCGGGTGATCGCGACCGACCTCAGACCCGAGTTGCTGCAGTCGCTGCAAGCGGCCGCCGGATCGTTGCCGATCACCACCCGCGTGCTCGACGTGCTCGACGACGCCGCCGTGCAGGCCTGCGTCGAGGAAGTCGGCGCGGTCGACATCCTGTTCAACTGCGCCGGCTACGTGCACCAGGGAACGATCCTCGACTGCCGCATCGAGGACTGGGACTTCAGCTTCGACCTGAACGTCCGCAGCATGTTCGTCATGACCCGCGCGATGCTGCCGAAGATGATCGCGGCCGGCGGCGGTGTGATCCTGAACATGGCTTCCGTGCTCGGCGCGCAGAAGGCGGCGCCGAACCGGCTCGCGTACACGGCCAGCAAGGCGGCGGTCGCCGGCTTCACGCGCGCGCTCGCGCTCGATCACGTCAAGCAGGGCATTCGCGTCAACTGCGTGTGCCCCGGCACCGTCGACACGCCGTCGCTCGCCGAACGCATCCAGGCCTTTGCCGACCCGGTGCAGGCGCGCAAGGACTTCGTCGCGCGGCAAGCGATGGGACGGCTCGCCACCGCCGAAGAGATCGCCGAGACCTTCGTCTACCTCGTCTCCGACGAATCGTCGTTCATGACCGGTCAGGCGATCTTCGTCGACGGCGGGATGAGTCTTTAGCAACCCCGCTCGCCCGACCCGGGGACAGCGTCGGGACAACGCGGTCGGCGCCACGACGTCGTCGTCCGCTACCCCGACCCGTCTCGGATTTCGGGCGGCGAGGCAACCACCATGAGGAACTGCGCATGAAACTGCTCCGCTACGGCCCGAACGGATTCGAGAAACCCGGGCTGCTGGACGCCGACGGCAACATCCGCGACCTGTCGGGCATCGTCGGCGACATCGACTCGTCGGTGCTCGCGCCAAAGCGTCTCGCGCATCTGCGCAAGTTCGATCCGGCCAAGCTGCCACTGGTCAAAGGCAGGCCGCGGCTCGGCGTGCCCTACGTGGGCATCGGCAAGTTCGTCGCGATCGGGCTGAACTACTCGGACCATGCGGCCGAAAGCAACATGCCGATTCCGGGCGAGCCGATCGTCTTCAACAAGTGGACCACCTGCATCACCGGGCCGAACGACGGCATCGTGATCCCGAAGAACTCGCAGAAGACCGACTGGGAGGTCGAGCTCGGTGTCGTGATCGGCACCAAGGCGCAGTACGTCGACGAGCGCGACGCGCTGAAGCACGTCGCCGGCTACTGTGTCGTCAACGACGTGTCCGAGCGCAACTTCCAGCTCGAGCGCGGCAGCCAGTGGGACCGCGGCAAGGGCTGCGACACGTTCGGCCCGATCGGCCCGTATCTGGTCACGACCGACGAGATCGCCGATCCGCAGAACCTCGACCTGTGGCTGGATGTCAACGGCCAGCGCATGCAGACGGGCAATACGCGCACGATGATCTTCGGCGTCGCGTATCTGGTCGCGTACCTGAGCCAGTTCATGACGCTGCTGCCCGGCGACATCATCACCACCGGCACGCCGCCCGGCGTCGGCATGGCGATGAAGCCGCCGCGCTTCCTGCGTCCTGGCGACGAAGTGCGGCTTGGCATCGCCGGGCTCGGCGAGCAGCGGCAGAAGGTGACGGCGTACGGGCAATGACGGCGGGCGCGGCGTCGAGCTCCTTTTTCCAGGCGAAAGCGCGGCGGCGTGCGCTCTGCGCGCCGGGCTGAAATCCTCGCGACCGCCTTGGTTCAAGACGGATTGGAGCCGAAAAGGCATTCGAACCGCACAGACACAGAGAACACAGAGGAAAAACAAACGGCTGTGCGAACAGGCTCTCTCACCCAGCGGGCGAGGCGGGGAATGCGAGCAAGGACTCGATCTTTCGGCTTTCTCTGTGCCTCTGCGTCTCTGTGGTGAGGAATCCAGGTCGAAAGGTGAACGTGGTCGAGCGCGTCCCCGCGCAGCCGCTCGCCGACTGGTCCGCCGCGTGCCTGCGCGCGGCCGGCTGCAGCGACGAAGATGCGTGCACCGTCGCCGATGCGCTCGTGCAGACGAGCCTCTGGGGCATCGACTCGCACGGCATCGCGCGGCTGCCGCACTATCTCGCGCGCATGCGCGCCGGCTCGATCGAACCGCGGCCGCAGTACTCAGAAGGTGTGAATCTCTCTGCTGCGCGGCCCGCTGGCGTCGTTGCGCGCTGCTCGGGCCTCGCCTATCTACTTGATATGTCTCGGCCCTGCGGCTGCGTGCGCCTAGCCAGCGGCCCGCTCGCGACGAAATCTTCACACCTTCTCAGTGCAGCGCACCGGACCGGGGACCGCGCAATTCGACGGCGGCCACGGACTTGGCATCGCCGCGGCGTTCGCCGCGATGGCGCTGGCGCAGCGGCTGGCGCGCGAAGCGGGCATCGGCGCGGTGGGGATCTCGGAGTCCACGCACTGCGGCGCGATCGGGCTGTATACGCGGCAGGCGGCGCGCGACGGACTGGTCGGCATCGCGTTCACGCACGCCGATTCGATCGTCGCACCCGCGCGCGGAACCCGCAAGTTCCTCGGCACCAACCCGATCTCGATCGCGTTTCCGCGCGCGGGCGGTGCGCCGCTGTGTCTGGACATGGCGACCAGCTCGATCCCGTGGAACCGCGTGATGAACGCGCGGCGCGAAGGCCATGGCCTGCCGCCCGACGTCGCGCTCGACGAGCAGGGCCGGCCGACGCGCGACGCGCACGCGGCCGCCGCACTCGTCGCGCTCGGCGGCACATCCTACGGTCACAAGGGCTATGCGCTCGCGCTGATGATCGACCTGCTATGCGGGCCGCTGAACGGCATGGCGTTTGCCCACCGCATCACGCCGATGTTCGGCGATCTGACCCAGCGGCGCCGTCTCGGCGTGCTGATGATCGCGCTCGACCCCGCACGCTTCGCCGGCGGCGCCATGCTCGCGCAGCGCGTGGCCAAGGCGGTCGAGGCGATCCGGCGTCAGCCCGGCGACGTGCTCTACCCGGGCGAGCCCGAGGAACGCGCCGAAGCGCAGCGGCGCCGCGACGGCATTCCGATCGAGCCGGGGCTGCGCGCCGAATTCGACGAGTGGACGCACCGCCTGGGTGTGGCACCGCTGCGATGAAGCCCGCGCTGCTGCTGGTCGCGCCGATCCATCCGCCGACGCAGGCGCGGCTCGAAAGCGACTACCGCGCCGCGCTGCTCGCGCAAGCGGCCCCCGAGGTACGGGTCGCCGTGACCAGCGGCGGCGCAGGAATGAAGGCCGACTTGATCGAGACGCTGCCGCGGCTCGAGCTGATCGCCTGCTTCGGCGTCGGCGTGGACGCGATCGATCTCACCGCCGCGCGGGCGCGCGGCATCCGCGTGACCAACACGCCCGACGTGCTGACCGACGACGTCGCGGATCTGGCCCGGATATTTCACGAGGTCGCCCCCGAATGCGTCGT
>JBBIJJ010000140.1:0-9453 GCA_037446035.1 Burkholderiales bacterium
GCGACGCTGATGCTGGGGCTCGTCGTGATCTTCCCGTGGCTGGGTCACGCGAGCTGGCATGCGTATCGCGATCTGGTCGAATAGGCGGGCGGAGCCCCTGCGGACCCGCGCGGTTGCGCTGGGGTTTGGCGCGCGCCGGGCGCTCGCGGTCGGCCTCGCGCTGCTCGCTGCGGCCACGCGCGCGGCAGACTTGCCGATCTTCGACGCGCACGTGCACTACAGCCACGACGCTTGGGAACACGTGCCGCCGGACGTGGCGATCGATCTGCTGCGCCAGGCCGGCGTGCGGCGCGCGCTGGTGTCCAGCTCCAACGACGACGGCAATCAGAAGCTCGTTGCGGCCGCGCCCGAGCTGATCCTGCCGTCGCTGCGGCCATATCGCACGCGCAGCGAACTGTCGACCTGGACGCGCGACGAGTCGGTGCTCGGCTACGTCGAGGAGCGGCTGCGCAGGTACCGATACGTCGCGCTCGGCGAGTTCCACCTGTACGGCGCCGACGCCGATCTGCCGGTGCCGCGCCGGCTCGTCGAACTCGCGCGCGCGCACGGGCTGGTGCTGCACGCGCATTCGGACAGCGATGCGGTCGAGCGGCTCTTCGCGCAATGGCCGGAGGCGAAGATCCTGTGGGCGCACGCCGGTTTCGAGTCGCCCGAGCGCGTGCGCACGATGCTGCGCAAGCACCGCAACCTGTGGTGCGACCTGGCGTTTCGCAGCGATCATGGCGCCGGCGGCCGGGTGGACCCGGAATGGCGCGCACTGTTCCTCGAGTTTCCCGACCGCTTCATGGTCGGCACCGACACGTTCACGCCGGAGCGCTGGCCCTTCATCGTCGAGCACGCACGCTGGTCGCGTGAGTGGCTCGCGGATCTGCCCGCCGCAGTCGCCGAGCGCATCGCGTGGAAAAACGGCGAGACGCTGTTCGGCGCCGCGCTTCGATGAGCATGCGCGCCGCGCTGGCCGGCGCGCTGTTCGCCGCGCCCGCGCTCGCCTGCGATCCGGAGCTGCCGGCCGGCGATGCGGCACGCATCGAAGGCGATCGCTACGTCGTCGCGTGGCGCCCTCGCCCGGCGCCGATCCGGCTCGGCGAGTTCTTCGCGCTCGAAATCGCCGTCTGTGCGCGCACCGGCGCGGGCCCGCCGGCCGCGCTGCGCGTCGACGCGCAGATGCCCGCGCATCGGCATGGTATGAACTACCGACCCAGCGTCGCGCGCGCGGGCGAGGGCCGTTTCATCGCCTCCGGTCTGCTGTTGCACATGCCCGGCCGCTGGGAGTTCAGCTTCGAGCTGCGCGCGGCCGAACACGGCGAAACGCTGCGCGCGGGCGTGTCGATCGACTGACCGATGCTTCGTCGCGGCCGGGTCGCGTTTGCCGTCGTCGCGTCGCTGCTGCTCGCGAGCGCGCGCGCCGAAGTCGACTTCACCGCCGAAGAAGTGCAACGCATCCTGGCGCACGGTCCGTGGCCGCCCGCGTTCGCGCGCGACCCCAGCAATCGGGTCTCGGGCAACGCCGCCGCGATCGAGCTGGGCCGGCGGCTGTTCGCCGACGCACCGCTGTCGGCCAACGGCTATGTCGCCTGCGTGTCGTGCCATCAGACCGATCGCGCGTGGACCGACGGCATCCCGCGCGCGCGCGGCATGGTACCGCTGGAGCGCAACACGCCGAGCGTGGCCAACGCGTGGCTGAACCGCTGGTTCGGCTGGGGCGGCGCAGCCGACAGCCTGTGGATGGCGAGCCTGCGGCCGCTGCTCGATCCGGACGAAATCGGCGCGACGCCGCAACGCGTGGTCGAGCGCTTCAGGCTGAACGACGATCTGGCCTGCCGCTACCGGCGCGCCTTCGGCCGCGCGCCCGATCACGCCGACGAAACGCTGCTGGTCAACATCGCCAAGGCGATCGCCGCGTTCCAGGAAACGCTGACGACGGGCCGCACACCGTTCGACGATTTTCGCGATGCGCTCGCGCGCGGCGACCGCCGCGCGCTGGCCGCCTACCCGGAATCCGCGCAGCGCGGGCTCAAGCTGTTCGTCGGTCGCGGCAATTGCTTCTTCTGCCACTCGGGACCGGCGTTCACCAACGGCGAGTTCCACGACGTCGGCGTGCCGCATTTCGTCGCGCCGGGCAAGGCCGACGGCGGCCGTTACGCCGGAATCCAGGCGCTCGCGGCGAGTCGCTTCAACCTGCTCGGTCCGTACAACGACGATGCCGCACGCACGACCGCGACCAAGACGCGCCACGTCGCGCTGGCACCGCGCCAATGGGGCGAGTTCAAGACGCCGGGGCTGCGCAATGTCGCGCTCAGCGCGCCGTACATGCACAACGGCTCGCTGGCGACGCTGCGCGACGTCGTACGGCATTACTCGGAGCTGAACAAGGAGCGGCTGCACGCCGACGGCGAACGCATCCTGCGCCCGCTGAAGCTCGCCCCGTCCGAGATCGACGACCTGGTCGCATTCCTCGAATCGCTGACCGACCGCGCGGGCGCGCGGCGCGAACTCGCGCCGCTCGATCGGTCGCCCTGCCGCTGACATCGGCCGCAAGCTCGCCGGCGGTCTGCGACCGCCGGCGCGAGGCCGCGTTCGGCCGACGCGTCGCTCCCGACGCGCGCGAAATCGGCGCGCATCCGACCGCTCGAACCGGCCGGGCGCCGTTCGTCGGGCCGCCGCGCACTCCGTCGCGCGACCCCACGCGGAGATCGCAGGCCTTCGGCACTTCGGACGATGACGATTAATCCGTAAGGCTGGCCGGCGCGTGAGTGCGCTCGCGTACACCGATCCTTACGATGACTGCTCGAACCGCGCGCTGCATCGATGTCCCGCCGTCCCCTCCCAACCGTCCTGCGCCTCGCCGTCGTGCCCGTTTCACTCGCGCTCGGCGGCTGCGCGACGATGACGGGTACCGCCACGCAGGCGATCAGCATCCACACCGTCGATTCGAACGACCGGCCGATCGAGGGCATGAAGTGCCGGGCGGTCAACGGCTCGGCCGAGTACTTCGGCACCTCGCCGATGTACGACCTGCAGGTCAGGCGTTCATCGAGCGATCTTGACATCGAATGCCGGCGCGGTCCTCTGGTCGCGCGCGGCA
Source organism: Burkholderiales bacterium (assembly GCA_037446035.1). Lineage (GTDB taxonomy): Bacteria > Pseudomonadota > Gammaproteobacteria > Burkholderiales > Burkholderiaceae_F > DSNY01. The sequence goes on from JBBIJJ010000140.1 coordinate 3,086, forward strand.
CCGCCGTGTCGCGCGGGTCGGCGGCCGCCGCCGCAGCCAAGGCGCTGCTGCCGGGCGGCACCGCGAGCCTCGTGATCGACCACGTCAGCGGTTACCGTTACGCCTACCCGTCGGCGATGCGCCTGCGCGTCGGCCAGCACCTCGTCTTCGACGCCAGCGACGATGCCCTCGGCCGTCCCACACGCGGCACCCAGGTCGACGCCAGCCGCTGAAGCGCCGCTCGCGCCCGCGTTCACGCCCGAACTGGGCGAACGCTTCGCGCGCGTGGCGCTCGCCAACCTCGCCACCGAGTATCCGCATCAGTTGCAGCACCTGTTGGCGACCGACGCCGACGCGCGCACGCCGCGCGCGCTGCACCCGGTGTTCTGGGGCAGCTACGACTGGCATTCGAGCGTGCACATGCATTGGACGCTCGCGCGCTGCCTGCGGCTGGCGCGCGATCTGCCGAGCGTGGCGCGCGTCGCCGCGCACTTCGACGCGCGCCTGCTGCCCGCACACGTCGTCGCCGAACTCGCCTACCTTCGCAGCCCCGGCCGGGCTTCGTTCGAGCGGCCATACGGCTGGGCCTGGGTGCTGAAGCTGCAGGCGGAACTCGAATTGCTCGCGCGCGTACGCGAGTCGGCTCGGCGCTGGCGCGATGCGCTGGCGCCGCTTGCCGACGAGCTCGCGGTGCGGCTGCTCGCGTTCCTGCCGCGCCTGGACTATCCGGTGCGGGCCGGCACGCACGGTAACACCGCGTTCGCGCTGATCCTCGCGTTCGACTACGCACGCGTCGCGCAACACCGCGCGCTCGCGCGCTCAGTCGCCGAGCGCGCACACACCTGGTTCGGCCGCGATCGCCGCTATCCCGCCAATTACGAACCGGGCGGCGACGACTTCCTCTCCGGCGGGCTGGTCGAGGCCGTGCTCGTGCGGCGCACCTCCGACGATGGCTTCTTCGCCGACTGGTGGGATGCCTTTGCGCCCGCGCCCGAAGCGCTCGCGCGCTGGTTTGCGCCGGTACGCGTCGGCGACGCGCGCGACCCGAAGATCGTTCACCTGCACGGGCTGAATCTGTCGCGCGCATGGTGCTGGCGCGTGTTGCGGCGCAGCCTGCCCGCCGCACTGCATGATCCGGTGGATCGCGCGATCGAGGCGCACTGGGCCGCGTCGTCCGCGGCGGCGCTCGGCGGCGACTTCGTCGGCACGCACTGGCTGGCGTCTTTCGCGCTGTTGGCGCTGACTGACGCGGCGAGCGGCGCCGGCAACGGCTGAACCACCTACGCCGTCCGCATGATCGGCACCGCCTTCAGGCGGCGCTCGATCGTGCCGATACGACGGATACGCTCCCGCGCTTGCGCATGACCCGCCTGCTCGCCCTCGCCCTGGTCGCCGTCGCCACGCCGCTGGCGGGTTGCGCGACGCTGAGCGGCTCCGCCCGGCAGGCGATCGAGATTCGGGCGGTCGATGCGCACGAGCGCCCGGTGCAGGCAGTGACGTGCCAGGTGGCCAACGACGCCGGTGTACAGAGCGTCACGCTGCCGGCGCAGGCCGTCGAGGTCCGCCGCTCCGCGAGCGAGCTCGAGATCGAATGCCGCCTCGGCGCGCAGATCGCGCGCGGCACCGCGGTGGCCCGCGGCGACGCGAAAATGGAGCATTCGTTCATTCCGGGCGGTTCGATCGCCGCGCTGGTCGATCATCTGAGCGGCTACATGTACTCGTACCCGACGCCGCTCACGTTGCGCCTCGGCGAACACCTGCGCTTCGAGTTCTCGGACGCGCCGCGCGCCGAGCTGATCGCCTCGCTGAGGTCGTCCGGTGCCTCGGTGCCGGCGCCCGCGGGCCCGCTGCCCGTCGTCGTCACGCCGGTGACCGCAGCGCAGGTTCCGACGCAGCCCGTCGTGCCCGACATCGCCGGTGCGCCGGCCCGTCCGGCGCCACGCCGGTCGGCGAATGCGCGACCGGTCGCGGCCGCACCCGCCGCGCGCCCGGCGGTCCGGTACGAATCGCTCGATCCGCGCGACCTGCGCCTGCGCGCCGCGCAGCGCTGACCGGGCGCGGCCCTGCGGCGCGCGCTGCGCCGCCCTTGCCGCTTGACAGTCATCAAGCCGCACGCGCCCGTGCGCTGGTGTCATTCGCATGTCGGGTGCGTCGTGCAGACTCCGGGGGCGCGATCGTGTGGGACGCGGTGGTCATCGGTTCGGGCATCGGTGGGCTCGCCGCGGCCGCCGCGCTGGCGCGCACGGGCCGGCGTGTGCTCGTGCTCGAGCGGCACGACCAGGCGGGCGGACTGACGCAGACCTTCGAGCGCGCCGGCTATCGCTTCAATGTCGGCGTGCACTACGTCGGCGGCGCCGGCGAAGTCGATGGCCAGCCGGGCCCGGCCAAGAAACTGTTCGACGCGCTCACACCCGCCGGCATCCCGATGGCTCCGCTCCCGGACGTCTACGACCGCGTGCGCTTTCCGGGTTTCAGCTTCGACTTCGCGCGCCCGGCCACGCGCCTGCGGGCCGATCTGAAGGAGCGGTTCCCGCGCCAGGGCGCGGGCATCGACCGCTACTTCGACGCGCTCGCGGAGGCGAATACGGCGCTGCAGGCAGTATTCACCGCGCACGCGCTGCCGCGGCCGTTCGGCAACGCGCTGCTTTGGCTCAAGCGCGGTGCGATCCGCCGCGGGGTCGGCCGCACGACCCGGGAAGTGATCCGCGAGTGCGCGAGCGATCCGGGGCTGCAGGCCGTGCTGGCCGCGCAGTGGGGCACCTATGGCGGCCGGCCCGCCGAAAGCTCGTTTGGCGCGCATGCGCTGGTGATGCACCACTATCTGGACGGCGCGTGGTTTCCCGTCGGCGGCGGCGCCGCGTTCGCGCGCGAGTTCGCGCGCACGATCGAGTCCGCGGGCGGCGCGATCCGCACGAACGCTGAGGTCGCGCGCATCCGCGTGCGCAATGCCCGCGTCGAGGGCGTGGTGCTCGCCGACGGCGAGGAGATTGAGGCGCGCTGCGTGGTCTCCGACGTCGGCATCCGTAACACGCTGCGGCTGCTGCCTGCGCCCGAGGTCGACTACCGCTGGGCCGACGACGCGCTCGCGATCGAGCCCTCGATCGGCTACGTGGGGCTGTATCTCGGTCTCGAAGGCGACATCGGCGCGCTCGGCGCGTCGGCGACCAACGACTGGATCTTCGAAAGCTGGGACGTCGACGCGATCTGGCACGATCCGTTCAGCGAGCCGGACGCACCGAGCCTGTTCGTTTCTTTTCCCTCACTGAAGGACCCGGCGCACGATCCCGGTCCAACACGGCGGCACACGTGCGAAGTCGTGGCGCTCGTCGACTGGGGCGCGTTTTCGCGCTGGGACCGGGAGGGCCTGAGCAAGGGCACGCCGCGCAGCGAGGACTATGCCGCGTACAAGGCGCTGATCGAGCGCAATCTGCTCGCCCAGTTTCGCCGGCACTATCCGCGACTCGCGCCGCTGGTGCGATTCCATGAAGCGTCGACGCCGATTTCGGTGGCCTCGATCACCGCGGCCGAGCACGGCGCGATGTACGGATTGCAGACCACGCCCGAGCGTTTTCTGAGCCCCGCGCTGCGCCCGCGCACGCCCATCGGCGGGCTGTTCCTGGCGGGCCAGGACGCCTGCGCGCCGGGCGTCACCGGCGCGCTGATGGGCGGCGTGATGGCCGCGATCGCGATCGATCCCAAGCTGGCGCGGTTGCTGCGGTGAAGTCGGCATTCAGGATCAACCCAGATTCGGTAATTGGCGTCACGTCGAAACGGCAGAAAGCCAGCATCCATGCGGGTTTGAAGCCAATTCCGACGACTGCGGAGCAGTTCGAAGTGGGTGATGCTCGTGCTCACTGCAAGCTTTTGGCGCGAACGGGTTTCTCGGTACTCCACCCACTTCAACTGCCGTTTCTAGGATCAAGGACTCGGGATTCGGGATTCAGCCGGAGATCGACCGTGCGCCGTGGCCGGCCAGGTCCTCGATCCTCGATCCCGATTCCTACACGGGCTCGAGCCGCAGGATCGCCCCGTTCGGCGTGTCGGTCAGCAGATAGACGAAGCCGTCCGGGCCGATGCGCACATCGCGCACGCGCGCGACCGCGCCGGCCAGCATGAACTCGTCCTCGACGAAGCGCTCGCCGTCGAGCCGCACCCGGATCAAGGCCTGCCCGCGCAGCGCACCGATCAGCGCATCCCCGCGCCAGCGCGGGAACCGGTCGCCGTCGTAGAACGCGAGTCCGGAAATCGCCGGAGAGGGCGTCCAGTACTTCACCGGCTGCGCCATGCCCGGCTGCGCGGTGCCTGCGCCGATCTTCGTGCCGGTCACGTAGTTGACGCCGTAGGTGATCACCGGCCAGCCATAGTTGACGCCGGCGCGCACGAGATTCAGCTCGTCGCCGCCCTGCGGTCCGTGCTCGATCGCCCACAGTTGTCCGCTCGCGGGATGCAGCGCCGCGCCCTGCACGTTGCGATGGCCGAGCGACCAGATCTCCGGACGCGCCTTCGGATCGTTTGCGAACGGATTGCCGGCCGCCGGTCTGCCGTCGTCGGTGAGCCGCACGATCTTGCCCGCGTGGTCGTCGAGCCGCTGCGCGCGTTGCATCGCGCCGCGATCGCCGAGCGTCACGTACATGAAGCCGTCGCGGTCGAACACGATGCGCGAGCCGAAGTGCAGTCCACCGCCGGACTTCGGCTGCATCCGGAACAGCACTTCGACCTGTGTCAGGCGATACGCGCCGGGCGTGCCGGCGAGCTTGCCGCGCGCGACCTCGGTGCCGTGGCCATCGTCGCCGCGCTGCACGTAGCTCCAGTAGATCCAGCCGTTCGCCGCGAACTGCGGATGCAGCGCGACGTCGAGCAGGCCGCCCTGCCCGGTCGCATCGACGCGCGGCAGTCCTGCGACAGGATTCGGATCGAGCCGGCCGTTGCGCTCGACGACGCGCAGCCGGCCCGGCCGCTCGGTCACCAGCATGCGCCCGTCGGGCAGGAACGCGAGCCCCCAGGGACGCTCGAGCCCGGCGACGACGGTGGCCACGCGCAGCTTGTGTTCCTTGGTCTCGACGACTTGCGCCGCAGCGCTGCCGGCGGCGGCGAGGAGCAAGACGACCCGCGCAACCCTCACGGGGACCGATCCGTGCAGCATCCCGGCAGGCTGCGCGAACGCGGGCGTGCGCGCCACTGGCATTTTCCCGCAGCAGGCCCGCGCTCAGGCGCGCCCGCACAGCCAGCGCGCGAGGTCGGGCCGGCCATTGTCGAGCGCGCGCCGTACGGCGGCGTGCCAGTCGTATTCGAGCGCGATGAACTGCGCGTTCCAGCCGGTGCGAGCACGCTCCACCAGCGCATAGCGTGCGTGCGGCGAACCCAGTTCGTGCACGTGCGGCACCGGATGGCGCGCGCTGAATGCCGGAATGCCGACCGCACCCGGATTGACGATCGTCGGGCCGTCCTGCAGCACGACGATGCGCGGCACGTGCGAGTGCCCGCACAGCAGCAAGCCCTCACGCAACTCGCCGCAGTCGCGGCGGATGTCGGCGTCGGCGCGCAGCGTCGCGCGGCCCGTCGCGGGATCCTCCAGCAGGTAAACCAGATCGCTGGCGGGCGTGCCATGGCAACAGAACACGTCGTCGGCCAGCCGCAGCGTCGCCGGCAGCGCGCGCGTCCAGTCGAGTTGCTCGCGCGTGATCGAATCGAACGCGAACTGGTCGGACGCCTCGCCGCGGCGTCCTTCGCACAGCCAGGTCTGCCGCTCGTGGTTGCCGCGGATCGCCGGGCAGCCGAGCGCGATCAGCCGCTCGGCCGTCTCGCGCGGCCACAGCGGCCCGGCGAGCAGATCGCCGAGCGCGACCACGACATCCGCGCCGCGCCGCGCGATGTCGGCGAGCACAACCTCAAGCGCCGGCAGATTGCCGTGGATGTCGGAGATCGCGGCGATGCGCATCGGAGGATCGAGGACCGAGGAATGAGGATCGAGTGCATTCAGGTGCGGTGATCGAGCTTGCGCTGCAGTCGGCTCAATCTTCGATCCTCGCTCTTATTGAGCCTTACGGATCCTTGTGACACGTGCCAACCGCCCGGCGCCCGCAGCCCTCGTCATGCCGAGCCGCAGCAGCCCTCGTCATGCCGAGCCGCAGCGTCCCTCGTCATTCCGAGACCCACTTCTTGCCTCGTCGTTCCGAGCCGCCTTTTGCCTCGTCGCTCCGAGCCGCTTTTTGCCTCGTCGCTCCGAGCCGCAGCGTCCCTCGTCATTCCGAGTCCCTTCTTGCCTCGTCGTTCCGAGCCCCGCTTCTTGCCTCGTCACTCCGAACCGCTTCTTGCTTCGTCATTCCGAACCGCTTCTTACCTCGTCATTCCGAGGAGTCCCCTCTTGCCTTGTCTTTCCGAGCCGCTTC
>JBBIJJ010000141.1:0-9307 GCA_037446035.1 Burkholderiales bacterium
ATTCGCACCCACTGGAAGACAGCGCCTTTTCACGGCGCACTGAAATATCCGGGCTAAGGCGGCCTCCGGCGGCCGTTCGTAAAAGCGAGGCCTTTGCGCCTCCCTTCGCCACGGGTGGGCACCGCAGACACGGACAACGGCTGCGCCCATCCCATTCGCACGGGCAAGCGACGCCGGTAAGCGCGGGCGCGCGCAAAGCGCGGTCAGTCGCCGAACAGGTGCAGCACGACTTCGCGCCGCTGCGAGCGCGTGCGGTGCTCGTAGACGTAGATCCCCTGCCAGGTCCCGAGCGCGAGCGCACCGCCGACGACCGGCACCGCGAGCTGCGTCTGCGTCAGCGCGGCGCGCACGTGCGCCGGCATGTCGTCGGGGCCTTCGATCGTATGCCCGAACAGCGGGTCGCCGTCGGGAACGAGCCGCGCGAAAAAGCGCTCCAGATCGCGCCGCACTTCGGGATCGGCGTTTTCCTGCACGAGCAGGCTCGCCGACGTGTGCCGGATGAAAAGCGTCAGCAGCCCGTCGCGCACGCCGCAGCCGCGCACCCAGTCGGCCACACGGCGCGTGATGTCCACGAGCCCGCGGCCCGACGTCTGGATCGTCAGCGTCGTATGCGACTGGCGCATCGTGTGCTCGCTTGCGGCAGCGGCGAAGATGCTACGACACCCTGCGTACAGGGCGCTGCGGGCGCCCGCGCGCGGAATTCGCGCAAGGCGGGAACCTGTCCGCTGCGCGGCCCGGCGGCGGCGAAATCCTCACCCTAAGTCCGGTAGTTGGCCACTTGTCGTCCGTTCACTGCGCCACCCCGGGTCACTCCGAGCCGAAGTTCTTCGTCAATCCGAGCCGAAGTTCCTCGTCATTCCGAGCCGAAGGCGAGGAATCTCACCCGCTCGCTGCGCCGAGATCCCTCGGCTGCGCTCGGGATGACAGCCTCGGCGCCGCGCACCGCACCGCCAGCGCTCCGGGTGGTCGCGTCGGCGCACGCGGCGTCGCCGGCGCGGCATTCCGGGCTTGCGCCTTGCGCCAGCGTGAGACAACCTGGCGAATCGCGGCTTCACCCGCTGGGTGAGCGCAGTCCAAGCCGCACACGCCGGTCGCACAACGCACTTGCGCGAAACCGCACGGGCGGACTGCCGCATTCAGGTTCACGGCTTCTCGGCGATCGTCGAGAGAACCTTGTCCGGCGCACCGGGCGCTGCGTCCGTAGCGTACGAGACTGCGGGCAGTGCCCGCGCGCGGTCGACCGGCAGCCTGCTGGCCGTCCGTTTTCATCGTCAATGGCGACGCGCCGCGAACGGCCGGTTTACCGTCCGAGCGACGGCGTTCCGGCGCGGCGTGCGCATCGCCGTCTTCGCGCTGACCGCGTTCGCGCCGCTCGAGAAGCCGCACGCGGCCGACACTTCGCCGGCAGCCGCGTGCGGCATTCACGCTTCCCGTTGATCTGCGACACAGATCGTTCGCGCGCGGCGCGCGCGAGCGGCGCGCGCTCCGCTAGGCTTGGCTTTGTTGGCGATTTGCACGGCAGCGCGTGCCGCCGCGAACGCCCTCGAACGGAGGCCCCTCGTGACGACCGATGTCCTCATCCTCGGCGACGGCACCGGCGGTCTAGTCACCGCCAATCTGCTCGCGCGGCACGCCCGCCGCGAAAATCGGGATCTGCGCATCAAGCTGATCGGCAACTCGCCCAAGCACACGTACCAGCCGGGCATGCTGTTCCTGCCGTTCCAGACGCGCGGCTATCGCACGCTGGCCGACATCCAGCGCGACAACCGCGAGTTCGTCGGCCCCGGCGTCGAATATCTGTGCGAACGCGTGACCGCGATCGATGCGACCGCGCGCCGCGTGACGACCGAGCACGGCGAGCACCGCTACGACTGGCTGGTGCTCGCGCTCGGTTGCCGCACCGTGGTCGATGCGATCGAAGGACTGCCCGAGCGCTGGGGCAGGCGCGCGCACGGCTTCTACACGCCGGACAGTGCGCTCGCGCTCGCGCAGGCGCTCGCGAACTTCGACGGCGGCGACCTGGTCGTCGACATCGCCGAGATGCCGATCAAGTGCCCCGTCGCGCCGCTCGAGTTCATCTGTCTGGCGGACGATTACCTGACCCGGCGCGGCATCCGCGGCCGCACGCAACTGACGCTGGTGACGCCGTTGACCGGCGCCTTCACCAAGCCGATCTGCAACGAGATGCTGACCGGCATGCTCGCCGGCAAGGGCGTGCAGGTCGTGCCGAACGCGCCGCTGGCGAAGGTGACCGACAGGGAGATCGCCTGCCCCGACGGCCAGACCGTGCCGTACGACCTGCTGGTGACGATCCCGCCGCACGAAGGCTCGGAGCTGATCGACGAAGCCGCGCTCGGCGACGGGCTCGGTTTCGGCCTGACCGACAAGCAGACGCTGAAAGCGAAGCAGGCCGAGCGCGTGTTCCTGCTCGGTGACAACGCCAATGTGCCGACTTCGAAAGCGGGTTCGGTCGCGCACTTCCAGGCCGAGATCGTCGTGCACAACCTGCTGCGCGAAATCGCGGGCAAGGAGGCGCAGCCATTGGCCGACGGTCACGCCAACTGCTTCATCGAAACCGGCCACGGCAAGGCGATCCTGATCGACTTCAACTACGACATCCAGCCGGTGCCCGGCAAGTTCCCGCTGCCGGTGATCGGCCCGCTGTCGCTGCTGAAGGAAACGCGGCTGAATCACCTCGGCAAGCTCGCGTTCAAGCCGATCTACTGGAACGTGCTGTTGCCCGGCCGCCCGATCCCGTTCGTCGGCTCGCGCATGAGCACGCTCGGCAAACAGATGGGCGTGCTCGACCGGCGGCAGTCGTGAGCATTGCCAATCCTCGTGACACGTGCCCATCGCCCGGCGTCCGCATCCATCGCCCGGCGTCGTTCCGAGCCAACCACCCGTCGTCACTCCGAGCCAACCGCTTGTCACCGAGCCAACCCGTCCGTGTCGTTCCGAGCCAAGCACTCCTTGTCATTCCGAGCCAAGCACTCCTTGTCATTCCGAGCCAAGCACTGCTTGTCATTCCGAGCCAAGCACTGCTTGTCATTCCGCGCCGAAGGCGAGGAATCTCACCCGCTCGCCACGGCGAGATCCCTCGCATTCGCTCGGGATGACAGACGGAAGACCCTCGGGATGACAGAACGGAGACGCCCGGGTGACGGACAAGAGACGCCCGGGTGACGCACGGGAGACGCCCGGGTGACGGACGGGAGACGTTCGGGATGACGAAAACGGCGCGGGGGATTGCGAAACGCACGCACAACGCAGCGGTGTCACGAGACCGGGTCATGCGCGACGGCGCCGGCGTGGGACGCACGGGCGATCGCCCGAGGCGACACGGACGAGGACTCGAAGGCTTTCTCTGTGCGCTCGGCGTCTGCGTGGCGACTGCGTCGGCCGACGCAGGCCGTGATCCGAACCGCCGAGACATCGAGGACACCGACAAGGACAGGTGCGCGCCCGCGCGTCCTCCGCGAACGCCGTAGTCGACTCTCTACACCGCAGTCGCGGCGGTGTCCGTCATCCTCGCCAGCCGGCCGTCGTCGAGGTGATAGACGGTGTCGAAGCCCTCGATCATCCGGTGATCGTGCGTGACGGTGATCACCGCCGAGCGGCGCTCGCGCGCGATCTTGCGCAGCAGCGCCATCACCTTCGTGCCGCGCTCGGTGTCGAGCGCGGCGGTCGGCTCGTCGGCGAGCACCAACGGCGGCTCGTTGGCGAGCGCACGGCCGATCGCCACCCGCTGCTGCTCGCCGCCGGAAAGATTCGCCGGCAGCGAATCGGCGCGATGCGCGATCTCCAGGTAGCCGAGCAGCTCTTGCGCGCGGCGCGCCGCCTCGCGCCGGCCGACGCCGTGCAACCGCAGCGCGAGCGCGACGTTTTCGCGCGCCGTCAGGAACGGAATCAGGTTGTGGCTCTGGAAGATGAAGCCGATGTTCTTTCTGCGGAACGCGCGTACGTCGATGCCGGTACGGCCCTGGTCGTAGACGACCTGCCCGTTCATCACGATGCGCCCGGCGGTGGGCTCCAGGATCAGGCTGATCGCCAGCAGCAGCGTGCTCTTGCCCGATCCGCTCGGCCCCAGCAGCGCCACCAGTTCGCCGGCGTCGACGCTGAAGGTCGCGGGCTTGAGCGCCTGCACCGCCAGCTCGCCGCTGCCGAAAGTCTTGCTGACGCCGGCGACTTCGAGTACCGCCATGTCAACCACCGAGCGCCAGTTGCGGCGGCGTTCGCAGCGCGTGCCAGATCGCCATGAAGCTGGCGACCACGCCGCCGGCGAGCATCACGAGGAAGGTCGCGACCGTTTCTTCGGGCAGGAAAGTCAGCGTGCGCGGGAAGCGCGGCGCGATCAGCTCGCGCAGCGCGTACGCGAGCGCGAAGCTGCCGAACGTCAGCGCCAGCGACTGCTCCATGATCAGCCGCACGATGACGAGGTTCGGCGCGCCGATCAGTTTCAGCGTCGCGATCGGCTTGATTTTCTCGATCGTCAGCACGTAGACGATCAGCGCGATGATCACGATCGAGACCACCACCAGCAGCGCGCGGAACAGACCCAGCACCGCGGACATCCGGCGCAGCCGGCCCTCGAGCATCAGTTCGCGCTGCTCGGCCGTGGTGTAGACGTTGAAGTACAGCCAGCTAGCGATGTGACTGCGGACGGCTTCGGCGTCCGCACCGGGCGCGAGCCGCACCAGCACCGCGTTGACCGTGTTGGCGGGCGCGGTCAGCAGCGGCAGCAGCTTCGCCGCCTGCTCGGACGTGTAGCCGGCGCGTTCGAGCCGCTGCAGGCTGGCCGCGCGCGCGGCGACGAGCGCACGCTTGTCCTGCTCGTACTGCACGTCCTGCGCGTCGGGCAGCGACAGGTAAACGAGCGGATTGCCGCCCGAATCGACCGCGCCGCGCGTGATGCCGACCACCGTGTAGAGGCGTTCTCCGAGCGGCACGCGGCTGCCAAGTTCGACGCCGAGCTTGGCGTCGGCGACCATCTCGTAGTGCGGCGCCTCGATCGCGCGCCCGCGCACGATGCGGCCCGGGCCGCCGAGCCCGCCGAACACGTCGTAGCCGACGATCGTGAACTGCTTGTCCGCGCCGCCGATCTTGCGCTGCGCGGAGTAGATGACGAAGGGGCTTGCTTTGGCCACGCCCGGCGTGGCAGCGACGCTCTTGTACGCGTCCAGCGGCATGCGCGAGCTTTCGTTGAAGGGCCCGCCACGGTCGCGTTCGACGACCCAGAGGTCGGTGGCGGTGTTGTCGATCAGCCAGACGCCGTCGGCGATGTTGCCCCGGTAGATGCCGTTCATCACCAGCACGATCGCCAGCAGCATCGCCACGCCCGCGATCGTCGCGACGAACTTGCCGAGATGCCGGCGGATGTCCTTGAGCGCGAGATCCATCGCAGCGCCGGTCAGCCGTCGGCGGCGCGCGCCCGCACGTTCGCGCGCACGCCCTGCGCCCGTGCAACCACGCGCTCGCCGGCCGCCAGCCCATTGCGGATCAGCACGCGTTCGCCGTCGGCGCTGCCGGTCTCGACCGGACGAAACCGCGTGCGGCCGTCGACGACGACGAGCACGCCACGCACGCCTTCGCTGTCGCGCGTGAGCGCCGCCTGCGGCACGACGATGCCATCCTCGCCGCCGGTGTCGATCGTCACCTCCGCTTCCTGGTCGATCGCGAAGCGCGCCGGCGGGGTATCGAACGCGACGTTGACTTCCAGCTCGCGGGTGGCGGCGTCGGACTGCCGCGCGATGCGCGCGACCCCGCCCGCGAGCGCCTCGCCCGTGCGCAGGCGGATGCTCGCGCGCTGGCCGGTACGAATCCGGCCGACGACCGATTCGTCGACGCGGGCGGCGATCCACAGCGTGGCCGGATCGACCATGCGGAAGATCGGCGTGCCGGGCACGACGGTCGCGCCGACTTCGACGAGCCGCGCGATGATCACGCCGTCCATCGGCGCGACGATGCGCGCGAACGACAGCACCGTGTCCGCGTAGCGCAACTCCTGCGCGAGCGCCTGCGCTTCGGCCTCGCGCGCCGCGAGCGCCGCGCGTGCATTGTCGAGGTTGGCCTCGGCGGCCCGCAGCGCGGCGTCCGACGCGTCGAGCACCGACGGCGACACGAAGCCGGTGCGCAGCAGTTCGGCGTCGCGCCGCTGCCGACTGCGCGCCAGTTCGAGTTCGGCTTGCGCCTTGGCCACGGCCGCCTGCGCCGCGCGCACGTTGCGCGCGACCGCCTCGTGCTGTCCACCGACGACGCCGCGGCGTGCGGCGAGATCGCGCTGGTCGAGCACCGCGAGCGTTTGCCCGCGCCGGACCGCGTCGCCGACATCGGCGTCGAGCTGCCGCACGGTCGCGGTGATGCGTGCGGCGAGCGTCACCGGCACGCGCGCCTGCACCGTACCGGGTGCGATCACACGCACCGCGACGCTGCCTTGCGCCGCGGCGACGATCGGCACCTCGACGGCGCGCAAAAAGCGGACATAGGCGAACGCGCCGAGCGCGACGACCGCGACCGCGGCGGTCGCGGCGATCGCGATGCGGGCTCGATTCATCCGCGCGTCAACGCTGCGCCGCAGACGCGCCGCCGGCGAAGACTTCGGCGCCGGCGGCGTCGACCACGCGCACGCCGACCGGGATGCCGTGCCGCACGCTCTCCGTCACCACGCAGAAGTCCTCGAACTGCGCCAGGCAGCGGTCGAAGTGCTGGATCGCGGCCGCCTGCTCGGCCAGCCGGATCGTCACGTCGAAGCGGCCGATGCGCAGCCGGCCGCGCTCGTTGCGCTTGAGTTCGCCGCGCACCTCGGCGCGCAGCGCACCCGGCGTCTGTTTGAACTTGCGCATGCAAAACAGCAGGCTCGACGTCAGGCAGTTGGCCACCGCCGCCCCGATCAGGCGCGCGGCGTTCGGCCCCGCGGAGCGACCGAGCGGCGGCGGTTCGTCGAGCTTCAGCTCCGCCACCTGCGGCCAATCGAACTTGACACGGAACTCGTAGTCCTGCAGTTGCTCCAGCTCAAGCGTAAAGGCCAGCGATTCGTCCATGGGTGGCTCCCGTTCGTCCAGACTCGCCCGCGCCGCCAAGGCGATCGAGCACGCGCTTGGCCAAGTGTACGGCGGCGGCGCGCGTCGAAAGTGGCCTCGATCAAGAGGCGGGCTCTGCGTCACCGCAGTCACCGCTGCCGCCTCCGACCCGCGCATTCCGGCCGCCCTCCCACCGCGCCGCTGACCATTGAGGGTGGCCCGATCTCGCGACAGCGGGAGCGTGCGCGTGCATTTCGCCCTCGCGGGCGCCGGTTCCGTTGTCCCGAGCAGCGCGACGGATCTCGGCGTTGGGGGGGTGAGATTCCTCGCCTTCGGCTCGGAATGACAAGGAATTGGCGGCTCGGAATGACAAGGAATTGGCGGCTCGGAATGACGGGGCGGTTTCGGCTCGAAATGACAAAGCGCAGTCGGCTCGAAATGACAAAGCGCAGTCGGCTCGGAATGACAAGGGGCCGCTGACTCGGAATGACGAGGACGGCGCGGTCCGCAATGACGGGGCGATGTCATCCCGAGCGCAGCGAGGGATCTCGGCGTTGCGAGCTGCTGAGATTCCTCGCCTTCGGCTCGGAATGACGAGGGGTCGCTGGCTCGAGATGACGAAGGGTGGCCTGCTCGGAATGGCGAGGGTCGGTTCGCTCGGTAGGACGGAGGGATGCGGACGCCTGGCGCTTGGCAGGTGTCACGAGGATCAGTCATGGTGAATCGTTTGTCCTTGCGCGCCTCGGTCTGGCGCGCCGGCGTGAAGGCGCTCCGCCGCGCAGAGCGACGTGTACGCAGCGCAAGCGCCGCTTCGAGCGGGCGTTGCGCACCCCTCGCGGCACGCGGCATTGGAGCGAGGCTCGTTACCAGCGATGCCGCGCCGCGCGACGGACGCGGATCCATACAATGTGCCGGTGACATGCCGCGCGCCGCGCGGACGCCGGATGGCCGCGAGCTTCCCTGCGACCGCGCATTCCGTCTGTAACCTGGGTTACGCGGGCCGAAGGCAGGATCGTCTCGGGAGATCTGCGAATGACCACGGGCATGGCCGGCGACGTCGCCGCACTGAGGGCGCTCCTGCTGGCGCGTTTTCCGATCTTCGCGCAGTCGCCAGCGCCGCTGCTCGGCGAGCTGACACAGGCGGCGGCGCGGCGCGTGGCCGCCGGCGGCGTGCTGTTCGAAGCGAACACGCCGTGCAGCGGATTTCCGCTCGTTCTGGACGGCAGCGTGCGGGTCTGCAAGGCGATGCCGAACGGCCGCGAGCTCGTGCTCTACCGCGTCAGCCCCGGCGAGGGTTGCATCCTTTCCGGGGCCTGCCTGCTGGGCAACGTGGACTACGCGGCGCGCGGCGTGGCCGAGACCGACGTGACGCTGCTCGGCCTTGCCCCGAACCTGTTCAATCGGCTGCTCGTCGAACACGAGCCGTTCCGCCGCTTCGTGTTCGACATGTTCGGCACTCGCCTCGCCGAAATCATGCAGGCCGTCGAGGACATCGCGTTCCGGCGGCTCGACCAGCGGCTCGCGCAACTGCTTATCCAGCGCGGGCCGGTCGTCAACGCCACGCATCAGAACCTGGCCGACGAACTGGGCACCGTGCGGGAAGTCGTCAGCCGGCTGTTGCGCGGTTTCGAGGAACGCGGCTGGGTCAGGCTCGAGCGCGAGCGCGTGACCGTCATCGACCCGAGAGCGCTCGCGACGTTCGCACGCCCGTAGCGCCGCGCGCCGGCGCGCGCGCCCTGCACGTGAGCACAACGCGCGGCCGACACGCGTCGGTTCGTGCCCGATCAGGTCTGCGGCTTGCCCGGCGCCGCCGTGACCCGCGCGCACGGCGGCCGGTTCGACCTATTGTGCGTGACGAATCCTCGTCACACGTGCCCACCGCCCTGCGCCCGCATCCATCGTCATCATGCCGGGCCACCCCCTCGTCGTTCCGAGCAGGCCCCTCGTCATTCCGAACGGGCCCTCGTCATTCCGGGCCAGCCGGCCCCCGTCATTCCAAGCCAGCCGGCCCCCGTCATTCCGAGCCGAAGGCGAGGAATCTCAACCGTTCGCGACGCCGAGATCCCTCGCTGCGCTCGGGATGACATCGCCCTGTCATTGCGGACCGCTCCCTCCTGGTCACTCCGCGTCAACTACCTCTCGTCATTTCGAGCAAGCCACCGCTCGTCATTCCAAGCCAGCCGGCCCCCGTCATTCCGAGCCGAAGGCGAGGAATCTCAACCGTTCGCGACGCCGAGATCCCTCGCTGCGCTCGGGATGACATCGCCCTGTCATTGCGGACCGCTCCCTCC
>JBBIJJ010000142.1:0-9210 GCA_037446035.1 Burkholderiales bacterium
CGGAATGACGAGGCAGGAAGCGGCGCGGAATGACGAGGCAGGAAGCGGGGCTCGGAATGACGAGGCAAAAAGCGGCTCGGTAGGACGTGGGGCTGCGGGCGTAGGGCGGTGGCCACGTGTCGCAATGATTTGTAAGGCTCATTAGTTGATCGTCCAGTTCCGCCGCCAGGCGATCAGACGGATCGCGACGATCAGCGTGCCCGCAGTCCACTGCGCGAGCGCCTCGGGCGAACCGAAGTCGATCATCACCAGGTAGAACCAGCAGCCGGCGAAGGCGGCGAGCGCGTACGGCTTGCCGTCGCGCAGCACCATCGGCACCTCGTTCAGGATCACGTCGCGCAGGATGCCGCCGGCCACACCCGTGATCACGCCCATCATCGCGGCGATGATCCACGGCAGGTCGAACGCGGACGCCACTGACACGCCGGCGACCGCAAAGAAACCGAGACCGATCGCATCGGCCACCACGAAGGCGGTCGGCGCGACGACGCGCTGCGCGATCCGCATGATCGGCGCCGCGATCAGCGTCAGTACCAGGATCAGGATCACGTACTCGTAGTGCTGGACCCAGAAGAACGGACGCCGATCCAGCAACAGATCGCGCAGCGTGCCGCCGCCGAACGCGGTGACGAAGGCCACGGTAAAGACGCCGACGGGATCCATCTGTTTGCTGCGCGCCTCGGCGAATCCGGAAAACGCACAGGCGAGCACGGCGATGAACTCGATCGCCGGAACGATGACGGTCTGCGCCTGCACGTCAGCTCTTGGCGACCGCCGTCGACGGCCGCAGCAACACCACCAGGGCGCCGCTGCCGCCTTCGGCGGCGCGCGCCTGGCAGAAGGCGATCACCTCGTCGCGCTGCACGAGCCAGGCGCGCACCTTGCCCTTGAGCACCGGCTGCCGGTCTTTCGAACCCAGCCCTTTGCCGTGGACGATGCGCACGCAGCGCTGCCCGCGTTTGATCGCCTCGCGCAGGAACGCCGCGAGTTCCTCGCGCGCTCCGTCGACGCGATGGCCGTGCAGGTCCAATTCGGACTGGATCACCCAGTCGCCGCGGCGCAGCCTGCGCAGCACGTCGGGGCCGATGCCGGGCCGCCGGTACGACAGCGACTCGTCGGTGTCGAGCAGCGATTCGAGGTCGATCTCGTCGGACACCGATTGCGCGAGCACCTGCCGCTCGTCGATCTGGCGCTGCTTCGGGTGCGGCGGATGCGGGCGTGGTGCGTGATGCTTGCGGCCGTGCGGCGCGAGCGGCCTGACGTCGCCGAGCGCTTCGACGGCCGCCTTGAATTCGTTGGCCGCGGCCCCTTCGCGCCGGCGCTGCTGCGCCTGCTCGCGACGACGACGCGCTTCGTCCTGCGCGCGCCGCACGAGTTCGTCGCGTAAGCGAGCGAGGTCCGCCAGGCCCTTGATGCGCTGGGCCATCGGGATGGCCCAGACTTCAGGCGGCGACCGTAGCCGCTTCGGCCGCCGGCGCGTGCGCGGTGTCCTGCGCCTCGAGCCAGCGCTGCGCATCGAGCGCGGCCATACAGCCGGTGCCGGCCGAGGTCACGGCCTGCCGGTAGACGTGGTCCTGCACGTCGCCGGCGGCGAACACGCCCGGCACGCTGGTCATCGTCGCCATCCCTTGCGAGCCGCCCCGGGTGACGATGTAGCCGTTGGCCATCTCGAGCTGGCCCTTGAAGATGTCGGTGTTCGGCTGGTGGCCGATCGCGATGAAGCAGCCCTGCACGGGCAGATCCGTTTTCTCGCCGGTCTTGCCGTTGCGGATGCGCACGCCGGTGACGCCCTGGTCGTCGCCGAGCACCTCGTCGAGCTCGTGCCACAGATGCAGCACGATCTTGCCGTCCTTGACCTTGGCCATCAGCTTGTCGACCATGATCGGCTCGGCGCGGAACTTGTCGCGCCGATGGATCAGGTGCACCTTGTTCGCGATGTTCGCGAGATACAAGGCTTCCTCGACCGCGGTATTGCCGCCGCCGACGACGCAGACGTCCTGGTTGCGATAGAAAAAGCCGTCGCAGGTCGCGCAGCCGGACACGCCCTTGCCCATGAAGGCCTGCTCGCTCGGCAGGCCCAGATACTTGGCCGACGCCCCGGTGGCGATGATCAGCGCGTCGCAGGTATAGGTGCCGGAGTCGCCGCTGAGCCTGAAAGGACGACGGCTCAGGTCGACCGTGTGAACGTGGTCGAACACGATCTCGGTATCGAAGCGCTCGGCGTGCCTCTGGAAGCGCGCCATCAGCTCCGGGCCTTGCACGCCGTCGGGGTCGGCCGGCCAGTTGTCGACGTCGGTCGTCGTCATCAACTGGCCGCCCTGGGCGAGACCGGTGATCAGCATCGGCTTCAGATTCGCGCGCGCGGCGTACACCGCGGCCGTATAGCCGGCGGGTCCCGATCCGAGGATCAGAACGCGTGCGTGTCGGCTGGTCGTCATCGAATTCTCCTCGGTGGATCGCACCGTCGTGTCGGCGAGCGATTATAGGTGGGGCGCGTCGGCGCGAAGCGGTGCTTCGCGAAACCCCGCCTCCGCCCGCAGGCGCCGCGCAATCCCGGGTAGCCCCGGCGGTAAGAATCGGATCGGCAGCCCGCGGGCCGACAGCGCGGATTCACCGCGCCAGAACGCACGCAAACGGGGGCGACCTCGTGAAACGTCCGGGCTAGGCCGTGCGGATGAGTCGAGATTCGGACTGCGCACGTGTCGCCGGACGGCCGACACGTGAAGTCTCACATCTGCCGGAACAGATGCGTGTAGCTGTCGGACACCAGCAGCGTGTCGTCGCGTTTCTTGAGCTTGACCAGCATGCGGCCGCGAAAATCGCGTGCGACGCCGGCGATCGCGTTGGCGTTGACGAGCGTTGAGCGATGGATCTGCCAGAACTGCTGGGGGTCGAGCTCCTCGACCAGCTCCTTCAGCGGCTTGCGAATCAACGCTTCGCCGTCGCCGGTGACGACGCGCGTGTACTTGTTGTCCGCCTGGAAGTAGGCGACCTCGTCGACCGTGATCAGCTTCAGGTTCTGTCCGACCGACGCATTGATCCAGCGAAGAAACGTCTTGCGCGGCGCGCCGGTGTCGATGCGATCGAGCACCGCGTCGATGCGCGCCGGCGGTGCGGCGATCCGCTGCTTCAACCGGCTCACGGTCGTGAACAGCCGCGCCGCCGAAATCGGCTTCAGCACGTAGTCGACCGCCCCCTGTTCGAAAGCGGTGACCGCGTACTCGTCGTAGGCGGTGACGAAGACCACGTGGCAACGCCCGCTCGCCTGGCGTGCGACCTCCAGCCCGGTCGCGCCGGGCATCTGGATGTCGAGGAACAGCACCTCGGGCCGATGCTCGTGCAGCAATCGCAGCGCCTGCACGCCGTCGGCCGCCTCGGCGACGATCGCAAGCTCGGGCCAGAGCTGGCCGAGCTGCTCGACGAGCTGATGGCGTAGCGTGGGTTCGTCCTCAGCGACGAGCGCGGTCGGCGAGCTCATGCGGGATGTGCAGCGTGAAGGTCGTTGTTCCGGCCGGGTCCTCGACGCAGTCGAGCCGCGCGCGGCCGCCGTACAGTCCGGCGAGCCGTTCGCGCACGCGCGCGAAGTCCGAAGTGTCGCGGCACAGATCGAGCGCGGCAATGCGCAGTTCGGCGATCAGATCGTCGGCGTGCCGTCGTACTGCCAGCTCGACCCGGTCCGGCACCGCGCCGTCCTGGGCGCGCATCGCACTTTGCACGAGCGGCAGCAGCAGCATCGGATGGAAGCACGCGCCGGCACAGTCCGGCGCGACGGTCACTAGCGTTGCCGGCAGCCCGCCGTGCCGCGCGGCGACCACCGACAGGTACGCGGCGACGAGTTCCGCTTCGGCCTGCACCGTCGAGCCCGCCTCGCGCAACCGCGGCAGCGCCACGCGCAGGTAGGTGATCAGTCGGTCGAGGATCGCCGCGCCGGCGGTCGGGTCGCGCTGGTATAGGGCTTCGATGTCGACCAGGCTGTCGAACAGAAACTGCGGTTCGACCTGCGCCTGCATCGCGGCGAGCCTTGACTCCAGAAGTTGACGCGCAAGCTGCGCGTGCTCGGCGCGCGCGCGCACGACATCGGCTGCGCGCAGGCGCTGCGCCCGACAGAACTCCGCGACCGCATAGACGAGCCCGCCGAAGACCACGCCGTCCAGCCAGCCCATCAACACCAGCGTCCCAAGCGGCGGCACCGGCTTGCCTTTTTCGGTAAACATCGCGCTAAACGCATCGGGCAGCTCGAACACGCGCACGATCGCGGGGGTGAGCAGCGCATCGAGCAGCGACGCGACGACGAGCGCGACCGCCATGCGCACCGGCCGCGGGTAGCTGCGATCGTCCATGCGGTCGGCCACCGCCCAGCCGAGCAGCAGCACCAGGCCCATCAGCAGCACCAGCAGCAGATGCGTGGCCATCGGCGCGCCCTGGCCGGTGCGCGCGACCATCTCCGCCTGCGACACGGTGCCGGCGAGACTGGCGAGCAGCGCGGCGGCCAGGGCAATCGCCCAATGACGCCACGTCAGCGCACGCCACGCATGCCAGGCGAACTGCAGTCCCGACCAGGGGCCGGTGACGTGCACACGCTCGACGGTCGCGTTCATCGCGGTTGCTCCAGCGCCCGCGCGAGCGGCAGTTGCAGTCGTGCGATCACGCCGCGCGGCGTGTTGGCGCCCAGTTCGAGCGAGGCGCGGTCGCCGTACAGCGTGGCCAGGCGCTGGCGCGTGTTGGCGAGCCCCACGCCGGCGCCGCCGCTCGCGCGCAAGCCCGCGCCGGTGTCGCTGACTTCGACCACCAGCGTGCCGCCCTCGACGCGCACACGCACCTCGATGCGTCCGCCCTCGGGCAGCGGTGACAGCCCGTGCTTGATCGCGTTCTCGACGAGCGTGGGCAGCACCATCGGCGGCAGCTCGGCGTCGAGCGGGCCGAGGTCCGCTTCGACGTCGAACGCAAGCCGGTCGCCCATGCGGAACTGCAGGATCGTCAGGTACGAGCGCACCAGATCGAGCTCGCGCCGCACGCTCGAGCCCGACTGCCGCATCGACGGCAGCGCCGCGCGCAGGTACTGGATCAGGTGCCCGAGCATCGTGCGGCCGCTGCCAGGCGAAGTCTCGTACAGCCGCTTGACGTTGGCGAGCGTGTTGAACAGGAAGTGCGGCTCGATCTGTGCCTGCAACGCCGACAGCCGCGCCTGCATCATCTGCGCGGCGAGCGCGTCGCTCGCACGCGCGGTGGCGGCCAGCGCGGCACGCGCCTCGCGCTCGCGCCGGCCGAGGTCGAACAGCGCGTAACCGATGCCGCCGACGACGGTCCACTGCGTGACGATCGCCGCGGTCCGCCACGGCCGGTCGAGCAGACTTGCGAGCGGTGAGCCGTACACGTACGCGCGCAGCGCGTATGTCGCCACCGCGACGACCGCGATCAACAGCACCGCGAGCGCGAACTCGAGCCCGCGGTGAGGAAGCGTGAGTCGCGGCAACGCGGCCAGCGCCAACGCGATCGCCGCCAGCGCCGCCATCCCGCTGATCAGCGTCTGCCGTAGCGCGACGGCGACGGTAAAGAACCACTGTTCAGCCGGCTCGACGTGCAGGAAACTCAGCCACACCATCAGTACGAGCGCGAGGCAGAAGTAAAAGACCGCGGCGATCGAGCGCAGGTTGAAGGCCGCGAAAAAATCCTCGGCGAAGTGCGTGCGCGGCCGCGTCTGAAGCGCTTCGGCGGCTTCGGCGAGCGATGCGGTGAGGGCGGCCATGGCGTCGATCGGGCCGATTCTGTGCGCCGGCGCCGGGGCCCGCAAGCGGGCGCGACGAAGTGCCCTGCCGGCGGCGCGGATGCGCGTCCGGCGCGACGAACGCGGGATACCGGACGGCCGATCTCCGAGGGAAGACGACCCCCCACACCTATAATCCGGCCGATGACGACGAGAGCCGAAACGGGCGGCGACTCCGATGTGCGGGCGGCGCGCACGTCGGCGCGCGGCCGGCGAACGAGCGAACCGGCCGGGGTTTCCTCGCGCGTGGCGCGGCTCGTCGCCGAGGCGGGCTGGATCGTCGGCGCGGTGGCCGTCATCGCGCTCGCGGCGATGCTGGCGACCTACGATCGCGCCGATCCGGGGTTCTCGCACGCGGCCACCGGCGCGACGGTGCACAACGTCGGCGGGCGCGTCGGCGCGTGGCTGGCCGACGTGCTGCTGCTGGTGTTTGGCTTCTCGGCCTGGCTGCTGGTCGCGGCCGGCTGCGCGTGGGTCGTGCGCGGCTTCCGCCGGTTGCACGCGCCGTACGCCGACCAGGGCCTGCCCGACTGGCTGCAGGCGATCGGGCTGCTGGCGCTGATGATCGGCGCGACCGGCGTGGAGTACCTGCGGCTGCACACGGTGTCGCGCTGGTTGCCCGACGAGCGCGGCGGCGTGTTGGGGCGCTACGTCGGCGAGCTGCTGGCCAGTGCACTGGGCTTCACCGGCGCCACCGTCGCGCTGCTGGTCGTCGCGCTGATCGGCGCGAGCCTGTTCTTCGACTTTTCGTGGCTGGCGGTCGCCGAGCGCGTGGGCGCGTTCTTCGAGCGGCTGGTCGAACGCGTGCGCGCCGCGCGCGAAGCGAAGCAGGACCGCGCGATCGGCGAAGTCGCCGCGCGCAGCCGCGAAGCCGCGCTCGCGCAGGAGCGCAGCCGCATCGAGGAGGCACCGCCCGTGCACATCGAGCGGCCGCCGGCGCAGGTCAAGCCGTCGGCGCGCAAGCTGAAGGAAAAGCAGGTGCCGCTGTTTGCCGAGCTCGCCGACGGCAAGCTGCCCGCGCTCGATCTGCTCGACGAGCCGCCGCCCGGCGTGGAGGCGATCTCCACCGAAACGCTCGAGTTCACCTCGCGCCTGATCGAGAAGAAGCTCAAGGACTTCGGCGTCGATGCCGCGGTGGTTGCCGCGTATCCCGGCCCGGTGATCACGCGCTACGAGATCGAGCCCGCGGTGGGTGTGAAGGGCAGCCAGATTGTGAATCTGGCCAAGGACTTGGCGCGCGCGCTGTCGCTGGTGTCGATCCGCGTTGTCGAGACGATTCCCGGCAAGAACCTCATGGGGCTCGAACTGCCGAATCCGAAGCGGCAGGTGGTCAAGCTCGCGGAGATCCTCGGCTCGAGCGTCTACAACGACAGCCATTCGCTGGTGACGCTGGGACTCGGCAAGGACATCGCGGGCAAGCCGGTCGTCGTCGACCTGGCGCGAATGCCGCATCTGCTGGTGGCGGGCACGACGGGTTCCGGCAAGTCGGTCGGCATCAACGCGATGATCCTGTCGATCCTGTACAAGGCCGATCCTTCGCAGGTGCGGCTGATCCTGGTCGACCCGAAGATGCTCGAGCTGTCGGTCTACGAGGGTATCCCGCACCTGCTCGCGCCCGTGGTGACCGACATGCGCGAGGCCGGCCACGCGTTGCAGTGGTGCGTGCGCGAGATGGATCGCCGCTATCGACTGATGAGCAAGCTCGGCGTGCGCAACCTGTCGACCTACAACGCAAAGATCGCCGAGGCGCGCGCGAAGGGCGAGCCGATCGGCAATCCGTTTTCGCTGACGCCGGACGCACCGGAGCCGCTCGAGCCGCTGCCGATCATCGTCGTCGTCATCGACGAGCTCGCGGACCTGATGATGGTCACGGGCAAGAAAGTCGAGGAGCTGATCGCGCGCATCGCGCAGAAAGCGCGCGCCTCGGGCATGCATCTGATCCTGGCGACGCAGCGGCCGAGCGTGGACGTGATCACGGGGCTGATCAAGGCGAACATTCCGGCGCGCATCAGCTTCCAGGTGTCCAGCCGTGTGGATTCGCGCACGATCCTCGACCAGATGGGTGCCGAAACACTCCTGGGTCAGGGCGACATGCTGTATCTGGCCGCCGGGACCGGCTTGCCGATCCGCGTGCATGGTGCCTTCGTCAGCGACGCCGAGGTGCATCGCGTCGTCGAGTTCCTCAAGAGCCGCGGCGGGCCGCAGTACGTCGAGGGCGTACTCGACGCGCCCGAGGCCGAGGCCACTGGTGCGGGCGGTGACGGTCAACCGGTAGCGGAGGCGGATCCGTTGTACGACCAGGCCGTCGAGATCGTCGTCAAGAACAGGCGCGCGTCGATCTCGCTGGTGCAGCGCCATCTGCGCATCGGCTACAACCGCGCCGCGCGCCTGCTGGAAGACATGGAAAAGGCCGGCCTCGTTTCCCCGATGCAACCGAACGGCAACCGCGAGATCCTCGTGCCCAACCGCGAGGCGTGATGCGCCCTGTCCCGCATCCACCCGAGCGCCCCTTCGCTGCCAGCCCGAGCGCTTGCCTCGCTGTCAACGCGGGCGCTTGCCTCGCTGTCAACCCGAGCGCTTGCGCCGCTGTCAACAGGAGGTGTCACTGATTGTCATCCCGAGCGCAGCGAGGGATCTCGACGTCGCGAGCGGCCGGGATTCCTCGCTTTCGCTCCAAGTGGCGCCGGGCAGCCGAGCGCGGCCTTGTCACCCCGAGCGCGGCGGGGGATCTCGATGTCGCGAGCGGCCGGGATTCCTCGCTTTCGCTCGGAATGACCTGTGGCAGCCGAGGGCAGCCTTGTCATCCTGGGCGCAGCGGGGGATCTCCGCACTCGCTCTGTGCGCAGGTCTGTCCATCGCCGCGCCCGCCCACGCCACCGCGGTCGACCAGCTCCGCAGCTTTCTGTCGCAGACCAAGACCGCGCGCGGCGAGTTTGCGCAGCGCGTGACCAGCCGCGCCGGCACTGCCGCGCAGAACTCCACTGGCCGCTTCGTGTTCCAGCGCCCCGGCAAGTTCCGCTGGGTCTACGACAAGCCCTACGAGCAGACCATCGTCGCCGACGGCGACCGGCTGTTCCTCTACGACAAGGACCTGAACCAGGTCACGGTCAAGAAGCTCGCCGGCGCGATCCCTGCCAGCCCGGCGTCGATCCTGTTCGGCTCCGACGCGTTCGAAAACGAATTCGAAGTGACCGACGGCGGCAGCCGCGACGGGCTCGAGTGGATCGTCGCCAAGCCGCGCGCCAAGGACTCGCCATTCGAGCGCATCGAGATCGGATTTCGCGATGGGTTGCCGCTCGCGATGCAGCTTACGGACGGCTTCGGCCAGGTTTCGCTACTGCGCTTCTCCAAGGTCGAGCGTAATCCGAAAGTCGATCCTGCGCAGTTCCGCTTCACGCCGCCGCCGGGGGCGGACGTGCTGGAGGACAGCTAGCCCGGATATTTCA